>JAKCCH010000051.1 GCA_021838945.1 Actinomycetes bacterium
GATGGCGTCCTCGAGGAACCGGTCGATGAGGATCGGTCGCTCGGCTGCGAGCATCCCCTCCGAGCTGAGCGACAGGGACGTGAACGCCTCCTCGAGCCCCTCGGCGTCGTAGACGATCTCCATCGCACGGCCGCCGAGCACGTAGCTCGGCCGGACGAGCGCAGGGAACCCGATCCGGTCGACGACCGCCTGTGCCTCCGCCAGCGTGCGGGCAGTGCCGCCCGCCGGCTGCGGGATCTCGAGGCGGCCGCAGAGCGCCGACCACCTCTCGCGGTCCTCGGCGGTGTCGATCGACTCGGGTGGCGTCCCGAGCACGAGCTCGACCGGCAGCCGGTTTGCGAGCCTGAGCGGTGTCTGACCCCCGAGTGCGACGATCACGCCGAGCACTCCGCCGCCTCCCGCCGCCTGCTCGGCCGCCACGACGTCGAGGACCGCTTCCTCGGAGACCGGCTCGAAGTAGAGGCGGTCGGAGGTGTCGTAGTCCGTCGAGACGGTCTCGGGGTTGCAGTTCACCATCACGGTCTCGTAGCCCGCTTCCCGCAATGCCATCGAGGCGTGGACGCAGCAGTAGTCGAACTCGATGCCCTGGCCGATACGGTTCGGTCCCGAGCCGAGGATGATCACGCGGGGCCGGTGCCCCGGGCGCACCTCGTCCTCGTCCTCGTAGGTCTCGTAGTGGTACGGGGTCTCGGCCGCGAACTCGGCGCCGCAGGTGTCGACCGTCTTGAACGTCGGTCGGACCCCGGCGGCGAGCCGGGCGGCCCGCACTTCGCCCTCGTCGACGCCGAACAGGTACGCCAGCTGGGCATCTGCGAAGCCGAGCCGCTTCGCGCGCCGCCAGGTCGGGCGATCGAGGGCGTCGAGCGCATCCTGCCCGTCGGCATGGGCCGCACGCAGCTCCTCGAGCTCCAGTCGCTCGGTCACCATCAGCTCGATCTGGTCGAGGAACCACGGGTCGATCCCCGTCGCCTGGGCGAGGTCTTCGACCGTCTTCCCCCGTCGCAGCGCCGACTCGAGCTGGAACAGGCGCTCGGGCGTCGGCACCTTCGCTCGCTCGACGAGGTCCTCGGTCGAGAAGGAGTCGTAGTGGTGCTCCCCCGGGTCGGCGTTCAGCCCCTGGCGGCCGCGCTCGATGCCGCGGAGAGCCTTCTGGAGCGACTCGGGGAACGTACGCCCGATCGCCATCGCCTCCCCCACCGACTGCATGCGGGTGCCGAGGGCGTCGGGGGCACCGGGAAGTTTCTCGAAGGCCCAGCGCGGCACCTTCGTGACCACGTAGTCGATCGTCGGCTCGAAGCTCGCCGGCGTCGCCTTCGTGATGTCGTTCGCCACCTCGTCGAGCGTGTAGCCGACCGCGAGACGAGCGGCGATCTTCGCGATCGGGAACCCGGTCGCCTTCGAGGCGAGAGCCGACGAGCGCGAGACGCGCGGGTTCATCTCGATGACGAGCATGTCCCCCGAGCGCGGGTTGACGGCGAACTGGATGTTGGATCCCCCGGTCTCGACGCCGACGCGGCGGATGCAGGCGAAGGCGGCGTCACGCATCGACTGGTACTCGACGTCCGACAGGGTCTGTGCCGGCGCAACCGTCACCGAGTCACCGGTGTGGACGCCCATCGGGTCGAAGTTCTCGATCGAGCAGACGACGACGCAGTTGTCGACGCGGTCGCGCATGACCTCGAGCTCGAACTCCTTCCAACCGGCGATCGAACGTTCGACGAGGATCTCCGAGACAGGGCTCGCCGCGAGACCCTCGCGGGCGAGCCGCACGAAGTCCGCTTCGGTGTCGGCGATCCCGGTACCGGCGCCGCCGAGGATGAACGAGGGTCGCACGATGATCGGGAACCCGATCTCCCGCGCGATCTCGACGGCCTCCTCGAGATGGTGAGCGAAGCCCGAGGCCGGCACCGCCAGGCCGATCTCGGTCATGGCGCTCTTGAACAGGTCCCGGTTCTCCGCCGTGTGGATCGCCTCGGCGCTGGCGCCGATCAGCTGGACGCCGAGATCAGAGAGGACGCCCGAGTCGGCGAGCTTGATGGCGAGGTTGAGGGCGGTCTGGCCGCCCATCGTCGGCAACAGGGCCGAGGGCCGCTCCCGCTCGACGATCGCTGCCAGCACGTCCACCTCGAGCGGCTCGACGTAGGTGCGATCGGCGATGTCGGGGTCCGTCATGATCGTCGCCGGGTTGGAGTTGGCGAGGATGACCCGGTAGCCCTCCGAGCGGAGGACGCGGCAGGCCTGGGTCCCCGAGTAGTCGAACTCGCACGCCTGACCGATCACGATCGGTCCCGAGCCGACGACGAGGATCGAGTCGATGTCCTCCCGCCGGCCCATCAGCGCGACCGCTCCATCTCGGACCGGAACTCCTCGAAGAGGTACCGGGCGTCGTGCGGGCCGGGCCCGGCTTCGGGGTGGTACTGGACGCCGAAGGCCCGCAGGTCGTCGCGCGCCAGCCCCTCGATGACCCCGTCGTTCAAGTTCACGTGGGTGACCTGGGCGCCGTCGATCGAGTCGGGCTCGACGGCGTAGCCGTGGTTCTGGCTCGTGATCTCCACCGTCCCCGTCTCGACGCGACGCACCGGGTGGTTGCCGCCATGGTGCCCGAAACGCAGCCGGTACGTCCCGGCCCCGAGTGCCCCCGCCAGCAGCTGGTGCCCGAGGCAGATCCCGAAGACCGGCACCACCCCGAGCAGCTTGCCGATCTCGGTGCGGATGTGGTCGAGAGCGGCGGGATCACCCGGGCCGTTCGAGAGGAAGACGCCGTGGGGATGCCGCTCGAGCGCCTCGGCGGCGGGGGTCGTGGCCGGCACGACCTCGACCTCGGCGACCCTCGTCAGGTTGCGCAGGATCGTCGATTTGATGCCGAAGTCGTACGCGACCACCCTGAGACCGCTCTCCCGCCCCTCCGGCGACTCGAGCGCCGGGGAGGGCCGGTACGGCACGTGCGTCGAGACCTCGGCGACGAGGTCGACGCCCTCGGTACCGGTCTCGGCCCGTGCCGCCGCCAGCAGCTCGACCTCGCCCGCCGTCCCGAGCGCGCACCCCATGGCGCCTTCCTCCCGGATGTGGCGCGTCAACCGGCGCGTGTCGATGCCCGTGATGCCGGGGATCCGGTGGCGGACGAGGAACTGCTCGAGGCTCTCCGCCGACCGCCAGTTGCTCGGCCGCTCCGTTACGTCTCGCACGACGACGCCGCGGCAGAACGGCCGGCCGGACTCCTCGTCCTCGGGTGAGACGCCGTAGTTGCCGATGTGCGGGTAGGTGAAGGCGATCACCTGGCCGGCGTACGAGGGATCGGTGACCACCTCCTGGTAGCCGGAGAGGCACGTGTTGAACACGATCTCGCCCGTTGCGACGGGAACGGTGGCGCCGATCGCCTCGCCTTCGAACACGGCACCGTCGGCCAGGACGAGGAGCGCCGGCCGCCTCAGTTGTCGCCGCTGTCGGGTCAACGCTGCGCCTTCGCGTCGATCACGACGGCCTCGCCTTCGTGGACCGTGTGGCGCACGCGTCCGGTCAGGTCCCATCCGCCATACGGCGTGTTGCGGCTGCGCGACGCCAACTTCGCCGGATCGACCGACCATCCGGCCGACTGGTCCCAGACGACGAGGTTGGCGGGGGCTCCGACCTCGACCGGCCCGCCCTGGCGACCGCCAGCGGCGCGGTCGAGCCGGGCGACCCGTGCCGGCTGCCAGGAGAAAGCTCCGAGCAGAGCGGCGAAGGACATTCGACCGGTGACGGCCTTCCAGGTGACGGCGAGAGCCGTCTCAAGCCCGAGCATCCCCGGTGGTGCCTCGTCGAAGGGCCGCTCCTTGAGCTCGGGCGCGTGCGGCGCATGATCAGTCGCGACGGCGTCGACGACCCCGCTCGCCAGCGCGTTGCGAAGTGCCTCGACGTCCCGCTCCGTACGGAGCGGCGGGTTGACCTTGAACACCGGGTCGTAGCTCGCGACCGCCGCGTCTGTGAGCGCGAGGTGGTGTGGTGTCACCTCGGCCGTCACGGGAAGTCCTTCGGCCTTCGCCGCCGAGACGAGGTCGACCGAACCGGCTGTCGAGAGATGCAGGAAGTGCATGGCGGATCGCGTCAGGCGCACGAGCGCGAGGTCGCGCGCCAGCATCGCCTCCTCCGCCAGAGCCGGTTGGCCGACCATCCCGAGCCGGCTCGACCATGCGCCTTCGTGCATCTGACCGCCTGCTGCGAGCGAGTCGTCCTGGCAGTGCTCCGCCAGGACGACGCCGAGGTCGCTCGCGTACTCGAGCGCCTGGCGCATCAGCGAGGCGTCCTGCACACCGGCGCCGTCGTCCGTGAAGATCTGGATCCCGAGCGCCGCCAGCTCACCGAGGGGTGCCAGGCTGTCGCCCGCGCGCCCGATCGTGATGGCACCGGCGACGGCGACCTCACAGAGCGCCTTGCGGCCGAGCTCGAGGACGTCCCGGGCGACCGACGGGTTGTCGATCGCAGGCTCGGTGTTCGGCATCGCGACGACTGCGGTGTAACCGCCGAGAGCGGCGGCTCGTGAGCCGGTCTCGACCGTCTCGGCCACCTCGTCTCCGGGCTCGCGGAGGTGACTGTGCAGGTCGACGAGGCCCGGGGCGACGAGGCAACCGCCCGCCTCGAGCACCCTCACGCCGTGCGGCAGCTCGATCCCTTCGCCGACGGCGACGATCTCGCTCCCGGCTACGAGCACGTCGGCGCGCCGCTCGCCGTGCGCATCGACCACCGTCCCACCGCGGATGAGCAGGTCTGCCTCAGGCATTGCCGGACTTCTCGTCGTCGGCGGCATCGGCTGCCGGCGGACCGGAGGCGCCGAGGAGGTGGAAGAGGACCGCCGAGCGGATGAAAACGCCGTTCCTCACCTGGCGGGTCACGAGGGAGGAGGGCAGGTCCGCCGCCTCGGGGGCGATCTCGACGCCTCGGATCATCGGACCCGGGTGCATGACGAGCGCCTGCGGCGAGAGCCGCCGGGCGCGCTCGGCCGTCAGCCCGAAACGCACGTGGTACTCGTCCAGATCCGGCAACAGCACCTGGCCGGCGCGTTCGGCCTGGATGCGGAGCAGGTAGACGACGTCGAGGTCCGGGAGGACGGAGTCGAGCTCGGCCGTCGCCTCCACGGGCCAGCCCTCGAGCGAGGGCGGGAGCAACGTGCGCGGCGCGACGAGCACCACGTCGGCGCCGAGAGCCGAGAAGGCGAGGACGTTGGAACGGGCGACCCGGCTGTGCTTGATGTCGCCGATGATCCCGATGCGGAGCCCGGCGAAGCCGGCGGGCGGTTCGGCACCGGCTCCCGCTCTGCTCCCGGAGCCCGAGCGCGCGGCGAGCGCCTCCCGGATCGTGTAGCAGTCGAGCAGTGCCTGCGTGGGGTGCTCGTGCTGGCCGTCCCCGGCGTTGATGACCGAGGCGGAGGTCCAGGAGGTGATTCGCATCGGCACGCCGGAGCTCTTGTGGCGCACGATCATCGCGTCGACGCCCATGGCGTCGATGGTCTCGACGGTGTCCCGCAGCGACTCGCCCTTCTCGAGCGACGAGCTCGAGGCGGAGAAGGACATGACGTCAGCGGAGAGGCGTTTCGCAGCTGTTTCGAACGAGAGCCGCGTCCGGGTCGAGGCCTCGAAGAAGAGCGTCGCCACGGTCTTGCCGCGGAGGGCGGGCACCTTCGGGATCCGGCGCTCGGACACCTCTTTGAAGGAGTCGGCGAGCGTCATGATGTCGTCGATGCCGGCGCGGCCGAGGTCGGCGACGGACAGCAGGTGGCGGTCGGTGGTGGTGGTCAGAGCTGGGGTGGTCTGAGCCGGGGTCGCCGGGGTCGGGGTGGTCGGTGTCGCGGTGGTCGGTGTCGCGGTCATCGTGCTGTTCCTCCTCGCTCGTCGACCAGCTCGCCGATGGCCACGCCTTCGACGGTGACGTCCACGAGCTCGTCGCGCCGCGTCGGCAGGTTCTTGCCGACGTAGTCCGGGCGGATCGGGAGCTCGCGGTGGCCACGGTCGACCATGACGGCGAGCTGCACCGCCCGGGCGCGGCCGTGGTCGGCGAGCGCATCGAGAGCGGCACGGACCGTGCGGCCGGTGAACAGGACGTCGTCGACGAGGATGACCGTCTTCGCCGTGAGGTCCACCGGGATGTTCGTGACCTCCTCCGGCAGCACCGGCCGGAGGCCGATGTCATCCCGGTAGAAGGCGACGTCGAGGGTCCCGAGCGGCACGTTCACCCCCTCGATGTCGCTGAGCACCGCCACGAGGCGCTGGGCGAGGGGCACGCCGCCGGTCTGCAGGCCGACCACCACGACGTCGTCGAGGCCGTGGTTGTGCTCGATCACCTCGTGGGCGATGCGGCGCAGCGCCCGGGAGACCTCGTCGGCATCCATGACCTGCGCCCGGGCAACAAAAACGCGCCCACCAGGGCGCGTCAACCTTCTCTCTCGTTCGGCCACTCGGGCTCCCTTTCGTCCGTTCGGGCCTCGCGGGACCCGCTTCACGTCCGAGATCCCATGCTATCGCGATCCGCCTGCGCGCGGGGTCTGCCGCGAAGGTGGGCGGCGAGGGCGCCGGCCTGCGCATCTGGTTGCTGGATCTGGTTGACTTCGCGGCGATGACAGCGGCCGGCGAGCACCGGAGCCGCATGGACGGCGCCCGAGCGGGACTCGACCCCCGCCGCACGTCCGGCCGCGAGCCGCCTTTGCACGACCCCGTGCTGGCGGCAGGAGACACCGTCCTCACCTACCGCGACCTCATGGTCATCGGTGCGGCGACCGGGGCGCTCGGACGCTTCGTCTCCGACCTCCGCCGTGGCGACCACCTCGTCCGCTCGTCGGCTTCGCCGGTGCCGGGCGAGCTCGTGCGTTCCGAGGCGGCGACGTTTCGCCGTGCCCGGCACCTCGAGAGCGGGGATGACCTGCGGACCTGGCTCGAGACCCGGCGGCTCGTGCTCGAGGACCTCGAGGGCTACCTCCGCCGCCATGTCGCAAGGGCGTCCCGGCCGAGCGAGCCACCCGCCGAGCCACCCGGCCCGGTGGACGCCCTCGAGCTGTACGTCGAGCTGATGTGCTCGGGCGGGTGGAGGTCGCTCGCGAGTTCTGTAGTCGATCTCGTCGCCGCCCGGCAGCTCGTCGATGGGGGACCTGGGACGAGCAGTCCTCGGGACGCCGGGGTCGACGAGCTCCTGGCCGTGGCCGGCCTCGAGCCTCACGACGCAGACGTGCGTGCCCTCGTCGAACGAGCCCGGCGAGACGCCGGCGCGCTCGATCAGCTCCGTCAGTCCGTCGCGAAGTCGCCCGAGGCCGCCCGCAGAGCCGGAGGCCACCGTGCGGAGTGGACGACGTTCGAGTTCGAGTTGCTCGTGCTCGCCAGCCAGGCTGCGGCGGCGGAGGCAGTGAGCTGCAGCCGCGACGGGCTGTCCGCCGACGTCATCGCGACGAGAGCCGGCGAGGCGCTGCGACGCATCCGTGCGCGCGCCGACGAACTCCCGGCTCACCTTGCCGGCATCCTCGAAGCTGCGCCCGCCGCCGAGGCGGTCGGGCCGGTCGAGGTCGAGGGCGGCTTCGCGGCCGTCTGGCTGTCCGAGCGCACGCGCCCGAGCGCGCACGACGCCGAGGTGCTCCGCTGGGCTGCCGACGAGGTGCTCGCCGAGGCGCTCGAGCGCGCCGTCGCCGGCACGGTACGTGAGCTCGGACCGCTGTGACTGCCTCCCTGCGACCGACCGAGCACGACGGGCAGCTCGTGCAGGGGCTGCCCTTCATGGCGATGCTCGAGCCCGAGGTGGCCGACCTCGTTGCCAGGCTCTTCCAGCAGCGCACCTTCGACTTCGGCGAGGAGATCATCCGCGAGGGAGACGAGCCGGACGGCATGTACGTCCTCACAGCGGGGAGCGCCCGCATCGTCTCGACCTCCGGCGGCGGAGAGGTCACCCTCGCCCGCCTCGAGCCCGGTCAGTGGTTCGGCGAGTCGGCCCTCCTCCACAACACCACGAGGAACGCCACCGTTCGCTCCTCGGAAACATCCCGCGCCGCCTATCTCGACCGTGTCGTGTTCGAGGCCCTCCTCGCGTCGCATCCCGAAGTTCGCGACGCTCTCGCAGCACAGGAGAGGATCCAGCGGCTGAACCGGCTGCTGCGCATGCACGCCGCCTTCGACGACCTCTCCTTGCAGGCCGCCGGCGTCCTCTTTCCACTGGTCGACACGATCGAGGTCTCAGCCGGCACGGACGTCATCCGCCAGGACGAACCGGGCATCGGGCTCTTCATCGTCGAGGAGGGGCGGCTCGAGGCAGTACGAAGCGAGGAGGGGGTCGACTCCCGCATCGGCTACTTCGGCATCGGTGACCTGTTCGGCGAGCGTTCCCTCCTCTCGGCCGAGCCAAGCGTGGCGACCGTCCGCTCGCTCACCGCGTGCCGCCTCTACTTCGTCGATCCGGCTGCCTTCGAGCACCTCTGCGAAGCCCTTCCCGCCTTCGGCCGGCGGGTGCGGGAGGTGGCGGAGGGACGTGACTTCCGAACCGCCGCTCGGCTGCCGCTCGACTTCGCGAACGAGATCCTGCCGGGCGGTCTCGCCCCCTCCACCGACGGGGGCGCCGATGAGGCCGGTGAGCCTTCGTCGGCCGGCCGGGATGCAACCAAGCCCGGCCTGCCACCCTCAGCAGGCGAAGAGCAGGCTGGATCTGCCGGGCGATCCCGCTACCGCCTCGGACCGGGGCGCCGGCGCCGCTTCCCGGTGGTGCAGCAGATCGACGAGATGGACTGCGGCGTCGCATGCCTCGCGATGGTCGCCACATTCCACGGGATCAAGGTGTCGACCGCATCCCTGCGCGACCTCGCAGGGACAGACGTGACGGGGACGACGCTGCGCGCCATCACCGAGACGGGACGCAAGCTCGGCCTCGAGGTCGAGCCGAGGAAGGTCTCACGCCACCAGGTGCCGCGGATCCCGCTGCCGTCGGTCATCCACTGGAGGCAGAACCACTGGGTCGTGCTCACCGAGGTCGGGGAAGACCGAGCGGTCATCGCGGACCCGGCGGTCGGGCTGCGCCGCGTCAGCCGGGACGAGCTTGCCGAGGCATGGGACGGCTTCGCCGCGGTCGTCACCCCGACAGGGAGGCCTCCGGAGGTCCCGGGTGGAGCGCCGAACCTGCGCTGGATCCGCCCCTTCCTCCGCTCGCACCGGCGGGCGCTCTTCATCGCCCTCGGCCTTGCGCTCGTGGCAGCCGCCTGCGAGGTCACCTTCCCACTCGTCGTCGAGGTGATCGTGAACGACGTCGTCTCCCCCCATTCGGAGTCGGTCATCGACCTCTTGGCGCTCGTCATGCTCGCCCTCGTCGTCGGCGGCACCATGGCGGCCCTCTTCCAGCGATTGTCGCTCGTCGGCGCGACGGCACGTTTCGATGTCGAGACCCTCGACTTCGTCACCGAGCGGCTGCTCAAGCTCCCGATGTCCTACTTCGCCGTGCGGAGGACCGGCGACATCGAGCGCCGTCTGAGCGGCGTCCGGCAGATCCGTCACATCGTCGTCCAGCTCGGCATCGAGGCCCTGAGTGCAACGACTCAGGTGCTCGTCGGCATCGCGATCATGTTCGTGCTCTCCCCCGTCCTCGCCGCCATCTTCCTCGTGGCTGCACCGCTCTATGCCCTGGCGATGCGGTACTCGGCACAACGCCTCCGGCCCCTCTATGCCGGCATCGAGGAGAGCTTCGGGCGCTACCAGTCGGACCAGGTCGACCTCCTGAAGGGGATCGAGACGGTGAAGTCGACCGCTACCGAGGACGGGCTGCGAGCACGGCTCAAGCGGGTGTTCGCCGACTTCACGTCGCGCACGATGGCATCCCACCGCACGATCGCCGGCTACGGCGCCGCCCTCCAGCTGGTGTCGCTCACGACCTACGGGGTGTTCGTCTTCCTCGGCGCGATCGAGGTGCACGACCACGCTCTCAGCCTCGGCGCCTTCGTCGCCTTCACGACGCTGGTCATGCTCACGACGAGCCCGCTTCTCGTCCTCCTCAACATCTGGGACGACGTGCAGGTGTCGTCGGTGCTCCTCAACCGCATCGCAGACGTCCTCGAGCACGAGCCGGAACAGGGCGAGGGGCGTGACGACCTCCTCCCCGTGCCGACTCTCGAAGGCCACGTCCGGCTTGCCGAGCTGACCTGGCAACCTCCGACTGCGGACAGGCCGATCATCTCCGGAGTCAGCCTCGAGGTGATGCCGGGAACGACGGTCGGGATCGTAGGTCGCTCCGGCTCGGGAAAGTCCACGCTGCTGCGCCTCCTCGCCGGTCTGATCGAACCGACGTCGGGCGCGATCTACTTCGACCGGACCGAGTCGACGAGGCTGGACTACGGCGAGTTGCGCCACCGTGTCGGTGTCGTCCTCCAGCAGCCCTACGTCTTCTCCGCCACGATCGCCGAGAACATCGCCCTCGGCGACGATTCGCCGGATTTCGACGCCGTGAGGTCCGCCGCACACGTGGCCGATCTGGCCGAGCTCGTCGAGCGGTTGCCGCTCGGCTACGACACCCTCGTCGGCGATCACGGGCTCCCGCTCTCGGGGGGCCAGGCACAGCGGCTCGCCATCGCCCGAGCCCTCTACCGCAACCCGCCGCTCCTGCTCTTCGACGAGGCGACGAGCGCCCTCGACACCGAGTCGGAGGCGATTGTGAAACGCAACCTGGAACAGCTGTCGCACGGGCGCACTTCGTTCGTCGTCGCACATCGGCTGAGCACCGTGCGCAACGCGGACCTGATCGTCGTGCTCGAGGCGGGCCGGCTCGTCGAGAGGGGCACGCACGACGAGCTCATGACCCGCGAGGGCATCTACTTCTACCTCTACTCCCAACAGGCGATCGAGTGACACGATGAGTACGAATACGCACACCTGACCCCTTCTCAGCGGGGGATCGAGGGCTTACCCTTCAGCCAGTTGATCTGCAAACACCCAAATAGGAGGAACAGAGATGTCCGACGAGACCCAAGAGGAAAACGAGACAGAGCTCGACGAGGACCTGTCCATCGACGAGGAGAGCGCGGACAAGGTGAGCGGCGGTGTGAGAGCGACTGTCACGGAGCACCGCGAGCTCCGCGAGCTCCGCGAGCTCTAGATCGACTCTGTCGACGAGTGATCTGACCATCGGACCGGGCTCGGAGGCGCAACGAGGGAGCGCCGAAGAGACCGAGGTCCCATTCCTCCGCTGGCTGAACGACGACGAGGGGGCTGACCTCGAGCCGATCAGCCGGCGGAGGACGTTTTCGCGTGGCGACATCGTCTTCCGCGAGGGCGAGCCCGGGACCGAGGTCATGGTGCTGCGCACCGGGCGGGCCAAGGTGTGCGCCCGCCGGGCCGGCCACGAGGTGATCCTCTCCGTCCTCGACCCAGGCTCGCTCCTCGGAGAGCTGAGCGCGATCGACGGGTCGCCCCGCTCGGCAACGGTCATCGCCCTCGAGCCGGTCGAGATCGACGTGATCGACCTCGAGGAGTTCTCCGAGTTCCTCCTCGGCCACCCCCGTGTGCCGACGGAGCTGCTGCGGCTGCTCTCTAGTCGCATTCGTTCCCTCTCGACGCGCCAGCTCGAGTTCGGCACGGCCGGCACGCTCACGCGGGCGTGCGCCACGATTGCGCGCCTCGCGGACCGCTACGGCGTCGAGGGCGACGGCCGGTTGACGATCGACGCTCCGCTCAGCCAGCAGGAGATGGCCTCGTGGTCCGGCATGTCCCGCGAGGCGCTCGTGAAGGCGCTCCACCAGCTGCGCAGCCTTGGATGGATGACGGTCGAGGACCACACGCTCGTGCTCCTCGACCTGGATGCGATCCGCCGACGGGCACGGCTGGACTGAGGCGCCGGGATGCGCGTCGCATCCTGCGAGCCGAGTGCCGGCGCGAGCGCTTGCTCAGATCGGCAGGCCCTCCGCCCGCGCAACCGGGAAGTACCGGTGGTGGTGGGCACCGGTGATCTCGACGACCCCGCTGCCGACGCGCCCGTCGTCCATCGTGACCGTGCACAGGTGTTGTCCGCCGCCGCGGGGACCGTACGGCATCGCCCACCGCCCCTCGACGGCGAGCTGCCAGCGTCGCCCGTCTGCCAACACCACCTCGGCGCCGCCGCCGAGCCCTCGCACCAGCTCGCCGAGCTCTCCGTACTCGACGGCGTCGCCGGCCTCGCCCAACCACTGGAACTCGTGCCGCAGGTCGACGATCGGCACCGGCTCCCCACCTCCCGCCGGGGCGAAGCACCCGTCGGTGAACACCCGCGCCCCGTTCGCGAGCTCCCAGTGCCATGCGCCGATCATCCCGTCCGGGAGCTGGAGGGCGAGCCACAGCCACATCGGGCAGCGGACGTGGTCCCGGATGCCCCACGAGTGGTCACGCTGGCCCCACCACCCGTTGATCTCCCGCCGCCCGTCGCCGCTCGCGTACCAGCCGTCGAACCAACCGGACTGGACCATCTGGCTCTGGTCCCAGATGATCTCGTGGCCGGCCTTCATCGTCCCCCGGCGCATGCAGTAGGGCGCCGTCCGTGCCCGGAAGACGAGATCCAACTCGGGCGCTGCGACCGACAGACCCTCGGGCTTTGATCGCGACGCGTCGACGCTCAGGTGCACCCGCTCGTAGGGCTCCTCGACGTCGATCCGGACCGGACCGGCGAGGTTCTCGTGAGGGTCGGTGCCGTACGACCGCTCGTGCAGCGCGAACACGTGTGAGCCGCCGATCCTGCCCATCTGGTACGAGTCGAGCCGCTCGCTCGCCGGATAGGTCGCCAACGTCAGGATCAAGACGTCTCCGTCGTGGCCGGCCGGGGGGTGAAGCACGTAGAAGTAGCTCTCGCGCCAGTGCTCGTGGTGCGTGACGACCGCCGGGAAGGGCTCCGGGATCTGGTGCGCGAGGCGCTCGTCGAGGGGCGTGAGACGCGGCATCGGATCAGTCTGCTCGGCTCAGCGCCCTCGGACCAGGTCGAGCGCGCCCCGATCGATGGCGTGGAGGGCGTGGCGCTCCGCCATCGTGGCGAACATCGCCCGGCTGCGCGTGTCCTCGGCGACGAGCATCGCCGGCAGCACGGCCATGATGAGCCCGCCGAGTGTCTGGGCGCGGTACACCGGCTCGAGCTCGCTCCACGGCGGGGGCTCCACGCCGAGCCCTCTCAGCCGGGCGAGGTACCGATCGACGAGGGCGCCCTCGTGAGCACGCCGGGTCTCCGGTCGCAGACCGGCGCCGACGAAGTACGCGAGGTCGGACATCGGCGAGGCCTGCGCGACCGTCTGCCAGTCGACGACGGCGACCCTCGGCTCCGACCCTCCTTCAGGCCGCGGTGCCCCGAACAGCAGGTTGTCGAGGCGGAAGTCGCCGTGCACGACCGAACGAGGACCGCCCGAGGCGACGCGGCCCCAGGACTCGAACGACGCCCCGAACTCGGCCACGACGGCCAGCACCTCGTCGGTCAGCTCACCCCGGTACTTCTCGACGAAACCCTCCACCAATCCGCCGTAGATCACCCCCACACCCCCGGCGCTCTCCGCCATCCCCGGCGGCAGCCAGTCCGGCATCGGTCGCTCCCAGCACGAGGCGTGCAGACGAGCGAGCTCGTCCACGGCCAGTTCCGCCTCGGCGACCGAGCATCCCGCCAACTGGTCGCCCGCGCTGGCCGGGGCGAGGTCTTCCAGCAACAGCGCGAACTCCCCCGTCACCGGGTCGAGGTAGGTGCCGTAGCAGACCGGCACCCGGCATCCCACCTGTGCCGCCAACTCCCGGTAGAAACCGACCTCCTTCACGTACAGCCCCAGCCCCACTCCGGTCATCCGGCTCGCCATGTCCTCGGCCGGCAGCTTCACGACGACACTCCTCGGACCCGCGGCGGCTCCCGAGGACCACTCGAGCAGGACCCGCACGTTGCAGCCGATCTTCCCGTCGCCGATCCTCTCCGAGCGCAACCCCGAGACCCGCGCACCCGGGAGCACGGCACCGGCAGAGAGGAGCACGTCCGTCACCCACTCGGGGGTCACCGCATCGGGCGATGCCGCCGCCGCGACCGTCATCTCAGCTCCAGCTCCTGCGAGGTGTACGTCACACCGACGGGCTCGAGGACGACCCGGCGGGGTCCCTCCTCGACCGCTCCGGCGACGACCGCGGCGGCGCCCGCCTCTCGGGCGGCGCGGGCGACCAGGGCGCCTGCGCCCTCCTCCACGTACAAGGCGAAACCGACCCCCATGTTGAACGTCCCGTACGCCGCCGCCTCGTCGAGACCGGCGGCGCCTGCGAGGAACTGCAGGACCTCCGGCACTGGCAGCAGCTCGTGGACACGGTACGTCAGCTCCCGGTCGGCCCGCATGAGCTTTCGCAGCCCGTGACCGGTGACGTGGCTGGCGTAGTGCACCGGCGAGCCGCTCTCGGTCAGCGATCGCACCACAGGCGGGTACAGGACGCTCGGTGCGAGGACGGCCTCGCCGAGGGTCCCACCACTCGGCATCGAGGTCGCCCAACCGTCCGGCAGCACTGCAGCTACCGAGCGGGCGAGCGAGGCACCGTTCGCGTGCAGCCCGCTCGAGGCGATCAGCACGATCTCGTCCCCCGGCTCGATCCGGCTGCCGAGCCACAGGTCCGAGCCGGCGGGCACGACACCGAGCGACGAGCCGGCGAGGTCGACACCTCGCTCGTCGACGATGCCGGCGAGCGTGGGCGACTCGCCGCCGACCCAGGCGGCGCCGACCTCGTCGCACGCCGCCTTCCAGCCCGCCACGAGCGATGCGTGCCGGCCGCTCGAGTACCACGAGGCGTGACCGGTCGCGACATAGGCACTGACACTGACCGGGAGGGCGCCGACACAGCAGAGGTCGTTCACGATCGCCGCCACCGCATCGATGCCGATGGCATGCCAGCCGTCGACGCCGAGGGTCTCCTCGACGTCCCGGCAGATGACCGACTTCGTGCCGAGACACTCGAGGACGGTCGCGAGTCGCACTCCGCCGATCTCGACGACCTGCGCCGGCTCGCCGACCGTCTCCTCGACGACTCTCGCTCCGGAGCCACCGGCGAGAGGGAGGGTGGAGAGGACGGCCTCGAGGGAGCGGCGTTTCGCAGCGTCGAGCACGTCGTAGTCGACGCCGGCGGCACGGTACGCCTCGGCCACGTCAGTCTCTCCTGGGAGCTGTGCCGCCGCCCCTCACCGCCACCGCGACGGCTGCGAGCACCCCGTTCACGTAGCGGCCGGAGTCCTCCGTCGAATACGTCTTCGCCAGCTCCACGGCCTCGTCGATCACCACCGCCGCCGGCACGTCCGGCTCGTCGAGCAGCTCGTAGCACCCGATGCGCATGAGGCAGCGGTCCACCGCAGGCATGCGGTCGAGCGGCCACCCGGTCGCGTAGCGGTCGAGCAGGTCGTCGATCCGCCCGAGGTCACGCTCGACCCCTGCGACGATCCTGGCCGCGTACGGCTCCGGCTCGACGGGCAGCTCGGCGAGGAGCTCGTCGAAGGTCAGGCCCTTGCACTCGGCCTCGTAGAGGATCTCGAGCGCGCGCTCTCTCGACCGTCGCCGCTCGCCGCTCCTCCCGGGAGCGAGGCTCACGAGCGCGGCGCGGCGCTAGGCCCGGGTGATGTACTCACCGGACCGGGTGTCGACCTTGATGCGGTCGCCCGAGTTGACGAACAGCGGCACCTGCACGACCCGGCCCGTCTCGAGCGTCGCAGGCTTGCGAGCCCCCGACACCCGGTCGCCCTGGATGCCCGGTTCCGTCTCGGTGACCGTCAGCTCCACGGCGGCGGGCAAGTCGACGTCCACGATCTCCCCGCCGTACATCTGCAGGACGGCCGAGTCGCCCTCCTTCAGGTACGAGGCGGCGTCGCCGAGAGCGGCGGACTCGACGTTCAGCTGTTCGTAGGAGGTGTTGTCCATGAAGACGTACTGGTCGCCGTCGCGGTAGAGGTACTGCATCTCGCGCTTTTCGATGACCGCCTGCTCGACCTTCTCGTCCGCCCGGAACGTCCGCTCGATCACCGCCTTCGTCCTCGAATTCCGGAGCTTGGTCCGGACGAACGCACCGCCCTTCCCCGGCTTCACATGCTGGAACTCGACCACGGCGAACAGGCCCTCGGGCAGGTCGAGCGTCATGCCGTTGCGGAGGTCGTTCGTGGAGATGGGCATCAGAGCGTGGTGTCCTTGGTCGACTTGGTGAGCAGGCGCGCCCCATTTGCCGTGACTACGAGCGTGTCCTCGATCCGCACTCCGCCGACTCCCGGCAGGTATGCGCCGGGCTCGACCGTCACGACCGAGCCTTCTTCGAGGATATCAGCCGACCCTTGGCCCAACGCTGGGGCTTCGTGGATCTCGAGACCGACTCCGTGGCCCGTGCCGTGCACGAACAGCTCGTCGAACCCGTCAGCCTCGAGGCTCAGCCGGCAGGCGCGGTCGACGTCGACCGCCTCGACACCCGCCTTCACCGCACGCACGCCGGCTCGCTGCGCGATGAGGACGGCGTCGAGGAGGTCGGTCAGGCGAGGGTCGGTGACGGGCCCGACCGACAACGTCCGGGTCATGTCGGAGTGGTAGCCGTCGACGAGGGCGCCGAAGTCGATCACGATCGTCTCGCCCTCCTCGATGCGCCGGTCGCCCGGTCGCGCGTGAGGCATGGCGCCGTTCGGCCCGCTCGCGACGATCGTCTCGAAAGACACGTCGTCGGCACCGCGCCGGCGCATCTCGTAGTCGAGCTCGAGGGCGAACTGCGCCTCGGTCAGCCCCTCCCGCAAGCGCTCCTTCACCTGCGCGAGCGCCACGTCGGCGACGTCCGCCGCCGCCTCGATGCGGGCGAGCTCGCCTTCGTCCTTCACCAGGCGGAGCCCCTCGACGAGGCCCCGGGTGGGCACCAGCTCGCCGGCCGAGCCTGCCAGCTGGCCGAGCGCCTCTTGGAAGCGGCGCACTCCTCCCCAGGAGACGCTCTCCTGCTCGGCCCCGACCCGTGCGATCCCCTTCGTCGCCCGGTCGAGCGACTCGAGCTGCTCGGGCGGCCGACCGATCTCGACGTCCACGTCGACGCCTGCCGCTGCCAGCTGCTCGCCCGACTGCTCCCGGTATCGCCCATCTGTCGTGAGCAAGGCGCTGCCACCCGTCACGAGCAGCATGGCGCTCGAGCCGGTGAAGCCGGTCAGGTAGCGGATGTTGTGCAGCGAGGTGACGAGGAGCGCGTCGCAACCTGCCTCCGCCAGCCGTCCGCGCAGCCGCCCGAGCCTCCCGCCCACCTCCATCGGTGGCAACTGCGAACGGTCGCGTCCGGCCACTGCCCGAAGGATAGGCGCCCGCTCCTGGTCCACCTGACGCTCAGGTGCCTTCGGCGAGGCGGATGGCCGCCTCGACGGCCACCTCGTAGCCGAGTCCGCCGAGCCCGGCGATCACCCCGTCTGCGACCGGGGCTATCACCGACCGTGAGCGCCACGGCTCGCGGCTCTGGGGGTTCGAGACGTGCAACTCCACCACGATGCCGGGGAACGCCGCGAGGGCGTCGTGGAGCGACCATCCGTAGTGGCTGAGCGCCCCGGCGTTGACCACGGCCGCCGCCGCCTCCTCCCGGGCGACGTGGACGGCTGCCACGAGGTCCGCCTCGGCGTCGGACTGCACATGGCGGATCTCCCAGCCGTGGCGCCCGGCGGCGTGCTCGGCGCGGGCGACGCGCTCGGCGAGCGTTTCGCTCCCGTAGACCTCCGGCTCGCGCTGACCGAACAGCTGCAGGTTGGGACCGGACAGGAGCAGCAGCAGAGGCCTGCGCACCGTCTCGCCTGCATCCGTCATGAGGTCGCCTCCTCGATCATCTCCGACAAGATCCGGCGAACGACCCCGGGATCGACGCCAGGGACGCTCTCCACGCCGTCCGCACCGTCGAGGACGAAGGTCAGGTCGCCGTGCGCCTTCTTGTCGCGGCGCATGAAAGCGAGCAGCTGATCGGCATCCGCTCCCCGGGGCATCGTCGCCGGGAGGCCGAAGCTCGACACGACCGCCCGGTGCTCCGCCACCCTCCCGGCGCCGATGCGGCCGAGCGCCTCTGCGAGGCGGGCCGCGAACACGAGGCCGACCGCCACCGCCTCGCCGTGGCGCAGGGTGGCGGTGCCGGCGTCGGCTGCCAGTCCCGCCGCCTCGAGCGCGTGGGCGAGCGTGTGCCCGTAGTTGAGGATCATGCGCTTGGACCCTTCGCGCTCGTCGGCTGCCACGACGCTCGCCTTCAGCGCCACGCACGCGCGGACCTGCTCCTCGAGCGGCATGCCCGGCAGCCCGTCCACCCCGAGGAAGGCGTACTTGGCGATCTCCCCGTAGCCGGAACGCCACTCCTCCGGCGGCAGCGTCGAGAGCGCGTCGAGGTCGCAGATGACGGCATGGGGTTGCCAGAAAGCGCCGACGAGATTCTTCCCCTCCGGGAGGTTCACCCCCGTCTTCCCGCCGATGGCTGCGTCGACCTGCGCGAGCAGCGTCGTCGCGACGTGCAGGACAGCCGTCCCGCGATGCCAGCTCGCCGCCGCGTAACCGGCGACGTCGGTCACCATCCCCCCGCCGACCGCGACCACGACGTCGGAGCGGGAGATCCCGGCACGGGCGAGCTCGCGGCAGATGTGCTCGACGGTCGCGAGCGACTTCGCCCGCTCGCCGCGGCCGATCTCGATCACGACGTGCTCGACGCCGGGATCGACGTCGAGGCCGATCCCCGCTTGCGTGACGATCGCCGCCCGAGCCGCGGCCGGTGGCAGGACGTCAGGCAGCTGGCGGCGCGCCCCGTGGCCGATCAGCACGTCGTAGCTGCGGTCGCCGAGGCTCACGGGCACCGACGCGAGCGCCGCCGTCATGCGCCCCCTCCGCAGGCAGCGCGCGCCTCGAGCGTCTCACGGGCGAGCCGCCAGACCCGCTCCGCGACCACCCCGGGCGCCACGGCGTCGACGTTCACGGTGACGTCGGCGAGCGACCTGTAGACGGGGCGCCGCATCGCGTCGAGGCGGCTCAACGTGCCGGACGGGTCGTGCTCGAGAAGCGGCCGCCCGGATCCGGAGCCGACCCTCGTCGAGAGCGTGCGCGGCAGGGCGCGCAACCACACGACGACGCCGCCGGCGCGGATCCGCCGGCGTGAGTCCGGGTCGAAGACCGCCCCGCCGGCCACGGCGATCACAGACGGCACTCCGGAGGCGAGCGCCCGTGCGAGCACCGCCTTCTCCTCGGCCCGGAAGGCCGGTTCGCCCCGTTCGGCGAAGACCTCGGGGACCGTCATCCCGACACGCCGCAGGATCTCCTCGTCGCTGTCATGGAAGGGCCGGTGCATCAGGGCCGCGACATCGCGCCCCACCGTCGTCTTCCCCGAACCCATCATCCCGATGAGAAGGACGTGGTCACCCACCGGCCGGCGCAGGCCCCTTCGCCTCCGAGGGCGGGTCGTGGAGGGCCTTCAGGTAGCCGTCACGGTTGCGGAGAACCTCGGCCATGCTGTCGCCACCGAACTTGCGCAGCGCCTCTCCCGCGAGGACGAGCGCCACCATGGTCTCGGCGACGACGCCCATGGCCGGCACTGCGGTGACGTCCGTGCGCTCCTTGAACGAGACGGTGGCCTCCTTCGTTGCCGTGTCGACCGTCGCGAGGACCGGTCGGTTGAGCGTGGCGAGCGGCTTCATCGCCGCCCGGAGCCACAGCAGGGCCCCGGTCGAGATGCCGCCCTCGATGCCGCCGGCCCGGTCGGTGTGCCGGGCGTAGTCCCCGCCTTCGGAGTCCCAGTAGATGGCGTCGTGCGCCTCGGACCCGCGCAGGCCGGAGACGGCAAAGCCCTCACCGATCTCGACGGCCTTCACCGCTTGGATCGACATGACCGCCTGAGCGAGCAGCCCGTCGAGCTTGCGATCCCAGTGGACGTGGCTCCCGAGGCCGACCGGCACGCCGTGGGCGAGCACCTCGGCCATGCCTCCGAGAGAGTCGCCCACCTTTGCTGCCGCCTTCACCTCGGCGATCATCGCCGCCTCGGCTTCTGGGTCGGCACAGCGGACAGGTGACTCGTCTATGCGGGAGACGTCCTCCGGCTGAGGTCGGAGCTCGCTCGCCGCCCGCGCTGCACCGAGCGCCACGACGTGGCTCAGCACGCTGATGCCGAGCTCGGCGAGCAAGGCCTTGGCGAGGCATCCCGCCGCGACCCGCGCCGCCGTCTCGCGTGCCGACGCACGCTCGAGCACGTCCCTCGCGTCCGAGAAACCGTACTTCTGCATCCCCGCCAGATCCGCGTGCCCGGGACGCGGTGCCGTGAGCAGCTTGGACGGCGCGCCCGGCGCCGGCGACATCTCCTGCTCCCACTTCGGCCACTCGGTGTTCGCGATCTCGATCGCGACCGGAGAGCCGAGGGTGCGGCCGTGGCGGATCCCGCCGAGCAGCGTCACCTGATCCTGTTCGAAACGCATCCTCGGCCCGCGCCCGTACCCGAGCCGCCGCCGGGCGAGCTCGCCCTGAAGGTCCTCCTCGGTCACGCGCAGGCCGGCAGGTAGGCCCTCGACCACGACGACGAGGCCCTTCCCGTGCGACTCACCCGCGGTGAGGTAGCGCAACATGCCCAAACGGTAGTGCGGCACCGGGCGCCCATCGGTGGGTGAGACCGCGGTCGTGCGGTATCCGGAGGCGGGTCACCGCTTCCGCTGCGACCAGCGTCCGGACGCCTACCACGAGGCTTCGGCGCGCGATGCGTGGCAGCGGACGCTCGACTGGTTCGAGCGCTTCATCGCCTGAGGTCCCGAGCCTGGTGGCTACTTCTTGGCGGCCTCGTAGTAGGGATTGCTGCCCGACGCGTGGTCGGTCACGTCGACGACGGAGGTGACCTCGGGCACGGCATCCTGGATGGCCACCGAGATGCCCTGGGTGAGGGTGACCGACGCAAGGCCGCAGCCCTGGCAACCGCCCAGCATCCGCACGTAGGCAGTGCCCGCGTCGTACGCGACGAGGTCGGCCCACCCGCCGTGCGAGGCGATCTGCGGGTTGACCTCCTGCTCGAGGATCTCGAGGATCCGCTTGGACACCGGGTCGGAGAGATCGGACCCAGGCAGGTCGACCGCCGGGCGGGGCACGGACGGCGTGTTCGGGTTGAGCATGACGAGCCCCCGCTCGCCGCCGTTGTCCCCGACATCGAGCGTGGCGCCCCGCATGTTCTCGACACTGCTGGCGGCCACCACGATCGTCAGGTCGCCGTCCTTGCTCACGGAATCGGACGGTCCGGCGTCGGATCGG
>JAKCCH010000142.1 GCA_021838945.1 Actinomycetes bacterium
AGCTGACCGGCCGATGGCGGACCCTCCGGCCCACGACGTCGCCGACCTCGCCCTTGCTCCACTCGGCCGTGGGCGCGTGGAGTGGGCGACACGGCAGATGCCGGTGCTCGCACGAGTGCGCGATCGCTTCGCCTCCGACAGGCCGCTTGAAGGAGTGCGGATCGGAGCGAGCCTGCACGTGACGGCCGAGACAGCGGTGCTGCTCGGTGCGCTCGCGGCCGGCGGGGCGGAGCTCTCGGTGTGCGCCTCGAACCCGCTCTCGACGAACGACGAGGTGGCAGCCTTCCTCGTCCAGGCGGAGGGCATCGCGACCTTCGCCTGCCGCGGCGAGGATCACGAGAGGTACGTCGCGCACGCTGACGCCGTGCTCGACCGGCGACCGCACATCACGGTCGACGACGGCTGCGATCTCGTGGCGCGCCTGCACGGAGCGCGCGGCGCCGACGCGTCGGGGGTGCTGGCAGGCACCGAGGACACGAGCACAGGCGCCCTCCGCTTGCGCGCGCTCGCGGCCGGCGGTGGGCTGTCGTACCCCGTCCTGGCACTGAGCGGTGCTGCCACCCGCTGCCTCGCCGACAACCGGCTCGGCACCGGGCAGTCCACGATCGAAGGCATCCTCCGATCGACGAACGTGCTCCTCGCCGGGGCGACGGTCGTCGTGGCCGGTTACGGCAACTGCGGGCGCGCGGTCGCCTCGCGAGCGCGCGGTCTCGGCGCGATCGTGATCGTCACCGAGATCGATCCCCTGAAGGCTCTCGAGGCCGTGACCGATGGTTACGGTGTGCTGCCCATGAGCCAAGCTGCTCCGATCGGAGAGATCTTCGTGACGGCGACCGGCAACCGGGACGTCATCAGGCGCGAGCATCTCGAGCGGATGCGGGACGGCGCGATCCTCGCGAACGCGGGCCACTTCGACGTGGAGATCGACGTCGGCGCGCTGCGGGAGCTCGCCGGTGGGAGCGCCCGGCGCGTCCGCCCGATGGTTGACGACTTCGAGGTGGGAAGAGATCGCCATCTCCTGCTGCTCGCCGAGGGCCGGCTCGTCAACCTCGGCGCCGCCGACGGCCATCCCCCGCAGGTCATGGATCTGTCGTTCTCGGTTCAGGCCTTGGCCTGCGAGTGGATCGTGCGTCACGGCGAGTCGCTCGCTCCTGGCGTGCACGACCTCCCGCCGGCGGTGGACGACGAGATCGCCCGCATGAAGCTGTCCGCCATGGGCGTCGCGATCGACACGCCGACCGAGCGGCAACGGGACTACTTGGCAACCTGGGGAGCCGACTGAGGCTCGAGGGGGGCGGCGGGCCGACAGCGCACCCTCTCACTACACTGGGCACGGATGAGCACGTGCGGGTCTGTGGTTGCGAGTCGATGCCAGTCGCAGGCAAAACGACCCACGTAAGGCGACTTGTGGTCGCTGAGCATGGTGCGGCTTAGAAGTAAGCCCTGCCCGCCTTTGCGCCGGTTGTCGGCGCCGGGCGGAGAAGGAGCCAACCGTGCCGGGACTCTCACGGATGGATCGGGCGTGGCAGATGCCGCGGCTGGTCGCCCGCGAGAAGGCCGGGACCTCCTCAGCAGGCGAGTGTGGGGCCAAAGACCAGGTCAGCCGCACGTGCTCATCTTCGTCGAACGCCGAGGCGCCCACCGGGCGGCTCAAGATTGCTGAGGAGGTGCCGATGGAGATCGACGTCCACGGCCGCCATGTCGACCTGCCGAGTGACGTACGCGAGCTCGCAGCAGCGAAAGTGGAGCTCCTCGGGAAGTATCTCCACGGGGTCGACCGGGCAGAGGTGCTCTTCTCCGGCGATCGGAGGGGCCGCCTCGGCGAGCCCGTCACGTGCGAGCTCAGGATCGAGAGCCGCGGGCAGGTCGTGCGCGCTGCCGGTGCCGGAGCAAAGCCGGACACGGCCTTCGAGGTCGCACTGGACAAGGCGGCACATCGACTCACGAAGATGAAGGACCGTCTCGTGAAGCGCTCGAGGCCGCGGCACAAGGCCTCGGCGTCCTCCAACGGTCAAGGTCGCGCCGGCGCGGTCACCGGCGGGGAAGTCGAGGAGCTCTGACCCGGACACTCGATCGTTGCCGGTGACGGTGCTGCGCCACCGGCGGCGCCCGGACCTCGCCGTCGTCGGCGCGAGCGCGACCGGCAAGACCGAGCTCGCCGCCCGGCTCGCCGACGAGTTCGGCGATGTCGCTCTCCTCTCGGTCGACGCGCTCGCCGTCTACCGGCGGATGGACATCGGCACGGCCAAGCCCTCGCGCGCGGCCGACCCAGCCTCGCGGCATGCGTGGCGTCTCCTCGACCTCGCGGAACCGAGCGAGGAGTTCTCCGTCGCACGATTCCAGGCAGAGGCGCGGGCCGTGCTCGAGGAGGTCCATCGAGCCGGACACAGCGCCGTGCTCGTCGGGGGCACCGGCCTCTACCACCGAGCCGTCCTCGACGAGCTCGATCTTCCCGGCCGGTACCCGGCCGTTGTGGCCCGGTTGGAGGCGGAGGCCTCCGCCCGCGGCGAGGACGCGCCGGCGTTGTTGCACGCTCGTCTGCGGGAGCTCGACCCGGTGGCCGCGTCCCGCATCGAGCCGACGAACCTGCGACGCGTGCTCCGTGCGCTGGAGGTGACAGAAGGAAGCGGTCGCCGTTTCTCGGAGTTCGGGCCGGGACTCGAGGAGTACCCGCCGATCTCCACCGTCATCGTGGGACTCAGCCTCGAGCGTGCCGTCCTCGACGAACGACTCGCGGCTCGTCTGTCCCAGCAGCTCGAAGAGGGTCTCGTGGACGAGGTCCGGGGACTCGCGGCCGAGCCCGGCGGCCTGTCGCGCACCGCGCGCCAGGCGATCGGATACGCCGAGATCCTCGATCACCTCGAGGGCGGGTGCTCGCTCGAGGAAGCGATCGTGACGACGATCCGCCGTCTTCGGCAGTTCGCACGCCGCCAGGAGGCGTGGTTCCGCCGAGACCCGCGCGTCCAGTGGCTCCCCGCCGATGACGACCGGCTGGTCGAGCTCGTCTTGAAGCGGTGGGAGACTGGGCCGTCGTGACGACCGCTTCGCTGCTCAAGTACCACGCCCTCGGCAACGACTTCCTGGTGGCGCTCGATGCGGCGGCGCTCACGAACGGAGCCGGCGGCGAGATCCCCGACGAGCTCGTGCGGTGGCTCTGTGACCGTCACCGTGGCATCGGTGCGGACGGCCTCGTCGTCGCGCGACCCGCTTCGGGCGGCGCAGCTGCGGCGATGGAGCTGCGGAACGCCGACGGCGGCCGCGCCGAGACGAGCGGGAACGGGCTGCGCTGCTTTGCCCTCGCCCTCGTCGACTCCGGGGCCGTCGCGAGCACGACGCTGCAGATCGAGACCGACGGCGGGCCTGTGAGAGCGGTCGTCGGTGCACGGCCTGCGCGCGGCTGTGCAGAGATCGCCGTGTCGATGGGCACGCTCCATGTGAGCTTGCCGGAGCGCCCGGCCCCCGTCCTCGGCGACGGGTTCGAGGCCCGGGAGGTGGACGCCGGCAACCCCCATCTCGTCCTCATGGGCCCGAGCCTCGCCACCGTGGACATCAAGGCGATCGGTCCTGTGCTCGAACAGTGCGTGCCGGGAGGCCGCAACGTGGAAGCCGTCTCGCCGGACGGGCACGGCGGGCTCGACCTCGTCGTCTGGGAGCGGGGTGCAGGGCTCACCGAGGCATGCGGGAGCGGTAGCTGTGCCGCCGCAGCTGCGGCGCGAGCGTCGGGGTTGGTCGGCGACCGCGTGCAGGTGCGCAACCCGGGAGGGATCCTCACGGTGGAGCTGTCGGGGCCGCTCGACGAGCCGGACGTGACGCTGTCCGGCCCCGCCTGCCGGGTCGCGCGGGTCGTCATCGAGGTTCCGGGCGGCGCGGCCACTTGACGCTCATCGACCGGAGGTTCCGGGAGAAGATCGTTCTCGTCGGGGTCCTCTCGTGGCCGAGGACGCTCGACGAGGTCGAGGCGAGCCTGGACGAGCTTTCCCTGCTCGTCGACACCGCCGGTGCAGACGAGGCTGCCCGCGTCGTGCAGCGACGGGGCGCGCCCGATCCGGCGACCTACATCGGGCGCGGCAAGGCCGAAGAGCTTCGCCTCATCTGCGAGCAGGTGGATGCGGACACCGTCGTCTTCGACGAGG
>JAKCCH010000143.1 GCA_021838945.1 Actinomycetes bacterium
GCTCGAGCGCCGGCTTGAACTCCTCCGCCGAGCCGACGAGGATGCCTTCGACCCCGTAGGCCTGGGCGATCGCCGCGAAGTCGGTCCTCGCCGGCATCCCGTCATCGCCCAGGAACACCGTTCCGTACGTGGTGTCGAAGTGGGCCAGCTCGAGCCCGGCGATCGTGCCGAAGGCGTTGTTGTTCATCACGACCCAGACGACGCCGACGTTGCGCTCGCGGGCCGTCGACAGCAGGGCCGGGTTCTGGCCGAACCCGCCGTCGCCGACGAGGGAGACGACGACGCGCTCGGGGCAGGCGATCTTCGCACCGAGCGCAGCCGGCGCGCCGAAGCCCATCGTCGCGTAGGCGCTCGGCGTGAGCATGGTGCCGGGCGTGAGGACGTCGAACTGCTGGCCGACGCCGTTCTTGTTCCAGCCGACGTCGGTCGTGACCAGCGCGTCGCGAGGGAGCGCCGCCCGCACCTCCGCGAGGATCCGCTCGGGCCGCATCGGCCACTCCGAGCTGCGCTCCGCCTCGCGGTTGCTCGCCTTGAACGACTCCCGCTCCTCCCTCATCCGGGCGAGCAGCTCCGGACGGTCCACGCCCTCGGGCACCACCCGCCTCGCCACTTGCGCGAGCACCTCGAGCGCTGCCTTCAGATCTGCCACGGCCCCGATCGAGACCGGATAGTTGCGGCCGATCTCTGAAGGGTCGATGTCGATCTGGATGAGCTGGCTCGGGGGGAAGGAGAACGTGTACTCGGGCTCCCAGGAGGAGCTGTCGGCCTCGGCGAAGCGTGTGCCGAGCGCGAGCACCCAGTCTGCGCTCCTGCATGTCTCGTTGACGTACTTGGTGCCCCAGAAGCCGGTCATACCGAGCACGAGCGGATTGTCATCCGGCACGGCACCTTTGCCCATGAGCGAGTGCGCGATCGGGAGCGACAGCTGCCGGGCGAGCGCCTCGAGCTCCTCGCTCGCCCCCGCGCCGAGGACGCCGCCGCCGGCGTAGACGACCGGCGCCTTCGCCTGGGCGAGGGTCCGGACGATCTCCTCGGCGACTGCCTCGTCGATGGTCGGCTTGGACAGCGACCGCGTGTTGCGCATGACCCGGTCGAACCGCTCGACCTCGACCTCCGCCGAGAAGACGTCCATCGGCACGTCGACGAGCACCGGACCGGGACGCCCGTTCTCCGCGAGGGCGAACGCCTTCTCGAGGACCTCGGGCAGGAGATGGGGCGAGTCGACACGCCAGGCTCGTTTCACGAATGGCCGGTAGATCTCGTACTGGGACGCGTCGGCGTGGAGGTTCACCTCCTGGTGGGGGTGCTTGCCGAAGTAGTGGCTCGGCACGTCGCCCGCGATCACGACCATCGGCACGGAGTCGAGCGCGGCGTTGGCCACGCCCGTCGCGGCGTTGGTCAGGCCGGGCCCGAGGTGGGTGAGGACGACCGAGGCCCGGTGCGTGGCTCGGGCGTAGCCGTCCGCGGCGTGCGCGGCAATCTGCTCGTGCCGAGTGTTGACGAACTCGATCTGCTCGCTCCTCGACATCGCCGCCAGCAGCGCGATGTTCGTGTGCCCGCAGAGCCCGAACACGTGCCGGACGCCGCGCTGCTCCAGGTAGCGGACGATCTGGTTGCTCACGAGGTCCTTCACTTCTGTCCACCCCCGATCTCCCGGCCCGACACCGCCCCGCCTCGGCTCCCTGGTCGCTGGCCCTGGTCCACCTCGAGCCCCCGGCGCGCCGGCCCGACGTAGCGGTAGGGGATCTCCCTTGGCATCGGGCCCTTGATGCGGCCTCCCTGCTGGCGCTGCTCCCAGGCGTGCGCCAGGATGCCGACCGACCGCGAGAGGACGAACAGCCCGCGGCCGAGCTCTGGCGCGAAGCCGAGCTCGCTGTAGATCACCGCGGTCACCCCGTCCACGTTCATCGGGATCGGCGCGCTCCGACCGCGGCCGAGCACGGCCGTCACGCTCCTCCCGATCGCCGCGTAGCGCCCGCTCACCACGCCCTTGGCGGCAGCTTCGTCGACCAGGGCGAGCAGCCGGGGCGCGCGAGGGTCCTCGGGGTGGAAGCGGTGACCGAAGCCCGGCAGGTACCGCACCCCCCGCTCGCGCCAGGAGTCGACGACCGCCGAGGTCACTCTGGCGAGCGCCTCGACGTCGCCCGGGCCCGCGCCCTCGCGCGTGGCGGCCTCGTCGATCTCGGCATAGAGCTCCATGCACTGCTGGCCCGCCCCGCCGTGGACGTCGTCGAGCATGTTGATCGCCGAGGCCATCGCGCCGTTGAGCGGCAGCCCGCAGGTGACGGCCATGCGCGACGCGGCGATCGACGGCGCGCTCGGACCGTGGTCGACGGCGGCGACGAGGGCGGCCTCGAGCAAGTCGGCCTGTGCCCGTGTGGGCAGCTCGGCACGCAGCATGAGCCAGACCATCTCCGAGAAGCTAACGCGCCCGATGAGGTCCTCGATCGCGTAGCCCCGTATCGCGATCGAGCCCGGGCGAACGTCGATGATGGACGTCGTCCACCACTCCTGCGCCAGGCGGAGCAGCACCTCGCTCGACGGCTCGGAGGGGTCGGGGCCCGTGGCCATCGGATCAGCCGCCGACTGCGCTACCGACCTCGAGCGCCGGGTCGTAGAACTCACCGAAGAGCTCCTCGTCGGAGGGGCGGTCCTCTTCGATCGGCACCGACACCCAGGTCGTGTTCATGTAGTGCTTCAGGCTCACGTTCTCCGAGACGATGTTCCCTCCCCAGGTCCCGCATCCCAGGCTCGAGGTCATCGGCATCCCGTTGTTGAACGCCCCGGCGTTCGCCTTCGACTGGGGCTGGCGGACCATGATGCGGGAGACCGGCGCCGCGAGGGCGAGCTCGTGGATGTGCTGCTCGTCGAAGGAGTAGATGCCGCAGGAGTGGCCCTTCCCACCCACCTCGTAGATCGCCTTCACCATCTCGAGCGCCTGCTCCCAGCTCTGGTACTTGTAGACGGCGAGCAGCGTCGTGAGCTTCTCGCCGGAGAAGGGGTGCTCCCTGCCGATCCCGTCGCCCTCGACGATGATGAACTTGCGGTCCTCGGGTACGTCGAAGCCGGCGATCTTGGCGAGCACCTGGGGCGCGATGGCCACGGTGCTCGCAGTCCGGTGGCCTTCGTCATCCCACATCGCCCGCTGGAGCAGCGCCTTCTCCTCGCTGCTCGCGAGGTAGCCGCCCTCGGCCTGTAGCGCGGAGACCATCTCCGGGTAGATCCCGGCGTCGATGATCAGGTTGCCGTCCGCAGAGCAGCCCGAGCCGTAGTCGGATGTCTTCGAGATACGAGTGTTGCGTGCGGCGTCCGCGACATCCGCGGTCGAGTCGATGACCATCGTCGAGTTCCCGGCACCGACGCCGTACGCGGGGGTGCCCGAGCTGTACGCGGCGCGCACCATCGGCTGGCCCCCCGTGGCGATCACCAGATCGGCTCTTGCCATGAGCGCCTGGGACATCGGGATGTTGACGAGCGTGAGGCACTGCAGCAGGTCGGCGGGCGCACCCTGGGAACTGAGCGCTTCGCGCATGAGCCGAACGGTCTCCGCCGACGTCCTCTTCGACCTCGGATGAGGCGAGAAGATGACCGCGTCGCGAGCCTTGATCGCGTAGATCGCGTTCCCGGCCGGGGTGAGGTCCGGGTTGGTCGTGGGCACGATGCAGGCGATCACGCCGACCGGCTTGCCGTACTTCACGATGCCCTTCTCGGGAACCTCTTCGATCACGCCGACGCTCTTCTGGCGAAGCGCGTCCCGCAGCACCCCCCGGATCTTCATCCGCTTGCTCATCCGGCTCACGGGATCCCCGAGGCCGCTCTCCTCGACGCCCATCTCGACCAGGCGCTCGAAGGTGACCCTGTTCGCCACCGACCAGGCGACCGCCCGGCAGAGGCGGTCGACCTGCTCCTGGGAGTAGTGCTCGATCTCTGCCGCCGCGGCACGCGCCCGCGCGAGCGCGCCGTCGAGCTCGGCCTCTTGCTCGGCGGTCAGGGGTTTGGGCTCGGACATCCCCACTCCTCGGTGATCGACGGCGGGCCGCCGGTGGGCTCGGGCCGAGGCGTCGCCCGGGGAACGCGAAGCCGGGCCTGCCGGGACCGCACGCCGGAGCCACTGCGACCCAATGTATGGATT
>JAKCCH010000052.1 GCA_021838945.1 Actinomycetes bacterium
CTTCGGCAGCAGCAGCACCCTCTCGGACACTTGGACCTGGGACGGCACCACCTGGACCCAGTCGAATCCTGCGACAAGCCCCCCCGCCCGCGTGAACGCCTCGATGGCCTACGACCCGGCGACGGGGAACATGGTGCTCTTCGGCGGCATCGGTAGCAGCGGCAACACCCTCTCGGACACCTGGAGCTGGACCATCGCCACCGTGCCAGGCGCTCCGACCGAGAGCGCTCCGAGCGCTGTCGGCAACGGCACCGTCACGCTCAACTGGTCCGCTCCCGCCTCTGACGGGGGCTCTCCCATCACCGGCTATCACGTCTACGACTCGACGAGCCAAGGGGGCGAGAACACCTCGGGGACGCCCGCCTGCACGGGGGGAGCTGCGGCCACGACCTGCACGGTGAACGGCCTTGGCAACGGCACCACCTACTACTTCGTGGTCACCGCCCTCAACGCCGCCGGCCAGTCGGTTGCCTCCAACGAGGAGTCGGCCACCCCGGTCACGGTGCCAAGCGCCCCGGGTCGGCTCACCGCCAGAGCGGGTGATGCCAAGGTGACGCTGTCGTGGAGCGCCCCGACTTCTGATGGGGGCTCTGTGATCACCGGCTACGACATCTATGTCGGGACCAGCACCGGGGGGGAGTCGGTGACGCCGGTGAACTCTTCCCCGGTGACCGCCACGCACTACACGGCGGGTGGGCTCACGAACGGCGTCACCTACTACTTCATGGTGACGGCGATCAACTCGGTCGGCAGCTCGACCCCCTCGAGGGAGGAGTCGGCCACCCCCCTCGCTGCGGGCTACTGGCTCGTCACCTCGAACGGCAGGGTGTTCAGCTTCGGCGACGCACGCTTTCACGGCTCCCTCGCCGGCAAGCACGTGAGCGCCCCGGTCGTCGGCATCGCCCCGACCAAAGACGGGCGCGGCTACTGGCTCGTCACCTCGAACGGCAGGGTGTTCAGCTTCGGCGACGCACGCTTTCACGGCTCCCTCGCCGGCAAGCACGTGGGCGCCCCCGTCGTCGGCATCGCCCCGACCAAAGACGGGCGCGGCTACTGGCTCGTCACCTCGAACGGCGTGGTGTTCAGCTTCGGCGACGCACGCTCATACGGCTCCATCGCAGGCAAGCACTCGAGCGCCCCTGTCGTCGGCATCGCACCGACCGGAGACGGGCGCGGCTACTGGCTCGTCGCCTCGAACGGCGGGGTGTTCAGCTTCGGCGACGCACGCTTTCACGGCTCCATGGCCGGCAAGCAATCGAGCGCCCCCGTGGTCGGAATGGTCCCAGACGGGAACGGCTACTGGCTCGTCGCCTCGAACGGCGGGGTGTTCAGCTTCGGCGACGCACGCTTTTACGGCTCCATGGCCGGCAAGCACTCGAGCGCCCCCGTCGTGGGAATGGCCCCGAGCTAGCAGGGGGTTAGCAGATACCACGTCCCGCCTTCAACGGCGTCGGCGGAGGTGCCGCGGCACTCATCTCGCTCACCGAGTTCGTGAATGCGAAACCGGTGGAGCTTGCCGTCTACCAGGTCGTCGAAGTCCTCTTCGGCGTGATCATCGGCTGCGTCTCGTTCGCCGGTTCGGTCGTGGCGTTTGCCAAGCTCCAAGAGCTCGTGACCGGCCGGCCGATCACCTGCCCCGGCCAGCAGGTGATGAACGCCGACGTCCCGGTGCTCATCTCCCTCCTCAACTCCTTCACCGGGCTCGCGGTGGCGGCGAGCGCTTCGCCGCCGTCCTCCTCGGGCGGCCATGGTGGTCGTCTCGCGCGAGTAGCCCTCGTTGCTCCAGGTCACGAGGTGCGCCGTGACCACCATCTTCCGGCTCTCCTCGGGCGAGAGATGCGAAACGCGGAGTAGAATGCCAGGCGAGCGGGTCGGCGCTGAGCGCATTCCGACCTTGGCCGTCGATCATTCTGGTTCTCGGCGACAGCATGCGCGCGAGAGGAAGAACAGTGGCGACAGGCACAGTGAAGTGGTTCAGCTCTGAGAAGGGCTTCGGCTTCATCACTCAGGACGACGGAGGCTCGGACGTCTTCGTCCATCACACGGCGATCGAGGGCACCGGTTACAAGAACCTCGAAGAGGGTCAGCACGTGCAGTTCGAGACCACGCAAGGCCCGAAGGGGCTGCAGGCGAGCGCGGTCCGTCCTGCCTAGGAAGGCAAGGCCCGAACCCGGACGAGGTCGCCGCGAGGGCGGATCCGACGAGCGCCCGGCGGCGCCGCGCCCGCGGCGCACCAGCGATCAGGATGTCCTGGCGTTCCGGCGGCAGGGACTCTCGTTCGCGGCGATCGCGTCACGCGTGGGCATGCGGCGCTCGCGGGATGCTTTCGAGGCGTTCCACCGCGCGCTCCAATCGAGCTCCGAGGCAGAGCGGCCGGAGCTGATCCGCCAGGAGCTCGCGCGGCTGAAGGTGTTGGAGGAGCGCATCCGGTCGCGAGACGCCGCCGCGCCCGAGAAGATGCAGCACCGACTCGAGGCGCTCGAAGGGATGCGCGAACGGACCGAACGCTCGCGCGGCACCTGAGGGTGGGCGGCTCTGGCAGCGTTGCGCGGCAGCAGTGCCAGCGCCTGGTCGACTCGGCGGACGGTCGCGGGCAGTGTCCACACGAGGCGACATGGAGCGGCACGCTCCACGCGGGCCGCGAGGTCTACGTCGTCGTGTCCTGCGATCGGCACCGGTCGGGGCTCATCGACGCCGAGCCGCTCGACGGGAACTGGGAGCGAGGCTGACAGAGCGAGGCTGACCGAGCGAGCTCAGCCCGGCACCTGTGCCGGCTCGCCCGAGGCGGAGTGCCTCTTCCTCATCGGGAGTGGCGAGGGAGAGAGCGACGGCGAGAACCAGCCCGGCGCAGTACCCGTCTCGAGCGCGACGGCACTCGTCGGCCCGCGAGTCTGCAAGGCGGGGTCAGGTCGGCGGCGGCACCACGAGCGCCATGCCGGTCGCCCCCCAGACGAGAAGTTCCGTCCCAGTCCAGACAGCAGGCCTGCCCGCTCCGTTGTCCAGCACGGCTGCGGTACCTGCCAATCGCGTCCACGCGCGAGTCGCGGCGTCCCACGCACCGAGCGTCGCTCCCTCGAACGGGTGGGTCCGGCTCGTTCGAACCGAGACGAACGCCTTGCCCGTCCAGACGCCCGGTGACGCAGACACCGGGCCGCTCCCGAGCGCCCTCGACCAGCCGCGGGTCCTGGGGGAGTAGAGAGCGGCAAACCGGATCGGTGGCGGGCAGCTCCACGGGCAGTAGGTCCCCCCGGCGACGATCACGTCGCGTCCGGTCCACGCCGTGACGGCTCCCCCGAGCGCGACCGTCGGCTTTGGCAGAGCGTGCCAAGCCGACCCGCCTACTGGGAGGGACCAGGTGGCGGACCTGGCGCGGACGTAGCCACAGCCCTTGCCGCAGAGCCCGCTGCGCTGCCAGGTGACTAAGACGTCGAGGCTTGTCCCCGTCCAGGCAGGCACGGCGTCGATCAGCCGCCACTTCGGCCCTGACGAGGTCAGTCTTGGCAGGAGGGGCAGCCGGGCCCAGGAGCTCGTGGCCGGGTCGAAGGCCGCCGTCTTGTCGCTGAGGACGCCGTTCGGCGACACCGAGCCGCCGACCACGACGAGCTGGCGACCGGTCCAGAGAGCGCTCGGGTCGACCAGCTGGCCCATCGGCAGCGGGGGCAGGCGGTGCCAGGTGTTGGTCGCAGGCACGTAGGCAGCCACTGCATCGGTCGGCTCGGCCCCGTTGCACGACGAGGACGAGTCTGCAAGGCATCCGGCCTCCCCGCCGAGGACCACCATCTCGGTTCCGGTCCACGTCGCCGCAGCATCTTCGGTCGGCCGGAGCGGGGAAGCGGGAAGCATCGTCCACGTGCGGGTCCTCGGGTCGTACGCGGCCCCGTCGCCGAGGGGTACGAGACCCGAGCCGTATCCGCCCCAGACGATGAGCTCGTTGCCTGTCCAGACCTCGACTTGACCCGACCGAGCGCTCAGCGGACCTCGCGGGAAGGTGGCCCAGTTGCCATGGGCCAGCGCGGCGGCAGAGCTCTCCGGGGAACCACAACCGGCGGCTCTGCCCGTGCACGGGCCCGTGCTCGTGGCGAGCAGCCCGCTTCCTGACAGCGGTGCGGGCGGGGTGTTCGACCCTGGCTCGTGCTGAACGGCGACGAGCACGACGATGCCGACGAGAACCACCCCCGCCAGAGCGAGCGCCCCGATGGCTCCGAGGCGCCACGGCCCGACGGGATGCCCTGAGCGCCACCTGGGACACGGCCCGGCCGGAAGGTGGAGCTCGGAACGACCCCGGGCCTCCGAAGCCGATACCGGCTCGACGCCCTCGTCGAGCAGGGCGATGAGGCGGTGACGCAGATCGTTCTCAGGATGCTCGCTCATGGGACCTCCTCGACCCTCAGCTCCCGCCGGACTCGTCGGCGCGCCCGCTCCAGGTGTTGTTGGACCGTGGACGGTCGCACGCCGAGCAGGTGTGCGGCCTCGGCGTGGGTCCACTCGGCGCCGTCGACGAGGAGGAGCACGATCCGCTGACGCTCGGGCAACGCACGGAGGATCCGCTCGAGCTCCGGTTCCACCGTGTGCTCGCTCATCGAAGGCCGGTCCACGACGAGCCGCAGCTTGCGCCGCCGGCTCGCGCTCTGTCCGACGCGGTACAGGTACGCCACCGGGTTGGACAGCGAGGCCAGACGGCCCCGGTGCTCCCAGGCCCAGGCGAGGGCGGCAGCAGTGGCTTCGCGGCCCTGCTCGCGGCCGTACCGGGCGACGAGAGCGCGACGGAGCCGCGGCTCGACGTCGAGGACGAAACGCTCGAATTCATCGACATCGCGCTCCACATCCCCTCCATGACGGCGGCCTCACCTGCTGGCGTCATGTGGCCGGGCTCAGCCTCTCATTGGTTCGACCCGCGAGAGGTTCCTTCACACGACAGCGACTTTCCGCCGAGATCGCGGCATCATCGCGCCATGGGCTTCCGGACGATCATCGAGCCGTTCCGCATCCACTCGGTCGAGCCGATGCGGCTCACCACGCCGGCAGAGCGACAGGCGGCGCTCGAGTCGGCCGGCTTCAACCTGTTCGCGCTTCCTGCCCGGGTCGTTCTCATCGACCTCCTCACCGACTCGGGGACCGGCGCCATGTCGCGGGACCAGTGGGCGGCGATCCAGCGCGGCGACGAGAGCTACGCAGGATCCCCCTCCTGGTACCGGTTCCAGGATGCAGTGCAGGAGTTGTTCCCCTTCCCCCACGTCATCCCGACACACCAGGGGCGCGCGGCCGAGAGGATCCTCTTCAGCGTGCTCGGCGGCCCGGGCCAGGTCATCCCGAACAACACGCACTTCGACACGACACGGGCAAATGTGGAGGCGAGCGGGGCTCAGGCGGTCGATTTCGTGGTGCCCGAAGGCCTCGACCCGGCAAGCCTGCACCCGTTCAAGGGCAACATGGACCTCGACCGCCTCGCCACGCTGCTGTCCAGTCGCTCCGACGACGTGCCCGTCGTCTTCGTGACGGTCACCAATAACTCCGGCGGCGGGCAGCCGGTCTCGCTCGAGAACCTTCGAGGTGTGCGGGAGATCTGCGACCGCTACGGCGCGCCGCTCTTCCTTGACGCCTGCCGTTTCGCCGAGAACGCCTGGTTCATCAAGCAGCGCGAGCCGGGGCAGCAAGCGAGGGCGATACCCGACATCGTGCGCGACATGGCGGCTCTCGCGGACGGCATGACCATGAGCGCCAAGAAGGACGGCCTCGCCAACATCGGTGGCTGGCTCGCCATGCGCGACGACGAGCTCGCCCGGCGTTGCCGTGAGGTCCTCATCCTCACCGAAGGCTTCCCCACATACGGCGGGCTCGCCGGCAGGGACCTCGAGGCGATCGCGCAGGGCCTGCAAGAGGTCGTGAGCGAGGACTACCTGCGCTACCGCGTCCGGTCGACCGAGTACCTCGGAGAGGCTCTCCTCGCAGGCGGGATCCCCGTCGTTCGCCCGATCGGAGGTCATGCCGTGTACCTCGACGCCCGAACGCTCCTTCCGCACGTCCCGCCTCTGCGCTATCCCGGGCAGTCCCTCTCCGTCGCGCTCTTCGAGTCCGGCGGCATCCGGTCCTGTGAGATCGGCACCGTGATGTTCGGCCTGCATCCTGACGGCAGCGAGTCGCCCGCGCCCCTCGACCTCGTCCGGCTCGCCATCCCCCGCCGCACCTACACCCAGAGCCACATCGACTACGTGATCGAAGTGTGCCTCGACGTGGCGAGCCGCGCCAGCTCGCTTCCCGGCTACGAGATCGTCGAGGCGCCGCAGAGCCTCCGGCACTTCACTGCGAGATTCCGGCCGCTCTCACCAGTCGCCTGACGACGCGGCGCTACCTTGCAGTACACCTGCTGTTCATGCTCCCGTCACCTGATTGCCCCTGAAGGCCTACCGTGGAACCCTTGGCCACCAGCCAGATCACCCGCACGCCGATCATGGCGCCCTTCCTCGCCGACGTACGGGTGCTGCCCCCGAAGGGGCTCAACACCTCGATCTACCTCGACCTCAACCGCTTCTCTCGTCAGACGGCCTGGGCGCACGCCTTCATGCACGCCTACGCGCTGTGGCTCGGGCCGGTGCTCCTCGCGGCAGTCTTCGTCGCCATGTACGCGGTCGCGTGGTGGCGGCGCGCGCCCCGAGCTGCTGCGCTCCTGTTCGTGGGTGGAGTCGGGACCCTCGTGGCTCTCGGCCTCAACCAGATCGTCGGCCACGCAGCAAAGGAGCTGCGGCCATATGACACGTATCGCCATGCCCTCGTCCTCGTAGGAAAGGCGAACGACTATTCGTTCCCCTCCGACCATTCGATCATCGCCGGCGGGCTCACGCTGTCGCTCCTCCTCGTGCTCGGCGGCGAGGCTTGGCGGTCACGGCAGAAGGCCGCGCGCGGCGCGGACGAGGAAGCCGGCGAGAGCCCGAGGAGCCCGCGACTCGCCCGGACGCTCGCGGCCGTCAACGTCGTGCTCGGCCTCTTCCTGTGCTTCGCCCGCGTGTACGTCGGCGCGCACTACCCGGGCGACGTGGTGGCGGGATACCTCTTGGCTTCGGCGGTCGTGCTCGTGCTCTTCCTGATCCGGCCATTGGCGTACCGCCTCGTCGACACCGTCGAGCCGACGGTGCTGGCGACCCTGTTGCGCCGCCCCGCTCCTCTCGCGACCGGCGCGATCGGAGCGGCGACAGAAGCGGAGCCCTTGATCGGCCCCGGGCTCGAGGCCGAGCGGCAGCGCGAGGGCCCTTAGGCCGGCCGGCAGCCTGACCCGGCAGCCTGACCGGCGGTGCCGATGCGGGTTCGCGCTGCTGGGCACCGTCTATGTTTCGCCCGATGGCTACCTGTCAGGTCTGCGGTGCAGATCTACCGGACGGCGCCCGGTTCTGCCCGAACTGCGGCACGCCGGTCGACCGCCTCCTGCAGACTCAGGAACGGCGGCTCGTCACCGTGCTCTTCGCCGACCTCACCGACTCCACCGCCCTCACGAGGCGACTCGACTCCGAGCGCGTGCGGGACGTGCTGGGAGCCTTCTATCGAGCCGTGTCGGAGGAGCTGTCGACTCTCCGCGGCGAGGCCGAGAAGTTCATCGGCGATGCCGTCATGGCTGTGTTCGGTCTCCCGCAGGCGCACGAGGACGACGCACTTCGCGCCGTGCGTGCCGGTTTGGGCATCCGCGCCCGCGCCCGGCGCCTCGGTGAGTCGCTCGGCCTCGGTGGATCGGCTCTCGAGGTGCGGATCGGAATCGAGGCGGGAGACGTGGCGGCCGGCGTCGCAACGTCCCGCCAGTTGCTCGTCACCGGACCGGCGGTGAACGCCGCCGCGAGGTTGCAGGCGGCGGCTGAGCCCGGCGAGATCCTCGTCGGAAGCGTGACCCGCTCCCTCACGGGCGACTCCGTCCTGTTCGGGGAGGTGAGGGAGGTGGCGGCGAAGGGTTTCGTCGAGCCGTTGCAGGCCTACCCGGTGCAGGGCCTCACGACGCGATCGGTTCGCCGGACCATCCCGCTCATCGGCCGGCAGACAGAGCTCACGCTCATGCGCGACTCGCTCGACCGCGCGATCTCGACAGGGGAGCCTCAACTGTTCACCTTGCTCGGAGATCCGGGCATCGGGAAGTCACGTCTCATCGACGAGCTCACGGCGAGCCTCGAGCCGCCCTCGAGATCGCTCGTCGGCCGTGTGCAGCCACCCGACTGGGGGCCGACGTTCTCCGCCGTGACCGAGATGCTCCAGCAACTGGCACCCGAACATCGAGAGGGAGACGGTGCCGACATCATCTCGGCGCTCGATCACCTGCTCGACCGCGACGACCCGGAGTCGGGCCGGATCCTGCGGCGACTTGCGCTCCTCGTCAACGAGCGCGGGTCGACGGCGAAGGAGTCCACGTTCGTGTCCGAGGTGCAGGAGGGTGTCGTCGCGCTCATCGGCCAGCTGGCACGCGCGGCGCCGATGGTGGTCGCCTTCGACGGCCTCGAGAGGGCACTGCCACCGGTTCTCGAGCTCGTCGAACGGCTTGCCGGCCGGATCGATGAGAGGCCGACTCCCGTTCTCGTGATCGCCGCCGCGCGAAGCGAGATACCACCGTCCAGTCGCGGTCGCGCCTTTGGAGCCAGCGCCCGCAACCACACGACCATCCAGCTGGCACCTCTCGGCGAGGAAGCCAGCGTCCACCTCGCTCAGCATGCCGGAGCGGCCCAGCTCGGGTCGGCAGTGGCGAACCGGGTCGCCACCTGGGCAGACGGAAACCCGTTCTTCATCATCGAGATGACCGGCCAGTTGTTGAACGACCGCGCCGCGAACGACGAGCGACTCGGAGCGGTCGTCCCTCCGACCGTGCAGGCAGTGGTGGCGGCGCGACTGGACGCGCTCCCGGCGCCACTGCGCGATCTGGCTCGGCGCGTCTCGGTCTTCGTCTTCTCGTTCGATCTCGAGGAGCTGTCGCTCGTCGCTGACGCCGACCCGGCTCAACTCGATGCGCTCGAAGAGGCCGAGGTGCTCGTGAAGCAGGACCGCGACCCGGCGATCTGGCGCTTCCGCCACGAGACGCTGCGAGACGTCGCCTACGCGACCCTCAGCAAGCGCGAACGGCTGCGGCTCCACCTCCAGATCGCCGACGGGCTCGAGTCGCTCGGCCGGCGATCCGCCTGGGTGCCCGATCACCTCGAGCGTGCCGCGCTGGCATCGCTCGACCTCGAGCCCGGCAACCGTTCGATCGCCGAGCGAGCAGCCCGCGCTCTCGCAGACGCCGGCGACCGTGCACGTGGTCGCATGGAGAGCCGTACGGCGGTCAGCCGCTACGAGCGCGCTCTCTCGCTCACGGATCCTTCTGCGCCGGGGGGCCGGCTGGAGGCGTCCCTTCTCGCCGGCCTCGGCGAAGCGCACTACTGGCTCGGGGAGTACGGGCCCGCCGAGGCCGCTCTGCGCCGGGCCGAGGAGCTTGCGACGGAGACGGGAGACGACGACATCCTGGCCACCGCGCTGCGGTTCCGGGGCGAGATCGTCCTCAACGCAGCGGGGGCCGTCGAGGAGGCGCACGCGATCTGCACCCAGGCGCTCGAAGCGGCCGAGCGCTCCGGCGACGAGGGGGTGCTGTGCCGCACCCTGCTGTTCGCCGGCTGGGTTCCGTGGAACGAGCAGGACTTCGCGGCGGCGGACGAGATCTGGGAGCGTGCGCTCGCGCTCGCCAGGCGGACCGACGACCGCTGGGCGGAGGTGCGGACGCTGTGCTCACTGTCAATCGCCGCCTCGGAGCGTCAGGACCTCGAGCGGACGCGCACGTACGCCGACGCGGCCATGGAGCTCGCCGCCGAGCTCGGCGACCGGTTCAGCATGGCAGTGGCGACCGTCCAGGTGGGGCGCGCGCTCCAGGACGGTGGTGACGCCGCGGCGTCTCTCCCACACTTCGACAAGGCGCTCGCGATCTTCGACGAGCTCGGCGCCCGCTGGGAGTACGCCGACGCCTTGAGGACCCGCGGCGTCGCGCTTCGGGACCTCGACAAGCTCTCCGAGGCGGAGACGGACCTGCGGGCGGCACTCAAGATCCTCGGCGAGCTCGGAGATCCGACGCTCGCCAACTGGACGTGGATGTCGCTCGCGGGCGTGGCGGACCGGCGGGGAGACGCTGCGCTGGCGGCCCACTGGCGCCAGCATGCCGAGGGGCGAGCTCACACCACCAGCTGACCGATCCCCGCTGCCGACGCCGGGCGGTGAGCGCCCGCTCTACCCGGGAACCTGAGCGTCGACCCGCGAGGCCGCGCTCAGCACGGTGCCGGCGAGCGCGGCTCGAAGGAGCTTCCTGCCGAGCAGGATCAAGGCCGCTCCGAGAAGCGCCTCGCCCACGGCCACGGCCCAGGCCACCTGGTAGCCGAGACTGCTCGCGAGCACGCCGAGCAGCAGTGGCCCCACGACGTTCCCGAGCCGGCCGCCGGTCTGGGTGGTCGCCGTCGCCCGCGCCGGGGCAGCAGCATGGGTGCGGACGACCGCGAAGTTGAACAACCCGTTCCAACCCCATCCGACTCCGTAGGCGAGAACCGCCCCCGGGACGAAGACGGCCGGCGAGTGCAGCCCCGAGCCAACCGCGAGCAGAGCGAAACCGACAGCGCCGATGCCGATCAGCATTGCCACGACAGGGAAGTGCGCGCGGCCGCGGCGGTCCGCCTGGAATCCGGCGAGCACCCTCACCGCGAGAGCCGTGGCGGCCCCGAGCGCCGCCACGAGGCCTGCTGTCCCCCGTCCGAGTCCCGCCGCCACTCCGGCCGGAACGAGGAAGGCACCGAGCGACGACGCGGCCGCGAGCGCCACCCCGAACCCGATGGCGAGGACGACGAGGGGTGCGCGCGCCTCGTAGGAGTCCTCGGGTCCACCCGTGCCCCGCTCGGCGTCAGGCTCCACGCTGCCCTTCGTGGGTACGACGAGCGCTGCTGCGACGGCGAGCACGGCCGCCAACCAGAACGCCCAGCGCCAGCCGAGGGTGAGAGCGATGGCCGGGACGGCCAGGCCCGAGAGCAGGCCGGCAAGGGGTATCGCCGACTGCTTGATCCCGAAGGCCAGCCCCTGGCTCCGGATGTGGACGCGCCGGGCGAGCAGGAGGTTGGCCGACGGCTGAGCGGCACCACTGGCGGCGCCGGCGACCACCATCATGGCGGCGAGGGCGACCCAGCTCGTGACGAGCCCGGCGATGACCATGAGCACGAGCGCAGCGACGAGGGGCGCCACCCGCAGCACCCGCAGGACCCCGACGCGCCGCACCAGCCTGGTGGAGGGGAGGGACGCGCTGGCCGCCGCGAGCTGGTAGCAGGCCACGATGACCCCGAGGATCGCCACGCTGAAGCGCACCTGACCCCTGATCTGCACTGCCAGGGCGCCGATGAGGAACGACGGCAGCGCTACCGCGGTCGAGGCCACGACGGCCGGGACGACATCGCGAAGGCCCGTTGCCGGCGCGCGATCGGCGGTTGGAGAGGCGGCCACCGAGGAAGTGTACGAGGGCTCGTCGTAACGGCCGCCTGGCCAACGGGAAAGCTCCACATGGTCTCCACATCTCCTCGACGGTGCCCACACACCGATCCGTTCTGATGCATTCACAAAGCGGACGACGGCTCCACGAGGAGATGGAAATGAGACGAACGTGCATGGTCACCGGGGCGGCCGGCTTCATAGGCTCCCGCCTCGCCCACAGGTTGCTGGACGACGGCTGGCGGGTCGTCGGGGTGGATGCCTTCACAGACTCCTACGATCCGACCGAGAAGATCACCCGCGCCGGGGCTCTCGCCCGGCACTCCCGTTACCGGCACGTGGCCGGTGACCTGACGCGGGTCGACCTCGCGAGATACCTCGACGGTGTGGACGTCGTGTTCCACCTCGCCGGTCGTGCGGGAGTGCGGGACAGCTTCTCCATCACCTCCAAGTACCACCACGACAACGTGGAAGCCACCGAGCAGTTGCTCGAGGCCTCCTCGAGGGCGCCGTCGGTGCGACGCCTCGTGCACGCCTCGTCGTCCTCGGTCTACGGCGATGCACCGCTCCCCTTCTCCGAGGACGGGCCGACCGGGCCGATCTCGCCCTACGGCGAGACGAAGCTCGCTGCGGAGCGTCTCTGCCTCGAGGCCTCGGGACGAGAGCTCGAGACCGTCGCCCTGCGCTACTTCACCGTCTACGGCCCGGACCAGCGTCCCGACATGGGGCTCAGGCGCTTCGCCGAAGCAGCCCTCGCGGGCCGGACGATCCACCTGTTCGGCGACGGCAGCCAGAGCCGCGACTTCACCTACGTGGACGACGTCGTCGAGGCGACGTACCTCGCGGCCGGGGCCTCCGCCGCGGGCATGGCGATCAACGTGGGCGGTGGATCGCGCGTCACGCTCGTCGAAGTGCTCGACCTGCTCTCGGGTCTCACCGGGACCGCGCTGAGAATCTCCACGGAGCCCTTTGCCCGCGGCGACGCCCGCCACACCGGCGCCGTCCTCGAACGGGCGCACGAGCTGCTCGGCTTCCGGCCGGCGGTCGGGTTCGCCGAGGGGTATGCGGCCGAGGTCGCCTGGCTCCGCCAGCGCCGGCTCGCCGAGTGGAGGACGGCATGACCACGTCGCCGACCGCTCTGCGCCGGGTCCTGCTCTACTCGCACGACACCTTCGGCCTCGGTCACCTCCGGCGGAACCTCGCCATCGCACAGAGGTTGCTCGAGAGCCGTGCCGGGCTCCAGGTGGTGCTGATGACCGGGTCGCCCGTGGCCGAACGCTTTCCGATGCCACGCGGTCTGACCGTGGTCGGGCTTCCGGCGGTGGTGAAGGTGGGGGCGGAGCGGTACCGGCCGCGCGACGAGCGTTTCGACATCGATCTCGTCCGCCGGGCGCGGAGCGCAGTGATGGTCGACGCTGCAACTCGGCTCCGACCGGACGTCTTCCTCGTCGACCACGCCCCTCAAGGGATGAAGGGCGAGCTGCTGCCCGTCTTCGATGCGCTCCGGCGCTCCTCGCCGGCCACTCGGATCGTGCTCGGCCTTCGAGACGTGCTCGACGATCCGATGAGAGTGCGCGCGACATGGGCGGACCAGGACGTGTACCGCACCCTCGCCTCGGCCTTCGACCGCATCGTCGTCTACGGCAGCGAGGACCTCTTCGACGTCGTGGAGGCCTACGGCTTGAGCGAGGCGGTCTCGTCGCAGGTCACCTATGCCGGGTACATCTGTCGCCCGGCCAAGGGCCAAGTGCCGTCCGCCACCTCCGCCACCTCCGCCGGCTACGTGCTCGGCACCGCGGGCGGGGGTGGCGACGGCATCGAGGTGCTCTCGGCCACGTTGGCAGCGAGCGCCTCCCTCGGCGTGCCGAGCCGCGTCGTCACAGGGCCCCTCATGAGCGCGACCGACCGTGCCGCGCTCGAGCGCCAGGCGCGTCGCGTCGGGGGGGCGACTCTGGTCGAGTTCGTGGACGACCTGAGCGACTCGATAGCACGAGCTGGCGCCGTCGTCACGATGGGTGGCTACAACACGCTCTGCGAGCTCGTCTCGAGCGGAGTACCGACCGTTGTGGTCCCGCGCACGCACCCGCGGCGGGAGCAGGCGATCCGCGCCGAGCTGTTCGAGCGGCGTGGCGCCGTCTCGGTCGTGCCAGCGGGCGCGGCGCTCGAGAGCCGTCTTCGCGCTGGCGTCGCGGCGGCCCTTGCTGCGGGTGCCCGCCGCGGTCCCTGCCGGATCGACCTCGGTGGCCTCGACCGCCTCGACGAGGTCGTCGAGGCGGAGGCGCGATCGAGCCGCGAGGGCGCGCAGCGCCGGGTGGGCAGCACGCCAGCTCTCGAGCAGGTGGCGGTCCGGCTGTGAGCACCACGGTCGCGTACCTGACGAAACGCTTCCCGAGGCTCTCGGAGACGTTCATCCTCGACGAGATCCTCGGGCTCGAGGCCGCGGGCGTGCCCCTCCGGCTGTACTCGGTCGCCGATCCCGGCGAGGCGATCGTCCAGCCCGACGTCGCGAAGGTGAAGAGCCCGATCGTGTACCTGCGCCGCGGCGGCGCGATCGGTCGCACGGTGACGGCGGCGGCCACGCTGCGCGCTCACGCCCGACTGCTCGCCCGGTCCCCGGCGCGCTATGCCCGTGCTCTCTCCCGCTTCCTCCGCCAAGAGCGGCAGCTGTCGGCCCTCTCGACCTTCGCCGAAGGGGGTCGCCTTGCGCTCCGCCTGGAGGCCGACGGGGCGCGGCACATCCATGCGGCGTTCGCTCACGGCCCAGCCACGCTGGCGCAGGTCGCGTACTTGCTGACCGGGATCCCGTACAGCTTCGCGGCCCATGCGAAGGATCTCTACGTGTCGGAGCCCGACACCCTGGCACAGAAGGCGAGGGAGGCGACGTTCGTCCTCACGTGCTCGGGCCAGGCGGCGAGCGCGATGACCAGCCTCGCCGGGAGCGGCCGGAGCAAGGTCATCGTCGCTCCTCACGGCGTCGACACCGCTCGCTTTCGGGCGCGCGGTCCACGAGGCGCGACTCACGTCAGCGCGACGGCCGGCGCCCCCTTGAAGGTCCTCGCCGTCGGCCGTCTCGTGGCGAAGAAGGGGTACCCGGTGCTGCTCGAGTCGCTCGCAGCGCTCGAGCGGCGTGGCTGCCCGGTCTCCTGCTCGGTGATCGGGGACGGCCCGGACCGCACCGCGCTCCAGGAGATGGCGGGTGAGCTCGACGTGGCGGAGCGGCTCGTGCTGCTCGGCGCCAGGACTCACCAGCAGATCGCCGACAGCTACACCGAGGCGGAGGTGTTCGTGCAGGCGAGCGTGGTGCTCCCGAACGGCGACCGCGACGGGACCCCGAACTCCCTCCTCGAGGCCATGGCCAGCGGGCTTGCAGTCGTCGCGAGCGACATAGCCGGGATCCGCGAGGCAGTGCCGCCCGGGTGCGGTGTCCTCGTGCCCCCGGGTGATCCGATGGCGCTCGCCGGCGCGCTCGAACGTCTCGCCGGGAGCCCGGAGCTGCGCCTGCGGCTCGGGCGGGCGGCACGCCGGCACGTGAAGACCTCGCTCGAGCGGAGCGAGTGCGTGCGGGCGATAGCGCCCTTGTTCCTCGAGGACGGCCCGGAGAGGCCATCCGCGGTTGCGGCCCTCGCCGCGGTGGCGCCGTGAAGCGCTTCCGTCATCACCTGAGGCCGGTGCGCGCCATGCTCGCGGGCGGACTGGCGGTCAGCGTGTTCGCGGCGCTGATGGAGCTGGCGGCGCCATGGCCGATCAGCTTCATCTTCGACTCGGTGATCGGCCATCGCTCCCTGCCGCACGCGCTCTCGTTCCTGCCGACCGCACGGGGCAGCCTGCTCGTGTGGCTCACGGTTGCGATGCTTGCCATCGCGGGCCTGTTGGCCGGCGCTGACTACCTCTCGAACCGTCTCGTCGCGACCGCCGGCCAGCGGGTGGTCTTCGGCATCCGCTCTCAGCTGTTCCGCCACATCGCAGCGCAGGCACCGAGCTTCCACCAGCGCCGCCAGACCGGTGACCTGCTCGCCCGCCTCGGCGGGGACGTCCAGGCGGTGCAGAGCGCCATGGTGAACGCGGTGCCGACGCTCGTCGGCAACGCCCTCACCCTCATCGGGATGGTGGCCATCATGCTGCTCGTCGACTGGCGCTACGCCCTCCTCGCGATGGCGCTCGTCCCGTTGTTGTGGTGGACGAGCCGCTACTACCTGAGGCGAATCAAGGCGCTGCAGCGGCAGGCTCGACGCGCCGATGGGCAGGCGGGTGCGGTTGCGCAGGAGGTCCTCACGTCGATGACCGTCGTGCAGGCCTTCGGGGCAGAGGACTTCGAGGCGGAGCGGTACGCGGAAACGACCGGTGCGGGTCTCGAGCACAATCGGCGCGCCATCGTGGCCCAGTCCGAGTTCACGCCGCTCGTCACGATGGCGATGACCGCGTCCACGGCGATCGTGCTCTTCTTCGGGGTGCGCGCCGTCACGAGCGGTCACGTCAGCCCGGGCGAGCTGATCGTGTTCATGGCCTACCTACGGGGCATGTTCAGCCCGGTCCGCCAGCTCTCCAAGCTCGCCGGCGTCGTCTCCATCGCCCATGCCGCCACCGAGAGGCTGGTCGAGATCCTCGACACCCACGAGGAAGTGCCGGAGGCCCCGAACCCCCGCCCGATGGCGCGTGCCAGGGGCTCGATCGAGCTGAGCGGCATCGGGTTCGAGTACCAGGAGGGACGGCCGGTGCTCGACGGCGTCGACCTCGAGATCCCGGCCGGGACGCGCCTCGCGCTCGTCGGGCTGACCGGTTCGGGCAAGAGCACGGTGCTGCGGATGATCCCGCGGTTCCTCGACCCCACATCGGGCACCGTCCGCCTGGACGGAGTCGACCTGCGCGATCTCGGGCTCGCCGACCTCCGGCGGCAGATCGCCTTCGTGCCCCAGGAGCCGTACCTGTTTCGTGCGACGGTCTGGGAGAACATCGTGTACGGGCCTCCGTCCGGCGGGAGCCTCGCCCGAGGAGATCGCGCGGCCGCCATCCGGGCCGCACGCTCCGCCGGGCTCGGCGACGTCCTCGAAGCCTTCCCGAAGGGCTACGACACTCTCGTCGGCGAGCGAGGGTCGACGCTCTCGGGTGGGCAGCGCCAGTGCGTGGCCGTGGCGCGGGCGATGGCTCGCAACGCCCCCGTGCTGTTGCTCGACGAGCCGACCGTCGGGCTCGACGCGGAGCTCGAGTCCGTTCTGCTCACCGCGCTGGAGCGGGTCGCAGAAGGGCGCACCACGATCATCGTGAGCCACCAGCTTGCCGGCCTGCGCAGCGCCGACCAGATCGCCGTCCTGCACCACGGGCGCATCAGCGAGTCCGGAACCCACCTGCAGCTCTTGACCGGCCGCCGCTTGTACTGGCGGCTCGACCGGCTGCAGCAAGGAAGAGACACCACCCCGGCCCTCGTCCCCTCCGGGGGCTAGGCGACATCGTCACCACAAGGAGAGACATGACCACCTTCCACAACACCGACGACAGCAAAGACGCTCCGGGTGCCGTAGTGACCCAGCGCGTCTGCGTCGTGGGAGCCGGGTACGTCGGCCTCACCGCGGCGGCCGGTCTCGCCGAGCTCGGCCATGACGTCGCCTGCCTGGAAGCCGACCCGGCTCGCCTCGCGACCCTGCAGGCCGGCGGCATCCCGATTCACGAACCGGGCCTCGACGAGCTCGTCCGGACTCACATGGCGGCCGGACGGCTCCGCTTCACCGGCGAGGTGGCCGAAGCCGTGGCGGGTGCCGGCATCGCCCTCCTCTGCGTCGGCACCCCGCCGCGGCCAGATGGCGACCCGGACCTGAGACAGCTCGGAAACGCAGCCATCCAGGTGACCCGGGCCGCGATCTCCGATCTCGTCCTCGTCGTGAAGAGCACGGTCCCCCCGGGCTCGTGCGAGGCGCTCGAACTGCTGGCGGGTGGCCACGCGCCCGAGGGCGTGGCCGTGAGTGTCGCCTCCAACCCGGAGTTCCTCCGCGAAGGAGAGGCTCTCTTCGACTTCTTCAACCCGGACCGCGTCGTGATCGGCGCCGACGATCCCACGACAAGAGAGCGCGTCTCCGGGCTGTACCCGAGCACGTGGCCGACGCTTCACTGTGACCGGAGGAGCGCCGAGCTGGTCAAGTACGCCGCCAACACCTTCCTCGCGCTGAAGATCTCCTTCGCCAACGAGGTCGCCGCTCTGAGCGAGTCCCTCGGGGCCGAGTCCCACAAGGTCCTGACGGGCGTCGGCCTCGACAACCGCATCGGCGGGGACTTCCTGTCGCCCGGGCCGGGTTTCGGAGGCTCATGCCTGCCGAAGGACCTGTCCGGTTTCATCGCTGTGTCCGACTCCGTCGGGCAGCCGGCGCCTCTCGCCCGCGCCGCTCAGGTGGTGAACCGGAACGCCGGCTCGGCGATGGTCGACAAGCTCGAGGCGCTCCTCGGCTCACTCGCGGGGCGCAGGATCGGGGTTCTCGGCCTCGCCTTCAAGGCCGGAACCGGAGACACTCGTTTCTCGCCGGCGCTGCGCCTGATCAAAGAGCTGTCGGAGCGAGGAGCCGTCCTCGTCGCGAGCGACCCGCTCGCCCGGGTGAGCGGCGACGTCGTGGAACAGGCGGAGGACCCCTATGAGGTCGCTCAGGCGGCCGACGCGCTCGTCGTTGCGACCGGTTGGGCCGCCTACCGTGAGCTCGACCCCGAGCGGCTGCGCTCGGTCATGACAGGTCACGTGGTCCTCGACGCGGTCAACGTGCTCGACCCCGATGCCTTCGGACGGGCCGGGCTCGATGTCTACGGCGTCGGGCGCGGGCGACCGACCAGCTTCACGCCGGTGCCCTGGCGCCCTCTCGAGTGGATGCTCGACGCCGACGGCTCTCCGTCGCAGCCAGCTGAGCTGCCGGTGGCGTCATGAGGGCGGCACCCGACGGCCGGCGGCCGAGGGTCCTCCACTACTGCCAGCACTCCGTCGGTCTCGGGCACCTCGTCCGATCGCTCTCGGTCGCCGGCGCTCTCGCCCGACGCTTCGACGTCGTGCTCGTCAGCGGCGGCCCAGTGCCGAACGGGATCGAGATCCCCGCCGGCGTGGAGCTCGTGCCACTCCCGCCCGTCGGCTCTGCCGACGGTTCGACCGACCTCGTCAGCCTGGAGGACGGGGCGGAGATCGACGAGGTCTGGCAACGACGTAGCGAGATCCTGCTGCGGACACTCGACGAGGTCCGGCCTGCGGCCGTCGTGATCGAGCTCTTCCCCCTCGGCCGGAGGAAGTTCGCGGGCGAGATCATCCCGCTGTTGCAGCGTGCCCACAGCCTCGCGGGGCGCCCCGTTGTCGTGTGCAGCGTGCGCGACATCCTCGTGAGGAAGGAGGCCGTGCAGCAGGCGCGGGACGACGAGGCCGCGCGGCGACTCGACCAGTGGTTCGACGCCGTGGTCGTGCACGGCGATCCGCGCCTCGCACGTCTCGAGGAGACCTTTTGTCCGGCAGTGCCGCTGCGGGTGCCGGTCCACTACTCCGGCTACGTCGTCCCGCCGCCGACGGTCACTCCCGTGCGAGACGATCCGGGCGCCGGCGAGGTGCTCGTATCAGCCGGTGGTGGTCTCGTCGGCGGGCCGTTGCTCCTTGCGGCGGCGGCTGCTCATCGTCTCGAGCTCGAGGGTCGCGGGATCGTGACCCGGATCGTGACCGGCCCGTTCCTCCCGGCCGAGGACCGCGCCCGCCTCGAGGCCGAGGCGGCGTCATGCCAGAACCTCGTGATCGAGGGGTTCGTTCCCGACCTCCGGGCTCGGATCGCGACTGCGGCGGTCTCGGTCAGTCAGGCCGGGTACAACACGTCGCTCGACGTGCTCCGCGCGGGCGTGCCCGCCCTCGTGGTCCCCTACGAGGCGCCGGGCGAGACCGAGCAGCGCGAGCGAGCTCACCGGCTGGCAGCGCTCGGGGCTCTTCGCGTGCTGCCTGCCGACGAGCTCACCCCGCCGAGGCTTGCCGCCGAGATCACCGATCTGCTGTCGCAACGGCCGAAGGCCGTCGAGCTCGACTTCGCCGGCGCGGAGCGGACCGCGCGGATCGTGGCGGCTCTCGTCGACGCGCGGAGCGCGCGCTCGCTCCCGAGGACCGGCATCAAGCTCCGTTCGCGTGGCGCCCTCCGTCCCGGCTCGACTGCCGCCGGGCTTGAGGAGGCGGCGTCATGACCACCTGGACGGCATCTCTCCTCACTGCCCTCGACGAAGTCCTCTCGTCGCACCCGGCGGCTGGGGCCCATCCCGTCGGGGAGCAGCTCGCGTGGTTCTTCCGTGACGACGACGCCGGCTGGGCGGACGACCGACTCCTCTCTGTCGCCCGGGTCTTCGATGGCCGTGGGCTCTCGCTCGACGTGGCGGCGATCCCGACCGCGGTGTCGGGGCGACTGGCTACGGCCCTCCGCTCGCTCACCGAGAGCCGCTCGGTGGCGGTCCATCAGCACGGCTATGCCCATGTGAACCACGAGAACGCCGGCCGGCGCAGCGAATTCGGCGACACGCGGGCCATCGAGGATCAGCTGCGCGATCTTCGCTCGGGGCGGGAACGGCTGCTCGGGCTGCTCGAGGGCGCCGTCGAACCGTTCTTCACCCCGCCCTGGAACCGCTGCGCGGATGCCACGGTGTCGCTGCTCGGCGAGCTCGGGATCCGCGTGCTCTCCTGCGACGTGTCGGCTCGACGGCGCGAGGTCCCCGGTGTCGCCGAGATCCCGGTGACGGTCGACTGGGCACGCTGCTCGCGCGAGGGTGGCCGGGAGCGGCTGCTCGAGGAGCTCGTGCACACGGTGCGATGGGCCGGGCGGACGCCGATCGGCGTCATGCTCCACCACTCGACGATGACCGATGGCGAAGTGGCGTCTCTGGAGGAGCTGCTCGAAGCGCTCGCCGGGCACCCCGCCGTCGATCTCACCTCGATGCGCGCCCTCGCCCGTGCCGAGGACGGCCTCCCCTTCTCGAGCGGGCTCGAGGCGGCTTCCCATGGCTGAGCACGCGTCTCGTTCCGTCGTCGTCATGGGCCAGGGCTACGTCGGCCTCCCGCTCGCCATGCGTGCCGCCAAGGTCGGGCACTCCGTCGTCGGCTTCGAGCCCGATCGCCGCCGCCTCGCCATGCTGAGCAAGGCCACGAGCTATGTGGAAGACGTCGACTCAGCCACGCTCCGCGCTGCGATCGAGGCCGGCCGGT
>JAKCCH010000144.1 GCA_021838945.1 Actinomycetes bacterium
GAGCGCTCTCGTCTGTGCTGCGGCGACACGCTCGAACCTGCCGCCACGTTCGAGCAGCACCGAGCAGCGGTCGGCGAGACGCGGCACGACGAGGTGGACGAGCGTCTCGATGAGCTGCTCGGGAGTGGCGTACCGGTTCGTGAGGGCAAGGCTCGTCTCGACGAGAAACGCCTGCCGCTCCTGTTCCGCGGCAGCGCTCTCTGCCCCTTGTGCGCGGTCGAGGGCGACGCCGGCTTGTTCGGCGACGGCAGTCAGGTAGGCCCGCTCGTGCGCGTCGAAGCGATGGTCCGTCTCGTAGCCGATCGCCATGACTCCGAGGCGTCGGTCTGCGACGAAGAGAGGGAATCCGGCGAAGGCGTGCGTCGCGGCCGAACGGAGCGCCGGCCAGCGGGAGACCAGCTCCTCCCTCGTCTCGACGAAGAGCGGGCCGCCGCCGGCGAGATGCGAGGCGGCAGGGTTCGAGTCGTCGAGCGGGATCTCGTCGAACGAGTCATCCCCGTTGCCGCCGGCCATGCGGACGAGGCGGCGATCGCGCAGCATCCAGATCCCGGCATGGGCGGAACCGGCAGAGCTGCCGGCTTCGGCGTGCTGCACGACGGTCTTGCAGACCTCGTGGACGTTGCGGGCATTCGCCAACGCGCTCGTGATGCGCTGCAGGGCCGCGAGGCGGTTCGCGGTGACCTCGGCCTCTCGCCGAAGCCTTCGCTCGGATTCGAACAGCTTCACGCGGTCGACGGCCGCCGCGATCGGGTAGGCGATCGTCTCCAGCAGCACCACCTCCTTCGTGGTGAAGCGGCCCGGCTCCCTGCTTCCGGCATGCATGACACCCTGGGCCTGGCCGGCGACGACGAGCGGCACTCCGACGATGGACTTGAGCCCGCTGTTGCGCAGCGTCGGGCTCCAGACCGGGAAGTGCTCGACGTCGTTCACGATGAGCGGCTGGCCGCTCGCGAGGATCCTCCCTGCAAAACCCTCGCCAGCCGGGATGTGCACCCCGATCTCCACTTCCTGTGTGAGCCCGACCGCTGCACGGGAGACCAGCTCGGAGCCGTCGTCGGAGGCGAGCAACACCGCGGCGGCGTCGACACCGAGACAGCGGGCGACCTCCGAGAGGGCGTCCCGGATCACCGCGTCGAGCGAGATCGCGGTGACTGCCTCGGAGGCGGCTCCCCGCAGGCGCTCGATCCACTCCTCCGCACGTTCGGCGAGCGAGCGGGCGGCCCGCTCGGCCGCAAGTGAGCGCGCGACATCCGGATCGAGCACGTGGGTGCTCTCAGCTGCGATTCCTCCCTGCTCCGCCATGGCCTCTCCAGCTGCGCCGATCCGATCACGGGCGCGGACGACAAGAGCGTCGACTGCGCCGGCTGGGTTCAGGGTAACGGCCAAGAGCTCCTCGGAGTCACGTTCGACGCAGCGGGCTGGGCCTGCTAGGCAGTCCGACGTTCACAAGTCGGACGCAAGGAGGCATCCGTTGCACGAGTGGACCGAGCAGACCGAGCAGCTCGCGGCAGCCGTTCTCGCGTACACGCAGGACCGCTTGCGCCTGCGGCCCGTCCCGCTCGACGGACCCCGCACCCCCGAAGAGCTCTCTGCCGAGGCCGGCGCAACGATCACGGCTGAGGGGATCGGTGGCGAGGAGGCTCTTCGGATCTTCGCGGACGTGCTCGCCCCTGCCTGCATCTCGATCGACCACCCTCGCTACTTCTCCTTCGTCCCGTGTGCCCCGACGCCCGCGAGCACGCTCTTCGACCTCGTGGTCGGTGCATCGTCGATCTACGGGGGGAGCTGGATGGAGGGGGCCGGGGCGGTCCATGCCGAGAACGAGGCGCTGCGCTGGCTCGCAGACCTGGCGGGCTTCCCACCCGGTGCGGGTGGCGTGTTCGTCCAGGGCGGGACGCTCGCCAACGTCTCCGCGCTGATCGCCGCGCGCCATGCGGCGGCGCGGGCGGGCGAGGGCGAACCGCGGGAGGTGAGCCGCGAGGGACGGCGTTTCGCCGTGGCCGCGAGCGCGGAGGCGCACTCGTCGGTGACGAGCGCTGCGAGCGCGATGGACGTCGACCTCATCGGTGTCGAGCCGGACGATTCCGGCCGCCTCACGGGTGTGGCGCTGTCAGAGGCGCTCGACCGGTCGGCCGCCGAGCATCCCGAGCGCGTTCCGTTCGCCGTCGTCGCCACCGCCGGCACGACGAACCTCGGGATCGTCGACGATCTTGCGGGGGTGGCAGAGGTCGCGCGGTCACGCGCGCTCTGGTTGCACGTCGACGGCGCGTACGGTGCCGCCGCGCTGGCCGCCCCGTCACGGCGCCATCTGTTCGACGGCATCGAGTCCGCCGACTCGTTCGTCGTTGATCCCCACAAGTGGCTCTTCGCCCCGTTCGACTGTGCCGCCCTCGTCTATCGCGATCCCGAGCTCGGCCGGCAGGCGCACCGCCAGCACGCCGCCTACCTCGAGCCGCTTCGGACCGGCGACGAGTGGAGCCCGTCGGACTACGCGCTGCACCTCACTCGCCGAGCGCGTGGGCTCCCGTTCTGGTTCTCTCTCGCGTCATACGGCTCCGACGCCTACTCGCAGGCCGTCGAGAGGACGCTGCAGGTGGCCGATCATGCCGCCGCGCAGGTCCGGCGCTCCCCGCACCTCGAGCTCGTGTCCGATCCGATGCTGTCCGTCGTCGCGTTCTACCGGACGGGATGGTCGGACGGGCAGTACTACGACTGGTCGTCGCGGATGCTCACCTCGGGCACGGCGTTCGTCGTGCCGACGACGCATCACGGGCGGACGGCGATCCGCCTTTGCATCGTCAACCCCCGGTCGACCGAGGAGGACATCGACACCGTCCTCGAGTCGCTCGCCGACTGACCGTCCCGACCTCCCGGCCCCGGCTCGTCCGACCGAGGCTGGGGAAGGCGCACGGGCCACAGGTGCTCGGAGGCGTCGAGCCCCGGCTTCCCCTCGCGCCGGCGGCAGCGGTCCCGCTCACGGGCCCACTCGTCGTGCCAGACGCGTTGCAGGACGGTCAGCTCCTCCGGGTCGGCATGCCCGGCCTCGGGCCACTGCCGCCCGATCTCCCTCGCGAGGAGAACGGCCGCGTACGCGTCCCGGGCAGCGTCGTGACCGCCTTCGAAGGAGATCCCGTAGTGGTTGCACAGTGCGTCGAGGTGCCGCTTGCCCTCGCGCTCGCCGTCGAGCTTGCGATCGATGACGAGTGGGTCGATGACGAGCCCGAAGGCGGGCTGGGCGAGCCCGACGCCGGCAAAGAGCGTCGAGGCGATCGTCACGTCGAAGCTGGCGTTCATCGCCACGACCGGCACAGCCTCCCGCTCGGCGCGGGTGAGCTCGCGATGCAGGCGTCGTGCCGTGTGCTCGAGGGAGGCGCCTTCGCGCCGCGCCCGCTCGGTGGAGATGCCGTGCACCGCGATCGCGGCCTCGGGGATCTCGCGCCCCGGATCGACGAACCACGCTGCAGTGCGACGCCCCCCGCGACCGTCGCACCACACGAGGGCGGCTTGGACGGGGACGTCGGTCAGCGGGTCGATGCCGGTCGTCTCGAAGTCGAGACCGACCAGTGGACCTTCGTACCAGCAGCCCATGTGGGGCACGATACGCGCAAGGTGTGTCAACCGCGGCGGATGGGCATCAGCAGCCGGATCAGCGCAAGTGGCTCACGTCGTTGAAGCCTCGCACGATCCAGCTGCCGCCGATGACGACGATCCGGGAGATGCTTCCGTTGTCGCTCCCGACGAAGGCGAAGGGCCGCGACCCGGTCGCGATGCTCAGGATCATGCCGATGGCGCCACCGTGCGAGAAGACGGCCACCCGCCGGCCGAGGTGCGCCGCCGCGATCTCGGCGACGCCGCGGCGCAACCTCTCGGCGAGCGCCTCGTTGCTCTCGGCGCCGGGGACGACGTCCCAGCGCTCCTCGCGCAAGAGCTCGATCGACAGGGCGTGGCCCTCCGCCATGTGTTGGCGATACAGGCCACCTTCCCATTCGCCGAGGTGCACCTCCCGCAGGTCGGCGCACACGACCGGTG
>JAKCCH010000053.1 GCA_021838945.1 Actinomycetes bacterium
ACGAGCTCCTGCGCTCGGCTCCGGCGACCCTCAACGCCGACCCGTACGGGACGGGATGGGTCGCCCGCATCCGCTGTGACGACTGGGCCACGGATTCGGCAGACCTTCTCACGGGTCCCGATGCGGTCGAGGCATATCGCGCCTTCCTCGACGCCGAGGGCATCCACTGCGGGGATTAGAAGCATCCCGTGGCGACCTGGCAGGGCTGCGCCGTTCCCGAGGAGCTGCTCTACGATCTCGAGCACGACGTGTGGATCCGTCTCGAAGGAGACGAGGCTGTGCTCGGCATGACCGACGTCGCACAGACGCGCTGCGGCCGCCTCGTCCAGGTCAGCTGGAAGCAGCCGGGAGCGCGCCTTCGCAGGGGCAGGCCCGCCTGCGTGATCGAGAGCGCGAAGTGGGTCGGACCCTTCGTCGCTCCTCTCAGCGGCGAGGTGACGGAGATCAACGAGCAGCGCTTCAGCGAGGACGTCGCGATCGCGAACCGCGATCCCTACGGGGAGGGCTGGCTCGTGCGGCTGAGGCCGAGCGACCTCGACGGCGAGCGGGGCCACCTCGTCGACGGCTCGGCGGCCTTCGAGCACTACCGGCAGCTCATCGACGAGAACGACGTGAGGTGCTTCCGCTGCGCTGACTGAAGCAACCGGCTACCACAAGAGAAGGGGAGGAAGGGCAATGGACGAAGACAAGACCGAACGTCGCCAGAAGAGGATGGCCGTCATCTGCTGGAGCGGTGACCTCGACCGGGTGTGGCCGACGCTGATCCTCTCGACGACCGCGGCCGCGTCGGGACTCGAGGTGGACATCTTCTTCACCTTCTGGGGTCTCCGGGTGCTGCAGCGCAATGACAAGCGCATCACGGGCGTGAACATGAAGCAGAAGATGGAGTCGGTCTTCGACCACGGCGGGACCGACCACCTCCACCTCGGCAAGCTGCACATGGGCGGGATGGGGACGATGATGATCAAGCAGCTGGCAAAGGAGTACAAGGTCGCGATGCCGACCGACCTCTTCGGCATGGCCGTCGACCTCGGAGTGCGGCTTCACCCGTGCCAGATGTCGATGGAGCTGTACGGGCTCACGAAGGAGGATTTCGTCGAGGGGCTCCAGCCTCCGATCGGTGCGGCGAGCTTCATCGACATGGCGGCCGACGCCGACATCTCGCTGTTCATCTGACGCCTGAGCGGCGCCGAGCGCGCTCTTGACGAACCATGTTGTGCAGAGCGGACGTCTGATCCTCGTGCTCGGCGACGGTCCCGTCGCCGGGAAGCTGTCGGTGCTCGCGCGCGAGATGGGGCTCACCGTCAGGACCGAGGAGGACGGTCAACTGTCACCGTCCGACCTGGCGGCGGTGGTCGTCGACCTCGCGCGGCCCTCCGCCCTCGACGAGCTCGGGTCGTGGCGGCAACGGGCGCCCGAGGCGCTGCTGGTCGCCCACCTCGCCACTCCGAGGCGAGAGCTGTGGGAGGCGGCCGAGCGCGCCGGTTGTGACCTCGTCACGAACCGGGGAGCGCTCGTCGCCCGGTTGCGCGGGCTGCTGTCGGCGGGGCCTACCGGTGGCCGCCGCCTCTTCCCCCTGATGGACGTCGCCGACGTGGCCGGCCGGCTCGGTCTCGTGCGCAGGGTGCAGGAGACACCGGTCGGACCTGTCGCGCTGTACCAGGTGGACGGGAGGCTCAGCTGCGTCGGCGACATCTGCCCGCATGCGGGAGCCACGGTGTCGGAGGGAGAGCTCGACGGGGCTGTGGTGACGTGTCCCGGGCACGGCAGCCGTTTCGACGTGTCGACGGGCGAGCGGGTTCGCGGCCCTGCCGACTGCGAGCTGCAACGTTTCGAGGTGGTCGTCAGCGAGGGGAGGGTCCAGCTCGTCTGGACCTGAACGCCGCCGCCAGCCGGCTCTCGAGGCCCTACGCTGCTGCACCGTGCCGCAGACTCGGAGCAGGGTGACAATCGCCGACCGCCTCACGCCTCACCACCCCATCTCCTTCTGGCACGAGCAGGTGCAGCCACCTCACCGCGATCCTCTTCCCGGACCGCGCGAGGCGGACGTGTGCGTCGTCGGCGGCGGCTTCACCGGGCTCTGGACGGCTCACTCGCTTCTCAGGGCCGATCCGTCTCTCGAGGTCGTGATCCTCGAGGCGGAGAGCGTCGGCTTCGGGGCTTCGGGTCGCAACGGTGGGTGGGCCGAGGGCGCCGTCGCCGGGGACCCGGCGCACTGGGCCGCCCGCGGCGGACGTGAAGGACTTCTCGCCATGTCCCGGGCGATCCAGGAGACCGTGGACGAGATCGGTCGTGTGATCGATGCCGAAGCCATCGACTGCTCCTTCCACAAAGGTGGCACTCTCACGGTCGCTCAGACACCCCTCCAGCTGGAGAAGGTCCGCGCTCACGTCGAGGACGACCGGGCTCGGGGACTCGGTGAAGAGGACAGCGAGCTCCTCGACGCGAAGGCGACGGCCGAGCGCGTCGCGGTCGACCGTGTGATGGGTGCTCGCTACAGCCCTCACTGCGCCCGACTCCAACCAGCGAGGCTGGCCGTCGGGCTCGGCGAGGTGGTCGAACGGCTCGGCGGCACGATCTACGAGCACACCCCGGCCACCTCGATCGAACCCGGCGTCGCCCGTACGAGAGCGGGGGACGTGAGGTCTCGCTACGTCGTGCGTGCGACCGAGGCCTACACGGTCAGCTTGTCGGGAGAGCGTCGCACGATGCTTCCCGTCTCGAGCACCATGCTCGCGACAGAGGTCCTTCCAGCAGAGGTCTGGGCCGAGCTCGGGTGGGAGAACGCCGAGACGATGTTGAGCGGGGAGCGCCGTTTCGTCTACATCCAGAGGACGGGCGACGGGCGGATCGCCATCGGAGGCCGCGGGGTGCCGTATCGCTACGCGTCGCAGACGGCGGCCGAAGCGCTACCACCGCGCCAAGCGATCGAGGGCCTGCGCGAGCGGCTGGCCGATCTGTTCCCTGTGCTGGGAGACGTAGCCGTGGCGGGCTCGTGGCAGGGAGTGATGGGGGCGCCTCGCCAGTGGGCGCCCGCCGTCGGGCTGGACAGGACCACCGGGCTCGCCTTTGCGGGTGGTTACGTCGGTGAGGGTGTGGCGGCCGCCAACCTGGCTGGGAGGACTCTTGCCGATCTGATCCTCGGCCGGGACTCCGAGCTCACGAGGCTCCCGTGGGTCGGCGGGCTCGGGCGTCCCTGGCCACCGGAACCGTTGCGCTTCGTGGGCGTGCGAGGTGTGAACGCGATGATGAAGCTGGCGGATCGACAGGAGTGGCGAACGGACCGGACCTCCGTCGTCGGACGCGTGGCGCACCTCGTCTCCGGTCGCTAGGCGCCGCGAGCACGCCGGACGCTCGTGCCATCGGCGCCGGCACCGCAGGAGAACCGCTACACGCCGCTGCGCTTCGTCCTCGCCTTCGGCGTGGTGAGCATGTTGGCGGACTTCGTCTACGAGGGAGGCCGGTCGATCGTCGGTCCGTACCTCGCCACGCTCGGTGCCTCGGCCACCGTCGTCGGCGCGGTGACCGGCCTCGGCGAGGCGGTGGCCTCAGTGCTGCGACTCGCGAGCGGGCCGGTCGCGGACCGCACGCGCCGCTACTGGCCCATCTCGATCGCCGGGTACGCGATCACGGCCGTCTCGGTGCCGGTGCTCGCTGCCGCAGGGTCACTCTGGCAGGCGTCCTTGGCGGTCGTTGGCGAGCGCTTCGGGAAGGCAGTCCGCACGCCCGCGAGAGACACGATGCTCTCGCACGCGAGCGCGGAGCTCGGCCGGGGACGTGCCTTCGCCTATCACGAGGCACTGGACCAGTCGGGCGCGCTGCTCGGGCCTCTTCTCGTGGCGGGCATGGTGGCGATCTCCGGATACCGGCTTGGTTTCGTGGTGCTCGCCGTTCCCGCAGCGCTGGCTCTCGTGGCGCTCGGCGTCGTGCGCCGGGCGGTTCCGAACCCGGCGGCGTACGAGGCGGCCAAGGAGCCGGCGGAGGAACCGGAGCCCGCGGTCCCGGGTGCCACCATGGCAACGGAGCCGCGTGCCCGCCTGCGGATGTTCCGCGGGTTCTCCCGTCGTTTCTGGCTGTACACCGCCTTCACTGCAGCCTCCGTGACGGGCTTCGCGACGTTCGGCGTGCTCTCCTACCACCTCGAGGTGCGCCATGTCGTCACTCCGGCGCTCATCCCCGTCGTCTACGCGGTCGCGATGGGTGTCGACGCGCTGGCGGCACTCGGGTCCGGCCTCGTGTACGACCGGATCGGCTTCGGAGGGCTTCTCGCCCTGCCGCTCCTCACCGCCGCCGTGCCGTTCCTCTCCTTTTCCACGAGCGCGGCGCTGGTCTGGGTCGGAGCCGTCATCTGGGGCGCCGCCCTCGGCGTCCACGAGTCGACGATGCGCGCGGCCGTGGCCGACCTCGTGCCCGGAGAGAGGCGAGGCACGGGCTACGGCCTCTTCACGGCCGCCTACGGCATCACCTGGCTCGGGGGCTCGACGGCCATCGGCGCCCTCTACTCGCTCTCGACGACGTCCATCGAGCTCTTCGTCGGTGCGCTTCAGGCTGTGGCAATCCTCCTCCTGATCCCGCTGCTGCGCCGATCAGACCGCTCCCGCCGGCGAGGCAGGCGCAGGTGATCGATGAGATCCTCGAGAGGCAGGCGGTGAGCAAGCGGGTGGTGCCGAGCCGGGAGGCGCGCCGCGCCACCGAGCGCTCCGAGCGCAGCGGCACGCCCGCTCAGCATGTCATTCGTCAACCAATTGTCATGATTCTGTAGTATTTCGCTCAAATCCATCGACAACCTATTGACTAAGTGTGCGCTCGGTCTTATGGTCCGAGCCGATGCACGCGCCGCGGGGATGGCGGTGGGGGGTGGTGGGGTCAGCCCTCGCGCTCGCGGCGCTCAGCCTGCCGGTGATCGGACCCCAGCCGGCTGCGGCAGCGACGATCCCCGCTGACGTCCAGGCGATGCTCGACGGTCTCGCCCAATGGGGTTCTTTCTCCCAGGCCTTCGGAACCGAAGGTGCCCTCGGCAAGCAGTTGCCCCTCGTTGACATGAGCCCCGGATCGGCCGAAGGCCTCGCGTTCGCGTCGACCGGGCCGAGCGACGACGGGCTCATCGGCGACGCCGTGGCCGACACGCTGAAAAAGGTGGCCAATGCCGAATCAGGCACGGTGACGTTGAACGAGCTGGGCAGCCCGACCGGGACGACCTATCCGGTCGACCTCGGCGACGGGCGGACCGGCACGCTCACGGTCACCGGCTCGGGCACGCCCACCTCGACCGAGGAGCTCGCGATCTCGCTCACGATGAACCGGACCGTGAACGACCAGCCGCTCGACGTCCAAGGATCGGTCGGCGCGCAGCCCGTCTCGCTCACCTCGACCGGTGGGGTCCAGGTGCAGCTCCAGGCACAGGTGGACTTCGACGCGTTCGTCGTGCCGGAGAGCGGCGGCTCCTCTTACTACTTCTACATCGGCCACGGCGGCGGCTTGCCGTCCATCTCCGTGAACGCCAAGTCGAGCATCCCGGACCCGAGTGCGGTCGATGCCAGCATCGGAGTCCTCGGAGTGACGTTCTCGGCCGCCTCCTTCAGCGACGACGAGAACCTGACCGTCTCGCTCGACGACCCGAACGAGGACGGGCAGCTCGCCTTCACGAATGCCGACGGGTCCACCGGTGAGCTCGGTCAGGCCGGCGCTGCCACCGGGTTGGTGCACGTCGGCTTCGCCAGTCCCGCCGGGTCGGTCACCGATTCCGAGGCCGACCAGGGGAGCTCGACGCCGGCGACGTTCACGGTCGATCCGAAGCCGCTCCAAGCGGGGTCGACGGCTTTGCCCGCCGTCCAGCTCGGAGTCTCGTGGCCGGACGTCTCCGGGGGCACTCCGACGATCACCAATCCCGACGGCAACCTGTCGCAGATCAACGACTTCCTCAACATGGACACCCAGGACCTCGCGAACGGTGTCGAGCATCTGGCGACCACCGTCGACGCGATCCAGCGCTCGCAGTGGGGCAGCTCGTCGTCTCCCTCGGGCAACTTCGATCTCCCGTACATGAAGGGGACAGCCGCCGACGCGGTGGATGCCAGCGCGGCGCTGAAGGCCTTCGTCACCCAGTTCACCTACGGCCCGGACAACCCGGACCCGTCGTTCCAGTCGAACGACCCCGCCAAGCTCGGCAAGCCGACCTTCGCCTCCCTCCAGGAGCTGATAGCTGACTTCAACAGGTTCTCACCCGGCTCGACGCCGACCTATCCGCTGCCGGGCGACGCAACGATCACCGTCGGGACGATGGACTTCAACGACTCGACCTCCGGCCCGAACAAGCTCCTCATCCCGCTCACGATCCAGGCCGCCGCTCCAGCGAGCCCGGTCACTCTCGACGTCCAGCCGGTGCTGGCGCAGGGGAGCGGCGCAGGTGTCACCTACCCCAGCGACAGCACGTTGCAGGACACCGCCTACCAGGCCATCTCGTTCTCGAGCGACCTCGTCGGCCAGACGGTGAGCGTCACGGTGGGCGGGCAACACGAGACCGCCATCATCGCCGGTGCATCGGGCGACGTCCTCACCCTGAAGCAGCAGGAACAGATCACGAGCGGCAGCCAGTACTGGGTGATCCCGCCGGCAAGCCCGGGTTCCCAGCCGGTGGGCGGGACGACCCCGAGCGACGGCACCGCCTACAAGATCGTCGCTCCAGATCCGCAGACCGGCGAGCTCCAACTCGGCAATTCGCTCGGGGACGGCATCGAGCGGGCCAACGGGGCGACATCTGATGCCACGGTCTCGCCGAGCTACACGGTGAACGTCGGGCTGGTGCTCAACCTCGAGCCGCCCGTCACGGGGTCTTCCTGCGAGGCGGATGCCTCACAGTTCCCGCAGTACCCCGAGCTCTCCTCGTCCGGCTGCCCCTTCCAGCACCAGAACCCGGATGGTTCGACGACCACGATCTACAGCCTGCCGACGAACGCCGACCGGATCGAGATCCGCACCGGCCCTGTTGCCGGGTTCAGCCACTTCCTCACCGAGGACTTCCCCATCACCTCGACGGCCCCGTCGGACCTCGTCGCTCAGGTCGGATACCTGCAGGTGCACCTCTCGGGCTCGGTCGACCTGAACGCTCCGGCGAGCGGCCACATGCGGACGATCGACCTCGTGTCGCAAACAGCCGGCGACGGGTCGTCCGATCTCACGATGGACCAGATCGTGCACCTGCTCGTCCAGGCCAGCACGACCTCGGGCAACCCGTTGCTCGACGAGACCGATGGTGGCTCGCTCTCGGGCAGCATCGCCGCCGACGTGCCGGACAGCTCGACCGGGTCGACCCCGTCCTACTTCGGCCAGACGACGCTCCCGCAGTTCGGGATCAACTGGGGCGACATCACGACCGGCTCGCCGGCGGTGACGGCCGATCCCTCACTTGGCGAACTGGCCGACTTCAACTACGACACGACGACGCCGACGGCGGTCACCTCGCCCCTCATCAAGAGCCTGCAGGTGCTCGACACGTCGCTCTCGGGCCTGAGCGGGGCGTCGACGGGGCTCAACGCCACCGTCCCGCTCGTCGGCAAGCCGATCGGGTCGCTCGTCGGGGGGCAGGACTCCGGCAGCGGGCCGAACGTCACCTACACCTCCGACACGCTGACCGACTCGGCGCGCCCCTTCGACTCGACGGCCGACCCCAAGTTGGCGGGTCGGACGGTGACCGTGGGCACCGCGATGATGACGATCGCCTCGGTGGCAGCGGCAGGCGCCGGCACGCAGTTCACCTTCACCCAACCCTTCACGACCGTCCCCGTCACGGGCACCCCCTACCAGCTGACGAGTGGCTTGAAGGACGCCATCGGCGCCCTCGCGGCGCAGCCCCCGCCGACCTTGCAGGCGTTCCTGTCGCAGCTCGACACCATCCTCGGCGACGGCAGCACCGCCACGATCGGTGTCGACACGAGCGGGCCGACCCCGGCGCTCGTGGTCAACCTGAACTGGAAACGGACCTCGCAGTCCGAGAGCCTGCTCTCGACCTCTGTCACTCCATCGTGCTCGAGCTCGCCCTGCCCGACCGCCCAGTCGCTCGTCGAGTCGCAGACGTCCTCGCCGATCCAGACCTCCACCACCGGCGAGGACTCGGTCGGCCTCGAGGTGCCCCTGGCGGCCGGCAGCGGGCCGTCGGGACCGGGCGACCTGCAGGTGACGGACGGCTCCCGCGTCATGGGCAACCTGACGATCACGGGAAGCGACTCGAGCGCGCCGGGTGCCACGATAGGCCCCCTCCCGGTCAAGCTCGGCGCGTCCGGTGACAACCTGCAGGTCGCCGGGAGCTACCAGGTCGCCGTCGGTACCGGTTCGGGGAGCGGGACGGAGTCGCTCGCCTCGTTCCTCGGTCAGGTCCCATCGATCACCTCGACGGGCACCTCGTGCTCGGCGGCATCGGTCACCGCCGCGGCGTTGTGCGCCCACATCCCCGTCTACAACGGGGTGAGCAACGACGGCCCGGTCACCGTCGACATCCCCGCAAGCCAGACGAACGTGCTGGACGCGACCGGGGACATCACCGACTCCGCGACCGGTCTCGGCGACGACATCAAGGCGTCCGAGATCAGCTTCTCCAGCCTGCTCACGGGTATCAACAACTACTTCGACACGCTCGAGCAGGGGCTGAGCTCGGCCAGCTTCGGGGGCAAGCTGCCCCTCATCGGCAACGATCTGCAGGAGGGTTCGGACTTCGTCGGGAAGGTGAAGGGGCAGTTCGACGGCTGGGCGAACAGCTTCCTCAGCTCGATCCCGACCACAGCCGGGGCTCTCAAGACCGCCATCCAGAACGGGATCGACTCGGCTCTCGGCACCGAGACGGGCGTATCGGTCACGGCGACCATCGCCTGCAACGCGCCGCTCGGGCCGCCTTCGTCGGCCCCGAATGTGACGGCGACCAACCCCGACAGCGGGACGACCAGCCAGTACGAGTACGAGATCCTCTCCTACTCCAATGCCGGCGGGTCACAGCAGGTCTCGACGGCCAGCCCGGCCTCAGCGGCGGTGACCAACCTGCAGCCGCTCACCTCGAGCGACTACGACCAGGTCAGCTGGAGCTCGGTCGATGGCGCGGACGGCTACCTCGTCCTGCAGTCGACCGACAGCGGGACGACCTGGAACGAGATCGCCAGCGTCTCGGGCGGTTCCACTACGAGCTACAAGGACGACGGAAGCGACCCGAACTACTCGGCGAACTATCCGGTACCGACGCAGAACCCGACGGTCCACTACTCCAACTGTCCAGGTTCCACCGGCCTGCAGTACATCCAGAAGGTCTCGATCACAGTGAAGGCGGGTGGCACGGTCGGTCCCGTTCCCCTCCCGTTCGACATCGGCATCCCGGGGCTGTCGCTCAGCTCGAGCGACGCCACCAACCAGCCGACGGCGAGCGCCCACTGGAACCTCGACTTCACGTTCGGCATCGACAAGGACACGGGCTTCTTCGTCGCCGCCGACGGGACGACCAAGGTGATCTCCGTCGACGCCGAGGTCACCTCGCCGTCCTCCTTCAAGGGTCAGGTCGCGTTCCTCGACGTCAACTTCCAGGACAAGAGCAGCGGCCTCAGCTGTGGCAGCGACACCGGCCTCGGCTCGAACGTCTGCATCGCGGCCGACATCGTGCTCAGCTCCCCCTCGGGCGAGATCACGCTGTCCGACCTCGCCAACCCGTCGTCGCTCGCGAGCGACATCAAGGCCGAGGTGACCGGCGGGGTCAACATCGACTGGGGCTTCGACGTCGTCCCCGGCAGCACCGTGCTCCCGGGGATCAGCGGCGACTTCGTGCTGAAGTGGAACCCGAGCCTGTCCACGAGCAGCGGCCTCCAGGCGGGCAACCTCGACGTCGAGTTCGACAACGTGCAGATCGACGCCGGCTCGTTCCTGAGCGGCATCCTCGGGCCGATCGTCCGGGAGGTGCAGTCGGTGACGGGGCCGCTCCAGCCGGTCATCAACACGCTGACTGCGCCCATCCCGGTGCTGAGCCAGCTGAGCCATCTCGTCGGTGGAGGCGACGTGACGCTGCTCAGCATCGCCGAGGCCTTCAACACGGTCGCGGGCGGGCCGGATCTCTCGCTCATCAACCGCATCGTGGCGCTCACGCAGCTGTTCGAGAAGCTCAACTCGCTCAACTGCAGCTCGGGCTGCAGCATCCCGCTCGGCAACTACGTCATCTCGGGCGGGTCAGGCGGTGATCCGCAGTCGCTCCTCGACAACCCGGTCAACCCGGTGGCGGGCACGGACCCGAGCTCGATCGGCCAGCTGCCCTCGAGCGTGCCGGACGTCGGCTCCACGCTCTCGAGCGACGCCGGATCGAGCGGGAGCAACCTCTTCCCGAGCTCGTCCGGCGGGTCGCAGAACAAGGTCACGCTGAACGACAACTGCGCACCGTCGTCGACCACCGGGACCTCGAAGACCGAGTCGGCCGGCCTCACCTTCCCCGTCGTCGAGCACCCGCTCAACATCTTCCGGCTCCTCATGGGCCAGGACATCTCGCTCGCCTGCTTCGACTCGGGCGTGCTGTCGATCGGCTTCAGCTACAGCCAGTCCTTCGGCCCCGTCTACGCCCCGCCGCCCGTGCTCATCACGATCTCGGGGAGCGCATCGGCGTCGCTGCACATCGTCGGGGGTTTCGACACCTACGGGATCCGCACCGCCGCCGAGGACATCGCCAACGGGACTGCCACTCCCGGGACGGCGCTCACGATCCTCGACAGCCTCTACTTCACGACGACCGACGCCCAGGGCAACCCGTTGCCGGTCGTCACCCTCACCGGCACGCTCGCCGCCGGGGCGCAGGTGAGCGTCGTCGTCGCAAGCGTCGGGGTGGAGGGCGGCATCACGCTCACGGTGAACTTCACGTGGAACGACCCTGACAACGACGGCAAGTTCCGCTTCGACGAGTTCCTCACGACGGCGCTCAACAACCCGCTCTGCCTGTTCGACGTGAGCGGCTCGCTCAGCGTCTTCCTGCAGCTCAACATCACCCTCGGGATCAGCCCGTTCAGCGTCTCGTTCTCGATCACGCTCGTGAACATCAAGCTGCTCGACTTCTCGATACAACCGGACTGCAAACCGCCCCCACCCCAGCTGGCGGGTTACGACCCGACCACGAAGACGCTCATCCTGTACATGGGCGCGCTCGGCACGGGCGGCCTCCGAGGCGATTCCGCCTGGGACAACGGCGGCAAGCAGGACGAGTCGTTCAAGGTGACCCAGTACGACGTGCCGGACGGCGCCGGCGGCTTCAAACCGTCCGGATACGCCGTCGACGCCATGGGCGTGCACGACTTCTTCCCGTACACGACCCAGCCGATCGACACGGTGTACATGGACGCCCAGGGTTACAACGGCAACGAGACACTCCTCCTCCAGGGCGCCCTCGACCCCAACCAGGTTCCGACAGACGTCTCCGGAGAGATCGGTAAGACGCAGCCGGCACAGACCTATCCCTTCACGGCCACGGCGATCGTCTACGGCGGGAACGGCAACGACAACATCACGACCGGCCAAGGGCCGTCCTACGTCGACGGCGGACCGGGAGATGACACGATCACGACCGGAGACGTGTCGAACTCGACCGGCCAGGCGGTGGTGGCCGGCGGTCCGGGGAACGACACGATCCGCGTCGGCAATGCCGACGACTTCGTCGCCGGTGACGCCAGCCTGACACCGCCCGGAACCGCCACGGTCGACGGCTCCAGCTTGCAGGGCCCAGGTAACACGGGGAACTCGACCGGTAGCGTCGGTGGTGCACCGGACTGGAGCTCGCCGCCGACCGAGCCCTCGACCGCCACGCTCGAGACGACGCAGAGCACCGACGGCAACGACAACCTGAGCCTCGGCCTCGGAGCCGATACGGCCTGGGGCGGTGGCGGCGACGACACGATCAGCGTGGCGGCGGACAACCCGGCCGCGGGACTGCACTCCGCCGGCGTGACGATCATCGGGGGCGACGGGTCGGACACGATCTCGGGCGGCGACGGCAACGACACGATCTACACCGGGCGCGACGAGGTGGCCACGGGACCCGACGGGCAGGGGAGCGAGGACTCGTGCTCGCCCGCCGACAGCGGCAACCCTGATCTATGTCCGGGCGGCCTGCCCGTCAACACGGTGTCGACCGGCGGTGGTGTCGACACGACGACGAACCCGCCGACGGTCGTGGGCGGTGGCAACGACACCGTCTACGGAAGCCAGGGCGTCGACATCGTCGCGGGCCACTCCGGTCCCGCACAGTCGGATCACATCTACGGCGGCGCCGGGGACGACGTGCTCACCGGCGGCTTCGGCTCGGACCAGATCTTCGGCGGCCCGGGTGACGACACCATCGCGGCCGAGCCGTCGCAGGTCGGACCGGCCGGCCCCGACCAGATCGTCAACGGCAACGACTACGGACCGTTCCGCACCGTGTCGCACGATCCGCTCCCGACGAACGTGAACTCCTCCTCCAAGCTGCTCGTAGGCGGCGCGGGCAACGACCACATCTACGGCGGTGAGGGCGGGGCGACGATCTTCGGTGACAGCAGCACCGAGCCAGGTTGTCCGACCACGCCGCCCCCGGCCGACGCCAACAACTCGAGCCCGGCGATCAACGCCAACCAGTCGGGTGACGGCAACGACTACATCATCGGCGGGTCGGGCCAGGACGTGATCCAGGCGGGCGGCGGCAACGACTACGTCAACTCGGGTTCGGGCGACGACTTCGTCTGCGGCGGCGCCGGCAACGACACGCTGCTCACGTCCTCGCAGGCCGGTCAGACCTCGACCGTCTACGGCGGCCCGGGTGACGACACGCTCATCGACAGCGGTTCGGGCAGTGACTGGCTGTTCGGCAACGACGGCAACGACACCCTCTACTCCGGCTCCGGCAACGACACGCTCGAGGGCAACGGCGGTGCCGACGTCGTCGTCGGGCAAGGCGGCAACGACCTCCTCATCGGCGGGACCTCGGCTCCCGCCCAGTCAGACACCGGCGACACGGTCCTCGGCGGGTCCGGGAACGACGTCGTCATCGGTGACAACGGCGTGCTCATGAACGGGTCGACGCCCGACCTCTCGCAACCGGGCGTGATACCAGGCGACGGGTACATGGTGTACGACCTCACGACGACGGCACCCACGTCATACGGGGGCAACGACACGATCTTCGGCGGCACCGGGACCGACACCATCTTCGGAGGTCTCGGCGACGACTTCATCTCCGGCGGCTCCGGTACCGACCACATCGAGGGCGGCCCAGGCTCGGACACGATCTACGGGGGGTCCGGCACCGACGACATCCTCGGTGGCACCTCGCCACTCGCCGTGGACGGCGGCTCGGTCGACGCCGTCCCCGACGGGAGCACAGGCGGTGGCACCGACCCGTGCAACCTGACGAGTCCCACGGATGTCACCGCCGTGCCTGCACCGCCGTCGCCACCGGGCCCGCCGGTCATCGGCAACTGCATCTACGGCGACTTCCCCGGCGCGCCCCCCTACGCCGGCGCGGACGACTCGAATGTGATCGTCGGCGGCAACGGCTCGGTCACCGACACCGGCGCCGTCGACCCGAACAACGACCAGCCCGTCCGGGCGGTCCAGCAGTACGCCCTCCTCACGGTCGGCGGCAACGACTACATCGTCGGTGGCCCGGATGACGACATGATCTTCGGCGGGCTCGGTGACGACACGATCCGCACCGGAAACGGCGACAACTACGTCGAGGGCGGCCCGGGCAACAACACCATCTACGGGGGGAGCGGAAGCAACGACATCATCGGCGGCACCTCGCCGCTCACCCTTCCGACCTCGGGGCCGGACGCGATCACGACCGCCGTGGTCCCCTCCGGCAGTGACACGATCTATGCCGACGGCCTCACCGGACCGCCACCGGCCGGGTATCCCGAGGACGGCAGCGATGTTGTGCTCGGAGACAACGGCTGCATCAGCAGGGAGTTCGCCAACCCCGGGCCGACCGACGCCAACGGCTGCCCGACGGGGCCGTCTCCGTCACCCTCGTTGTGGCGCTACAGCGCCGCCGACCCGACCTCTGTCACCCCGCAGCATCCCTTCGGCGTCGTACGGCGGATCGTTCGCCAGCTCGACGTGTTCGACTGCCCGAACGGCTCGTGCGCGACGCCGGACCTTCAAGGCTCCGGCGACACGATCTACGGCGGGACCGGCGACGACCTCCTCTTCGGCGAAACGGGCAACGACTCCATCTACGGCGGCCCGCCCGGCACGAACGGCGTCAACGGGACCGCGGGCACCTTCGTCGGCAACGACTACTTGGAGGGCGGTGCCGGTTCCGACACGATGGCCGGCGGCGCCGGTGATGACGACATGATCGGGGGCACCTCACCGACCTATCTGGCTCCCGGCGAGTCGACCTCGATGGTGAGTGATGGGACGGCGGGCGGCTCCGGGTTCACCCTGCCGCCTCCGGCCAACGCGCTCTTGTCCGTGCCGGGCTCCGGCACGATCGGCAACACGATGGACGGCGGCGGCGGTGCCGACGTGATGATCGGCGGCAACGGCCAGATCACAAAGGTGCTGGACCAGAGCGGGCAGTGGCTGCAGGCGAACCCTGCCCCGGGCGTCATCTACTTTGAGCGCAACATCGTGCAGCTCGACCTTGCCAATGGCGGCCCGAACGGGATCGGCGGAGACGACGTGATGAGGGGCGGCCCGGGCGACGACAAGATGTTCGGCGGCATCGGCAACGACTACATGGACGGCGGCTCGGGCGACGACTACATCGAGGGCGGTCCTGGCAGCGACATGATCCAGGGCGGTGCCGGCAATGACGACCTCGTCGGCGGGACGAGCCCGACAGCACTGCCACCGCCGCCGGCGGGGATGACGAACGACCAGATAGCGGCGAACATGCCAGACGGACTGCCGAGCGGTGGGAGTGCCCGCAGCGGCAACATCATCTGCGGTTACTACTGCGGGCAGACCACCGCCGGCCCGGACGACGACGTCATCGTCGGCAACAACGGTCGCATCGATCGGTGCCCGGCCGCCGTCTCGAACGGCCTCGGAACACCGCAGGGGAGCGACAACTGCACCTGGCAGCGGACGAGCTACGGCTTCGAGAAGGACGTCAGCGCGCCGGGTGTGGCTCAGGACGGCGGCATCACGAACGTCGGGCTCGGTGACCCGATCACCCGTTATGTGACGCTGCTCGGCCAGAGCCCGACCGAGACCACCCACAACGGCAACGACTACATCGAGGGCGACAGCGGCAACGACGTGATCTACGGCGAGGACGGCAACGACGCGATCCACGGCGACACGCCGGCGGCCGGCAGCCCCGTCCTCGACGAGTGCCTCCCGACGAACGACCCGAACGCCGGCCAGGACGTCATCATCGGCGGCTACGGCGACGACACCCTCTGCGGCGACGGGGGTGACGATGCCCTCGTCGGCACGCGCGCGACTGTCCGGGTCGTGCCGTTCTCCGGTGCGCCGAACACGATCGGCGGGACGAGCGGGCCGCCGTTCGGCACGCTCAGCATGCCCGGTTCGGGTAACACGATCTACCAGGTCGACATCTCACGGGAGTACGTCAACGGGGTCATGACTCCGATCCCGAACTGGAACGACCCGACGGCCTCCGGCCAGGCCGACCAGCACGACGTGATCTTCGGTGGCCAGGGCAACGACACGATCCACGGGAGCCCGGGGAGCGACTTCCTGGAGGGTGACGACGGCATGCACGTCGCCGGGCAACCGGCCGCCACGGGAGGCGACGACATCATCTTCGGTGGTGGCGGGAACGACTCGATCGAGGGCGGACCCGGCAACGACAACGAGTTCGGCGGAGCCGGCAACGACGACATGGACGTCGTGCGTGGCGATTCCGCCGTCGCGCTCAAGGTCGACGACACGCTGTCATGCCTGCCGATGGCGTTCCCGACGATCAACGCCGACCCGGTGCCGATCCTCTCCTCGATGGGCTGCCCGACGAGCGGCTTCGGGGTCCAGAGCTACGCCTCCCGCTTCCCGCTACCAGCAGGTCAGTCGTACGACACCGACCCCGGAGCCCTCGACAACGGCGGCACGGCAAGCCAGACCAACCTGTTCGGCGACCTGATGTACGGCGGATTCAATCGGGACGTCTTCCAGTCACAGGCAGGTGGCTACGGCGACCGCATGATCGACGACCAAGGCGCCTACAACCTCGAGTTCGTCTGCCCGGGGGCGTACGGCGGCCTTCAGGTCAACCGGGCGCTCAGCCCTTCGCTGCAGGCCTTCGTGCTCGGCCTGGCTTCGGCCGACGGAGCCGTGAACCCGTCGACACCGACGAGCTCCGGCGGGGTGGAAGTCTCGCTCATCTATCCCAGCAACTCGGCGGGCAACACGGGTCCCGCCTACCCAACGACGCCCGGGCACTTCACCTGCTGAGTCGAGCTCGAGCAGGTGTCACGACCATCTGGGCATGTCCGCCCGACGGGACGACAGGGCGGGGCGAGACTCCGAGAGCCGTGCTCGGTCCCCGACGCTAGGATTACCCCCTAGGGGTACCACCTGGCCACGAGGAGGACACCACGTGGAGCGCGGTTACACGACGAAGAAGGACGCAGTCCTCCGGCGGCTCCGCCGCGTCGAGGGCCAGATCCGCGGTCTCGAGCGCATGGTGGACGACGACGCGTACTGCATCGATGTCCTGACCCAGGTCTCGGCCGCCACCCGGGCGCTCCAGGCGGTAGCCCTCGAGCTGCTCGGCGACCACCTCGACCACTGCGTGCGGAACGCCATCGCCTCGGGCGGGCCGGAGGCGGACGAGAAGGTGCGCGAGGCGATCGCCGCCGTAGAGCGGTTGGTGCGCTCGTGAAAGAGACCGCCCCTCCGCCCCCGCCGGACCCGACCCGGGCCTGCAGCGAGGACCCCGATCTGCCGACGTGCGCCACGGGCCCCACGGGTCGCCTGCGCTTCGTGATCAAGGAGCTGGCGGAGATCCTCCGACGCAAGGACAGCGCAGGCGGCGATGCACGCTGAGCTGCTGGCCCTCAGCCTCCCCGGCCCGCTCGTCGGCATCGGCCGGAGCGTGCGGGAGGCCTTCTACATGTTCTGGGACACGCTCTGGGCGCTCGTGTTGGGCTTCGCGCTCTCGGGGGCGGTGCAGGCGTTCGTCTCCCGGGGGGCGATGCAGCGTCACCTCGGCGACCATCGACCAGCGAGCGTCGCCCGCGCCTCTGTCTACGGCATGGTCTCCTCGTCGTGCTCGTACGCCGCCTCCGCCATGGCGCGGTCGCTCTTCGTGAGGGGGGCGGACTTCCTCGCCGCCATGGTGTTCATGTTCGCCTCCACCAATCTCGTGATCGAGCTCGGCATCGTCCTCGTCGTCCTCATCGGCTGGCAGTTCGTGGCGGCCGAGTTCGTCGGCGGCGTCATCATGATCGTGCTGCTCGTCCTCTTCGGTTCCCTCTGGCTGCGGGGTCGCGTCGTCGTCGAGGCGAGGGCGATGGCCGAGCACCGCACCGGTGGCCATGAGCACGGAGATGGGGCCGAGGTGGCGCTCGAGCAGGAAGGATGGCGGCAACGGATCCGCACCCGAGGCGGCTGGGCGGACGCGGCGAGCTACACCATGAGCGACCTCACCATGCTCCGAAAGGAGATGGCAATCGGGTTCGTCATCGCCGGCTTCCTCTCCATCCTCGTTCCCGGGCACGTGTGGTCCGACGTCTTCATCCGGGGACACGGTGCCTGGACCAGTCTCGAGAACGTCGTCGTCGGTCCGTTCGTGGCCGTCATCAGCTTCGTCTGTTCGGTTGGCAACGTGCCGCTCGCCGCCGCCTTGTGGAAAGGCGGCATCAGCTTCGGCGGCGTCGTCGCCTTCATCTTCGCCGACCTCATCGCCATGCCGCTCCTGCTCATCTACCGAAAGCAGTACGGCGGCAGGGTCGCCCTTCGCCTCCTCGGTCTCTTCTGGCTCGTCATGTCCGCCGCCGGGCTCGCCACCGAGTACCTCTTCAAGGCGGTGGGATGGATGCCGACGGCACGCCCCGGCGCCGTCGTCGGCGACACGATCCGCTGGGACTGGACGACATACCTCGACATCGCCGCGCTCGTCGCCTTCGCCGCCCTCTACTGGCTCTACCGCAACCGTGAGCGCCTCGGTGGCGGTGCCGGCTACGCGAAGGACCCTGTCTGCGGCATGCAGGTCGAGATCGCGCAGGCCCCGGCCAGCACCGAGCACGACGGCCAGCGCGTGTACTTCTGCTCCGAGCACTGCCGGGACCGCTTCCTCGCGGATCCCACCCACTACGTCGAACACGAGAGAGGAGCACCGATGCCGAACGACCAGACGCCGCAGGAGGCCTCGACCGAGGCGATCGACCCCGTCTGCGGGATGACCGTCGACCGCGAGCACGCGCCAGGCAGCGCCGAGCACGAGGGCGAGACGTTCTACTTCTGCAACCTCGGATGCCGGGATCGTTTCGTCGCCGATCCCGAGCGCTACCTGACCAACCTCCCGGGCTGATCGGCTGGCCACCGGCGTCGGTGGTTGTCGGTGGTTGCACGCCGTGATGGCCGTAGGATCGCGGCATCGCGGTCGTCATGAGCGCTGCGAGCGCCCACACTGCCACCGAGGTCTTGCTTCCAGGTTCCCCCCAAGAGCAGATCCAGGAGCGCTTCCATGGACATGTTCGACAACTACCTCCGTCGTCTCTATCGGGGAGGCCGTCCGAACCGGTCGGCGAGGTTCCAGAACCGAGTGTCGGCGGTGGCCTTCGGCGCAGGGATCTGGCCGAGCCGAGCCGGCGCACTGCAGGTACGCGGGCGTCGGAGCGGCCATCTGATCACGTTCCCGATCGTCATCACGGACCATGAGGGTGGCCGGTATCTCGTGTCGATGTTGGGCGAGGGCGCGAACTGGGTTCGCAACGTGCGGGCGGACGCAGGCCGAGCCGTCCTGCGGCACGGCCGGCGCGAGGAGGTCGTGCTCGAGGAGGTTCCGGTCGAGAAACGGGCGCCGATCCTTCAGCGCTATCTGCAGATCGCCCCCGGAGGGCGTCCGCACATCCCCGTCAACCGGGCGGACCCGATCGAAGAATTCGAGCGGATCGCTCCGGACATCCCGGTCTTCCGGATCAGCCCTCGTGCCTCACGCTGACCGTGTCAGCGCGGCGATCCGCCGGCTTGTCGGATCTCCGGCGGAGCACCACCCAGCTTCCCCACGTGCGCTCTACTTTTGTCGTGTGAGCCCGGTGCCGTCGCGAGCACAGCAGTTCTGGAGGCGGCCTCTCGTTGGGGTGCTCTCCCTCGTCCGTCCAGATGGCCGGCTGCACGCCACGCCGGTGAAGGCGGTGTACCTCTTCGGCGAGCACGGCGTGCGCGCTGCGGCACTCGTCTCCCGCCACAGCGTCAAGGCGCGCCTCGTCAGCTCGACTGCGGCACGAGCCGCGCTGACAGAACAGGATGCAGAGGGCTGGGTGTCGGTAGAGGGTGCCTGCGGCCTGAGCGACGACCCTTCCTTGCTCGCCCGAGCCCGTGAGGCCTACGAGGAGCGCTTCTCCCAACCCTCGACGTGGGGAGACGTGTTGATAACCATCGAGGGAGACCACATAGCTACCGGGGGCTGAACGAGGGCGACGCCTCGAAGATGCCACGAGAGGATGTGGCTACCCGAGCAGGCGGTCGAGCGAGGCGCTGAGCTCTTCGGGGCTGCGGAGGCCCCGGCTTGCCCGCGCCAGCTCCACGATGACGAGGCCGGTCCGCCACACGTCTTCGAAGCCGCCCGGGAGCGGACCGGATGCCCGGTAGCCGGCGAGGAGGGCTTCTCCGTCGGCGGCGTCGGTCCACGGGCGCAGGTCGAGGGCGGGATGGCTGCGGTAGGCGTCCCCGAAGTCGATGAGCCCGACGAAGGCACCACTCGCAGGGTCGACGAAGCTGTGCTCGGGACCGGGGTTCGAGTGGAGAGCGACCGGCGTGGTGCTGCCGGGGATGCCGTCGAGGCAGCGCGCGGCGACTCCCTGTACGTCGATCCCGGCGAAACGACCATCGGCCTCGAGGGAAGCGGCGAGGCGATCGAACGCGTCGGAGAAGCGCGTCCTCACGTCGGCAGGCGTGCGGTCGCCAGGCATGAGATCGCTCTCGAAGAGTGACGACTGGTCGATCTCGTGGATGGAGCGAAGAATCCGGCCGAGCTCGTCGAGGGCGGCCGCCCGGGTCTTGGC
>JAKCCH010000145.1 GCA_021838945.1 Actinomycetes bacterium
ACAAACGTTATTCCTGTGACCTCTGGTAGATCTCTGTCGGCGCCTGCGCCCTACCCGACCTGATCGACCGGTAGATCGCCTCTACGACACACAGCGTCCGGACGTTGTCGTCTGCAGACGTCCTCGGCGGACGACCGCCCGCAGCCGCTTCCAGCAAGGACGCCATCGGGCCCAGGAACGCGTCGGGCAGCCAGCGGCTGGTCACGGGATAAGGCACCCAGCCGTCCGTACCGACAATCGTGCTGTTGACCTCGAGCGTGTCGGGCCTGCCTCGGGGATAATCGTAGAGCAGGCCCAGGGTTCCCCGCACGGCTCCTCCGCTGCCCTCGAGCCGGAACTCCGCCCGCTGGTCACCCCAACGGTTCTCGTGGTGCGCATGGACGAGTGCCCGAGCGCCGCCCGGGAAGGTGTAGGTGGTTGCCGTTCGCGTCTCGCCACTCGGCGCTTGGCCCGGAGTTCGCCCGGCCGACGCGTAGATGCTGTCAGGCTCACCGAGGAACCATCGCACGACGTCGTGATAGTGGATCGAATGGTTCCAGACCTCGAGCTCGGCAAGGGTGAGCATCCACGGCCAGAGCGTCCATTCTGTCCAGATGTCGACCGAGATGCTCAGCGAGGTGACCTCTCCGAGCCAACCGAGCCGCATCATCTCGTGGGCAGCGGCGATGCCCTCGTCGAACCGGAGCTGTTGGTTGACTGCGAGGACGACGCCACGTGCCGTCGCCTCACGGGCAAGCTCTGCCGCGATCCCGCTTGTGGGCGCGAAGGGCTTCTGCCCGAGCACGTGCCGGCCCGACTCGAGGGCTCGCCGGACGATCTCTGGCTGGGCTGCCGCCGGGACCGCAATGTCGATCACGGCCACGCGCTCGTCAGCCAGCAGCTCGTCCAGGTCTGCGTAGACACGTCCGATGTCGTGGCGAGACGCGACGTCTTCGGCACGCGCCCGATCCAGATCGGTGATGCCGACGACCTCCAGGCCACCCTTTCTGTACGCCGGCAGGTGCGCCAGGTCGACAATGGCACCCGCGCCCACGAGGGCGATCGGCAGCCGGTTGGCCGGGGGAACCTCAATCGTGCAGGCCTCGGCGATCGGAGCGAACAGCTCGATCACTGCCCGAGCTCCAGGCCGTAGAAGCGTGCAGCGGTCTCGCCGCGCAGCGCGGCGCGTGCTGGCGCGTCGAGCTCGTCGATGAGGCTGAACAGCGCGCCGGCGACGGCCTCGTACCCCCCTGCCACCTCGCAGATCGGCCAGTCGCTGCCGAACATGAGGCGCGACGGGCCGAACAGCCGGAGCGCCGTCTCGAACGCCGGCCTCAGGTCGTCGAGGCGCCACGGCGCGCGGTCACCTTCTGCGGGATAGAGCCCGGAGACCTTCGCATGCACGTTCGGGGAGGCCGCGGCTCGCGCCAGCAGGCGCGACCAACCCTCGAGGTCCCGGCCGATCGGCGGCTTGGCCAGGTGGTCGATGACGATGCGCAGGTTCGGGTGCCGCTCGCACAGCACGGGAACGTGCTCGAGGTGGCGCGGGAGGACGGCGACGTAGTCGAAGGGGAGGTTCCTGGCCGACAGGAGCTCGAGGCCTTCGCCAACGGCCGGGCGGAGCACCCAGTCCGGATCGGGCTGGTTGTGGATCAAGGTCCGGACGCCCACGACGCGTCGGGAGTCGCTGAGCCGGTCGAGCAGCGCGGCCGCCTGCTCCGCGTCGTCCACCGGCACCCACGCGACGATTCCCGCGATCTCGCGGTGGGCGGCGGCGATCTCGAACATGAGCTCGTCGTCGGCGAGCGAGTCCGCGGACTGGACGAGGACCGTCGCATCGACGCCGCCGGCTGCGAGGTGAGGTTCGAGGTCGGCGAAGCCATAGCTTCGGTCCAGTTCGGGATAGTACGGCGCCAGCCAGGGATAGCTCACCCGAGCCGGATCCCAGAAGTGCTGGTGCGCGTCGACCACGACCACAGGCGCGTACCCTCCCAGTGCTGCGACGGCGACGGCCCCTCCTCCGCGACAGGGCATCATCGCACACTTCCTGGGGTCAGCACAATCGATTTACCATGGACGAGCCGGGCCGTGTCTCCCTCGCTCGGCCCTACGATCCCAGCCGGGAGCTCACAGGTCAGGAGGACGCGGGTGTCACCAGAACTGTCGCCGCGCGAAGGGCCCGCTCGCCGAGTGGCATCGGTCGTCGGCCTCGTCGACCAGCGGGCGGAGGAGTACCTGGGCCTGCATCGCGCTGTGCCGCCGGAGGTGCTCACGGCGCTGCGCACGGCGAACGTCACCAACTACTCGATCTACCGCCACGGCGACCTGCTGTTCAGCTACCTCGAGTACCGGGGCACGGACTACGAGACCGACATGGCCCGCTTGGCCGCGGATCCTGCCACCCAACGATGGTGGTCCACCGTGATGCCGATGCAGCGGAGCCTGCGAGCACACCCCGACGAGCCCTGGTGGACCGGGCTCGCCGAGGTGTTCCACCTAGATTGAGGAACGGTGCCAGATCCCAGGAGTCGCACAGGGGCAACCAAGGGCACGACGACGTCGTCCGTGGCCCGGCTGCGCGACGTCGCGGCGCGCGCCGGCGTCTCGGTGTCGGTGGTCTCACGTGTCCTGAACGAGGATCCCAAGCTGCGGATCCGAGAGGAGACTCGAGCCCGCGTCCTTCGAGCGATAGACGGGACCAACTACACCCACAACCACGCTGCGCGGGCTCTGCGGCTTCGCCGTTCCGGGGCGATCGCGTTGTTGATCCCCGACGTCACGAATGCGATCTTCTCCGAGCCGTCACGGGGCGTCGCGGAGACCGCGGCCGAGGCAGACCTCGTCGTGCTGCTCGGGCGGTCGGAGTGGCTCGACGCCGAGAACAACGTCGTCGCGAAGCTTTCTCACCAAGGTCGCGTCGACGGCTTCATCATCCAGCTCCGCGACGAGGAGCGCTCGACGAAGGTCCTCGACCTCCTTCCGGTCGACGCACCGGCAGTTGTGATGAACTGGCACCAGCACAAGGGGCTGAGCTCGGTCGCCATGGACGACTTCGAGGCGGCGCGGCTCGCCACCTCTTTCCTCGTCGACCTGGGGCACAGGTCGATAGGCCTCATCGGCGGACTGCCACAGACGAGCACGGCTCGGGCTCGCGAACGGGGTTTCCGCCGCGCGCTCGCCGACGCCGGGATCGCTATGCGGCGAGACTGGATGACGCAGTTCGGTTACACGCCCGGGGCAGGAAGAGTGGCCTTGCAGCACCTCCTGTCGGCCGGGACCCTGCCCACTTGTCTCGTAGTGGCGAACGTGAACGCGGCCGTCGGCGTGCTCTCCGCGGCGCACGACGCCGGCCTCGATGTCCCCGAGCAGCTGTCGATCGTGGCGATCCATGACACTTGGATCGCGGAGCACACCTCGCCCCCGCTGACGACGGTGCGCATGCCCTTTTACGAGCTCGGGGCTGCGGCGGCGCGCACCCTCATGGGGGTCATCGAAGGCGGCGGCAAGCACCACGTCCTTGTCCGCGATCCTCCTCCCGTGATCATGCCGCGCAGGTCCCACATGTCCCCTGCTGGCTCACGGCGTGCGCGTCGCTAGCCCCTCCCTGCTCGCCTGAGCCGGTCGGACCTCGCACTGTCGCCGATGCCGCCCGAGCAAGTCAAGGATGCCGAGCCGAGCACCCGGCACGGGGACGTCGCCTGGCCGCCTCGGCCCTCAGCCGGCACCCCGGCTCGGGTCCTGCTCGGCCGAGGCGGCGGCATCAGCGCCGGCCTCCACCTCGAAGCCGAAGCGCAGCGCGAACGACCGGGCGAGCTGGCTCGACCACCGGCGGGGCCGACCCTCGTCGGCGCGCGCCGCCTCGGCGCCGGGTGTATCGGAGCAGGGCGGCTCGACCGGCGCGACAGGGCCGGTGGCACCTCGCGGGGCCGGGGCCTCGACC
>JAKCCH010000054.1 GCA_021838945.1 Actinomycetes bacterium
CGTGCGGTCCTTCGATGCCACGGCCGGGACGAGCCCGATGACCTGCCTGCCCCACACGCGGGGTCGAGCAGATGGGCGGTCGCCGCCCGCAGACTCGGCATCCTGCTTCTCCCCTGAGCGCGCACCCTCCTCGTAGCGTGCACGGCCATGCCGGACCCGCCGACCTTCCCCCTGAGCGGTCGGGCCGCCGTGCCCGGCACTGCCCCCGGAAGTCCGAGGCTCTGCGACAGCTCGCCTTTCTCCGTGTGCACGGTCTGCCACGGGCCGGCACGTCGTGGTTGTGACACCTGCTGGAGCTGCATGACCGTCAGCCTTGCCCTCGGACGCGGTGTGCTGCCGCCCGTCGTCCCGATGTGGCTCGTCGCACCTCACTCTGCTGCACACAGCGCGCTCGTCGCCTACAAGGCTGCTCCATCGCGCTCTGCACGAGCTCGCGCTGGCGGCGCTCTCGTCGAGGCCGCCGGCGAGTGGCTCGCCCGGCATCTCGCCTGTCTGGTCCCCCCGTCCAGCGATACGTTGCTCGTGCCGGTCCCGTCCTCGACGGGTGGCAGGCCGTCGTGGCACGGGCGACACCCGCTCGAGCATCTCGGGTCCGGGGCGCTCGAGCAGTGCAGGCTCAGCAGCGGCACGTTCACTCTCGCTCCATTGCTCGTGCCCGGACCGGTCCCGCCGAGGCGCCTGCAGCCCCGGGCGAGCGGCTTCGTGGCGGCGGCCGATCGACCCGACCTCGAGCTGGCCGATCGCGAGGTGGTCATCTTCGACGACCTCTTCGTGTCCGGGGCGCGCGCAGCGAGCGCCGCCGCTGCGTTGGCGAAGGAGGGGGCGACGGTCCGGGCGATCGTGGTGCTGGCGCGTCTCGTGCGCCCCGACCACAACCTCGTCACGGCTGCCTTCTGGGCCACATACGGCCGCATCCCGGCTTCGCCCGGGTTCTGCCCTGTCTGTGCACCCGCTGTGCCCGCGGCTAGATCCGTCCGGCCCTGTGCCACAAGGCAGCGTGTGGCGGCTGCCTAAGCTGCCTCGGTGACCAATCCGGGCTCGGCGTGCTGAACTCGCTGGTCCACCAGCTCTTGTCCGTGCGGGGCTGGCCGGCATACGTCATCCCGGCAGCCCTCTGCTTCGGCGAAGCGGCCATCTTCCTCGGCTTCGTCATCCCGGGCGAGACCGCCGTCGTCTACGGCGGCGTCCTCGCTTCACAGCACCACGTCAGCCTCGTCATCATGGTGGTGGCCGTCGTGTTCGCCGCCATACTCGGCGACAGCGTCGGCTACCTCGTCGGTCGCTTGTTCGGCCCTGCGCTGCTCCGTCACCGCCGTCTCAGGAACCACGGGGGGGTGCAGAGGGCTCGGGACTTCCTCCAGCAGAAGGGAGGCCCTGCGGTGTTCCTCGGACGCTTCGTCGCGCTGTTCCGGGCGCTCATGCCGGGCATGGCGGGAGCGTCACGGCTTCGCTATCCGACCTTCTTCTTCTTCAACGCGCTCGGCGGTCTCGTCTGGGGCATCGCCTTCACCCTCATCGGCTACGCAGTGGGGCGGTCCTACGAGGCCGCCCTCCGGGTGATCGGCGACGCCTCGACGGGTCTGCTCATCGCCGTCATCGTCGTGCTGATCGGCTTCGTCGGTTTCCGCCACTGGCACAGGCGCCGTGACGCCTCGGCCGATCAGTCCTCCACTAAACCCGACTAATCTCATCGGCATTAGCCCCCGGGGTTGACGCGCACGGCTGTCGAGGGCGGTAGACCGGTTAGAGACCGACAGGACAGGAGACGATATATGGCTCTGCAACTGGGCGACACCGCCCCTGACTTCACCGCTGACACGACGGACGGACCCATCAGGTTCCACGAGTGGCTCGGTGACAGCTGGGGCGTCCTCTTCTCGCACCCGAAGGACTTCACCCCGGTCTGCACGACCGAGCTCGGTGAGGTCGCCCGGTTGAAAGGCGAGTTCGAGAAGCGCAACGCGAAGGTCATCGGGATCTCGGTGGACTCGGTCGCGTCGCACGACGACTGGGCACAGGACATCGAGGATGCGACCGGTCACAAGCTCAATTACCCGCTCATCGGAGACGAGGACCGGAAGGTGTCGGACCTCTACGGCATGATCCACCCCGCCGCGAGTGACACGCTTACCGTTCGCTCGGTGTTCATCATCGGGCCGGACAAGAAGGTGAAGCTCACGATCACCTATCCCGCCAGCACGGGCCGTAACTTCGAGGAGATCCTGCGTGTTCTCGACTCCCTCCAGCTGACCTCCGACTACTCGGTGTCGACACCGGTCAACTGGCACGACGGCGAGGACGTCATCATCGCTCCCGCAATCGACGACGAGTCAGCAACAGACAGGTTCCCGAAGGGCTTCCGGACCGTGAAGCCCTACCTGCGGTACACCCCCCAGCCAAACCGCTGATCACGCTTTGATGGACGCCCGGTGCCGGGGCTCACCCGGTGCCGGGCGTTCGCATTCTACGATCGTCCGGTGATCGGCTCGACGGCGATACGACAGCGCACCGCGGGCGTCGTCGACCGCGTCGCCGCGCTCCCGGTTCTGCGGCAGGACGCGATCCTCTACCTCTTGTCGGGCGCGTTCGCTGCCGGTGAGAGCGGGCTCGCCATCACAGCGGACTACCGAGAGTGGGGGCGCATGACGACCCTCGTGTATCTCGGAGCCGCCGCTTGCTCCGAGCTCGTCTACCGCCGCCGCCGGGCGGCGCGTTCCGACCCGGACCAGGGCGACGGCGCGAGCCCGTTCCGGAGGGCAGTCGTCCTCGCCGTCCTCGTCGGTGCCGTGCTCGTGCCGCTGTCGTTTCTCGTCATGTGGCGCGCCGGAGGAGGTCCGGTCGTCAACCCGAAGGCGGCGCAGGCGCAGCCCGAGGTGGCGGTGATAGAGCGGGCCGGCGACCGTTTCTCCCACTTCCATGATCCGTACCTGCGCAAGCCGACCAACGTCGGCGTCTCGCCCTCCAACGACGCGAAGTCCGTCGACTCCAAGTCGTACTTCCCCTACCTGCCGGGCATGGTGCCGTTCGGGCTGACGAACGCCGCTTCGGTCCCTGCCCCATTCACTGACGCTCGCCTCCCGCTCACCGCGTTCACCCTCATCGTGGTGCTTCTCTCGCTCGCGCTGTCGCGTGCCCCGAGTCGCCGACGATGGCGCGCCTTCCAGTTCCTGATCGTTCTCCCTACCGGCGCCCTTGCCCTCGCGACCGGCGGTGACGACATGCCGGTGCTCGCCCTCCTCCTGCTCGGCCTCGTCTTCCTGCAGCGAAGGCAGCCTGTCGTCGCCGGGATCGTCATGGGGCTCGCAGGCACGCTCAAGTGGACGGCTTGGCCGCTCATCCTTCTCGGGTTGTGGTGCGTGCGCGACGAGGACGACCGCAGGGCGATGACCCGCTACATCCTCACCGTGCTCGTGGTGGCCGTGCCGATAATCGGTGCCGGTGCAGCGCTCGACGTCCATGCTTTCTGGCGGAACGTCGTGGCGTTCCCGCTCGGTCTCGCCCACGTGCACTCACCGGCCGCGAGCCCTCTTCCCGGCCAGATCCTCGTGCAGCTGTTCCCGGCCGACAAGCGGAGCCTCACCGTCGCTCTCATCGCCGCAGGTGCCGTCATCGTGCTCGGCGTGTTGCTCTGGCGCCCGCCGCGGACGCCCTCTGCGGCGGCCAGGTTCGCCGGGTTCGCGCTCGCGTTCGCGACGCTCATCGCGCCGGCAACACGATTCGGCTATTTCATCTATCCGGCGAACATGTTCGTCTGGGCATACCTCCTCCACAAGCCGCAGGCACGCCACCTGAGCAAGGCGCCGTCAACTCTGGCGCAGGCGCCTCAGCTCGCGTCTTCTACCTGGTAGAGGCGGATGGCCACCGTCGACTTGGCCGCGCTGCGGCCACTGCCGGCGAGCGCCGGGGCGACGAATACCTGCTCGCCCTTCATCGTGATGCCGACACGCCACTGGTAGCCGGCACCGCTCTTCTCGGCGAGGATCTGCTCGGTGCCAGGCGAGGGGGATGTGACGGAGTTGGTGACCCAGCGCTCGTGCGAGAGCATGGCCTGGAAGAACTTCCTCACCTCCGCAAGCGGGGCTGGGATCTCGATGCGGATCTGCCGGTCGAACTGGCTCACGCCCGCGTCGTAGACGGCCCTGCCGAGGTACACGCTCCCCGAGGGCACGGCGAGGGAGCCGACGATGTCAGAGGGAGGCTCGCCGCCGTACGCGATGTGCGCGATGAAGCTCGTCGCCGCTGCGGCTCGCAGCGTCGTCCCGGGGATGTGGTGCCCGGAGAGGGCTGGAGGAGCCTGGCGCGCGGACGACGTGCCCACGAGCGCCAGCACCGTCCCGCCGAGCACGATCACGATCGCGACCGCGACGACGGCAAGGGCGGGGCGGAGCGACGGGGCGGCAGGCCGGCGTCGCTCGGTCGAGGCGGAGACGGTGGACACGACGAAGCCAGGGTACCGGCAACGGTAGGCACGAGTTGGCACGCCCGCGGAGGGTTTCCTCGGTACGCTCAAGGCGGAGGTCGCATGGCATTGCGTGGTGACATGGCCGCTGAGCCCGGCGGTGGTCCGGCGGCGGCCGGAGGGGGAGGTGACGCGCCAGCTCAGCCGGTGAGCGCGGCTCGGGCGCTCGCACCTGCGCCGACGGAGTCGATCGATGCGGTCATCACAATGCTGGCCGAAGGGCGCCCGGGGGAGGATCTCGGCATCGTCCGGCGCGCCCACAGCCTCGCGGCGCGGGCACACCATGGGCAGCGGCGAATCTCCGGAGAGCCCTACCTCACCCATCCCGTCGCCGTTGCGACGATCGTGGCCGAGCTCGGGCTCGATGCGACGAGCGCCGCGGCCGCGCTCTTGCACGACGCCGTCGAGGACACGCGCGTCGAGATCGAGCAGATCGAGCGGGAGTTCGGCACCGACGTGGCGGCGATCGTGGACGGGGTGACGAAGCTCGACCGGCTCCGCTTCGGCTCGAAAGAGGCGCAGCAGGCAGCCTCGATGCGCAAGATGCTCGTCGCGATGGCCCGCGACTGGCGGGTGCTCGTCATCAAGCTCGCCGACCGCCTGCACAACATGCGCACCCTCGACGCACTGCCGGAGTGGAAGCGGCGCCGCATCGCGGAGGAGACGCGGGACATCTACGCCCCGCTGGCGCATCGCCTCGGCATCCAGGAGATCAAGTGGCAGCTCGAGGATCTCGCTTTCGAGACCCTGCACCCCAAGCGCTTTGCGGAGATCGCGCAGATGGTCGCCACCCGGGCCCCTGCGCGCGAGCAGGAGCTCGAGGACGTGCTCGACCTCGTGCGAAAGCGCCTCGCCGACCTCGGCATCGACGCCGACGTCACCGGGCGTCCGAAGCACCTCTGGTCGATCTACGAGAAGATGGTGGTCCGGGGCAAGGAGTTCGACGAGATCCACGACCTCGTCGCGATCCGCATCATCGTCGAGGCCGAGAAGGACTGCTGGGCAGCTCTCGGCGCCATCCACGCCCTCTGGCCCCCCGTGCAGGGGCGCTTCAAGGACTACGTCAACTCTCCGAAGTTCAACCTGTACCAGTCCCTTCACACGACCGTGATCGGCACCCTCGGCAAGCCGCTCGAGGTCCAGATCCGCACCTGGGAGATGCACCAGCGGGCCGAGCACGGCATCGCGGCGCACTGGGGTTACAAGGAGACGGGCACTCACGGGGGGTCCAGTCGCCGCGGAGTCCGCTCGACAGACGAGATCGCCTGGGTGCAACGGCTGGTGGACTGGGAGCGCGAGACCCCTGATCCGCACGAGTTCCTCGAGACGCTCAAGGTCGACCTGGAGCAGGACGAGGTGTACGTGTTCACGCCGAAAGGCGAGATCGTGACACTGCCGTCGGGTGCGACGCCGGTCGACTTCGCGTATTCGATCCACACCGAAGTCGGTCACCGCTGCATCGGCGCCCGCGTGAACGGGAGGCTTGTGCCCCTCGAGTCGCCGCTCAATTCCGGCGACACGGTCGAGATCGTGACGTCGAAGATCCCGACCGCGGGCCCGTCGCGGGACTGGCTGAAGATCGTCGCGAGCCCGCGCGCTCGCAACAAGATCCGCCAGTGGTTCTCGAGGGAGCGCAGGGAGGATGCCATCGAGGCCGGGCGCGAGGAGCTTGCCCGCTCTCTTCGGCGCGCCGGTCTCCCGGTCCAGAAGCTCCAGTCCTCTCCGGCCATGGTCACGGTGGCCGCCGATCTCGGGCACGCCGACCTCGACGGACTGCATGCCGCGATCGGCGAGGGTCACATCTCGGGCCAGGGGGTCGTGCAGCGCCTCGAGCGAGAGCTGCGCGGGGGCGACCAGGAGGAGCAGCTCCCCTCGACGGCGCTCGCACCCCGGCGGCCGAGCACGCGCCGCGGGGCCGCCGGCATCTACGTCGAGGGCCTCGACGACGTCATGGTGCGGCTGTCCCGTTGCTGCACGCCCGTGCCCGGCGACCGCGTCATCGGCTTCATCACCCGCGGCCGCGGCGTGTCCGTGCACCGGGAGGACTGCGCCAACGCGCTCGCCCTCGCCGGCAGCGACTCCGAGCGCCTCATCGAGGTGGAGTGGGACGAGGACCGCCAAGGCGTCTTCGTCGCATCGATCGAGGTGAAGGCGCTCGACCGGGCGCGCCTGCTCGCCGATGTCGCGAAGGTGCTCGCCGAGCACCACGTGAGCATCCTCTCCTCGTCGTCCAACACCGCTGCCGATAGGGTGAGCAGGATGCGCTTCGAGTTCGAGCTCGCCGACCCCGCCCACCTCGATTCACTCCTCGACTCCCTCCGCCAGCTCGACAGCGTCTACGACGCGTACCGGCTGCTGCCCGGCAAGGGGAACGCGCTCTCGAGCCAGGCCGGCAGCTGAGCGCGTCCATGGTCCCGCACCCCCTTCCTGCGCGTCCGGAGACGGCTCGGCCACGTGGGCTCCGCACCGACTACTGCGGCGAGCTGAGGGCAGCCGATGCGGGCCGAACGGTCTCGGTCTGCGGCTGGGTGGCGCGGCGGCGCGAGCACGGCGAGCATCTCGCCTTCATCGACCTGCGCGACCACACCGGCATCGTCCAGTGCGTGGTCGATGGTGCCCACGAGCTGCGCTCCGAGTTCGTCGTCCGGATCACCGGCCCCCTCCGGCTCCGTCCCGAAGGCACAGCGAACGAGGCTCTCCCGACAGGAGAGGTCGAGATCGGGGCCGAGGACGTCGAGGTCCTGAACCCGGCAGAACCGCCACCGTTCGGCGTGGATGGCCGCGTCGACACCGAGGAGCCGGTCCGATTGCGCTACCGGTACGTCGACCTTCGCTCGGAACGGATGCAGCACAACCTGCGGATCCGTGCGGTCGTGAACGCGGCCATCCGGCGGTCGATGGAGCGACAGGGTCTCGTCGAGGTGGAGACGCCGCTCCTGTGGACCCCGACACCCGAAGGCGCGCGGGAGTTCGCCATCCCGTCGAGACTCCAGCCTGGGTCCTTCTACGTCCTGCCGCAGAGCCCTCAGATCGCGAAACAGCTGCTCATGGTGTCCGGCTTCGACCGTTACTACCAGATCGCGCGCTGCATGCGCGACGAAGACGTCCGGGCCGACCGCCAGTTCGAGTTCACTCAGCTGGACCTCGAGGCGTCGTTCGTCCGCCAGGAGGACATCTGGGAGATCGCCACCGACTCGGTGCTCGAGGCCACCCGCGACGTGGCGGGGGAAGACCCGCCGGCTGTCGTGAGGATGACGTGGGACGAGGCACTCGACCGGTACGGGACGGACAAGCCCGACCTCCGCTTCGGTATGGAGCTCGTGAGGCTCGAGGAGGTCCTTGCCAGCACGTCGTTCAACGCCTTCAAGGCGGCGGCGATCCGGGCGATCAGGGTGCCGGCGCAGGCAGACCTCGGCCGTGGGCGCCTCGACTCGCTCACCGACAGGGCGAAGTCGCTCGGCGCCGCCGGCCTCGTCTGGCTCCGGGTCGTGGCCGGGGAGGGTGCGGGCGCGGCCGCCATCGAGTCCCCGGTGGCGAAGTTCCTCTCTCCTGAGGAGCAGGCCGGGATCCTGAAGGCGACCGAGTCGGAGCCGGGCGACCTCGTGCTCGCGGTGGCGGGGGAGCGGAAGACGACCTGCCGGGTCCTCGGTCAGCTCCGCCTCGACCTCGGTCAGCCCGAGATCTCGGCCAAGCCCTACCGCTATCTCTGGGTCACCGACTTCCCGCTCTTCGAGGGTGTGGACGAGGAGGGGAACCCGCTCGCCGCCCACCACCCGTTCACCATGCCGCACCCTGACGACATGGACCGCCTCGAGAGCGATCCGCTCTCGGTCCGCTCGCAGTCCTACGACCTCGTCTTGAACGGTTGGGAGCTCGGGTCGGGAAGCATCCGGATCCATCGTGCCGACATCCAGCGGCGTATCTTCGCCGTGCTCGGGATCTCAGAGCAGGAGGCCGAGAGCCGGTTCGGGTTCCTGCTCGGCGCCTTCCGATACGGAGCCCCGCCACATGGGGGCTTCGCCTACGGCATCGACCGGCTCGTCGCCATCCTCGCCGGCGAGGAGAACATCCGCGAGGTCATCGCGTTCCCGAAGACCCAGTCGGGGACCGACCTGATGGCTTCGTCACCGCGTCCGATCCCCGAACGCCAGCTCGCCGAGCTCGGCATCCGGATCGTCCGACCGGCCGGTCTTACGGACTGACAGCTCGGCGGCGCTGCCGGCGCTTACTGGTCAGGGCTGTTCCGCCGGTTCCCCAGGAGGTCCCGGGCATGGTGTGGGCGCTTCGGCTGCGGTGCAGGTGTCGTGATCTCGCCGACCTCGGCGCGCTGACACTCCTCGCACAGGAAACGACCCTCGATCAAGTGCGTCAAGCGCTGCTGCCGGCAACGGGCGCACCAGTGATCGAGGTAGGCGAGCGAAGTCGTCTCACGGCGCGGGCGGGGAGCGAGGTCGTCGAGCCGTTGCTGGGCCTCCTCGATGAGCACCCACTGGTGGCCGCCGTCAGGGCTCTGCACTCGCTCCACGAGATCCCAGGAGAGCAGGGAACGAAGCAGCGGGTTGAAGGCCTCGACCGGGATTCCGCCAGGAGGAACCGCTCCAGGGAGCCGGGTGTTCTCGTTCACAGGTTCCATCGTCATGTGTCAGGTACTCCTCACGACTACAGCTCCGCCCAGTGTGGACCACCTGGTCGCCGAACGGGACGCGGGCAGGGAGCCGCCCCGCCTCGGCATACCCAGCTGCGGCCTTGACAATCCTCCCCGTCCCTGTGACGGTCGCGGTCTCATGAGCCCGGCACGGCGACCACCAGCGGCTGCGAGCAGCCGCCACGGCGCCGGCGGCGGTGACCCGAGCCTATTCGACTCCGCCGTCGACGAGGAGCTCTCGCGGCGGGCACCGCTCGCGGCCCGCATGCGCCCGGTTCGTCTCGACGACGTCGTCGGCCAGCGACACCTGCTCGGTCCCGGTGCACCCCTGCGGGCGCTCGTCGAGGCCGACCGTGTCTCCTCAGCAGTGTTCTACGGCCCGCCGGGCACCGGAAAGACGACCGTGGCGCGTCTCATCGCGGAGCACACGCGCCGCCGCTACCGCGCGCTCTCGGCCGTCGACGCCGGTGTGAAGGACGTCAGGGCCGAGTTGGACGCAGCCCGCACAGCGCTCGGCACCGAGGGTCGGGGGACGATCCTGTTCCTCGACGAGGTCCACCGGTTCAACAAGGCGCAGCAGGATGCCCTCCTCCACGGGGTCGAGGAGGGCGTGATCTCTTTGATCGGCGCCACCACGGAGAACCCGTTCTTCGCCCTGAACACTCCGCTGCTCAGCCGTTCGACGCTCTGGCGCTTCGAGGCGCTCGAGGAGGAGGACATCCGGCTCCTGCTCGAGCGGGGCCTCGAGGTCGAGAAGGCGACGGCGGAACCGGATGCGCTCGGCCTGATCGCCGACCTCGCCTCGGGCGACGCCCGGGTCGCTCTCACCGTCCTCGAGGTCTCGGTAGCGCTCTCGCGGCCCGGCTCACACGTGGAGACCGCCCACGTCGAGCGCGCCCGATCGATGCGTGCATACCGGCACGGCCAGGAAGAGCATTACAACCTCATCTCCGCGTTCATCAAGTCCGTGCGCGGCTCGGCCCCCGATGCGGCCCTCTACTGGCTCGCGCGCATCCTCGAGGTGGGTGAGGATCCGCGCTATGTGGCGCGACGCATCGTGATCCTCGCGAGCGAGGACGTCGGCCTAGCCGATCCGATGGCGCTCGTGGTCGCCACGGCGGCCGCGCAAGCCGTCGAGCTCGTGGGCTTGCCCGAGGCGACCCTCAACCTGGCGGAGGCAACCATCCATCTCGCCCTTGCTCCGAAGTCGAACTCGTCCGCCACGGGCATCTGGCGGGCTCAGGAGCGCGTCCGCCAGGGTCCCTTCGTCGAGGTGCCCGCTCATCTTCGCGGCTCGAACTACTGGGGCGCGGCGGCGCTCGGGCACGGCATCGGCTACGAGTATCCTCACGATGACCCGCGCGGCTACGTCGAGCAGGAGTACCTGCCCGAGGCGCTGGCGGGGGAGCGTTTCTACGAGCCTCGCAGCCACGGGGCCGAGGGCATGCTCGCCCGTCGCTGGCGCGAGCGCAGAGGTGAGCTCCCGGTCGAACCGGGTGATCCGCCCGAGCCGGCCGGCGAGGGGAACACGGGCGAGGACGAAAAGAGCGATCCCGGCGTCAGCCACTCGGGCGCCGTGGACGAGACGAGGACGACAGGGCGATGAAGGCCGAGGATTTGCGCCGGGAGTTCACGAGGTACTTCGTGGAGCGCGGCCACGCGGCGCTGCCGCCCGCCAGCCTCATCTCGAACGACCCCACCGTGCTCTTCACGATCGCAGGCATGGTCCAGTTCAAGCCGTACTTCCTCGGGGAGGCCGTCCCGCCGAACCCCCGCGCGACGACCATCCAACCCTGCCTCCGGACGAACGACATCGAGGTGGTGGGCACCACACCACGCCACTGCACCTTCTTCGAGATGCTCGGCAACTTCTCCTTCGGCGACTACTTCAAGGAGAAGGCGATCCCCTGGGCGTGGGACTTCGTGACCGAGGTGCTCGGACTGGACCCCGAGCGCCTCTGGGTGACCGTGCACACGAGCGACGACGAGGCGGCCGAGATCTGGACCTCGACGACACCGGTGCCCCCCGAGCGCGTGCAGCGTCTTGGCGAGGACAACTTCTGGACCATGGGCGAGACCGGTCCGTGCGGTCCGAGCTCGGAGATCTTCTTCGACCACGGCGAGGGTCTCGGTCCCGAGGGTGGCCCCGCCGCGCCCGGGGCCGACGAGAGCGCCCGCTACTCCGAGGTCTGGAACCTCGTGTTCACGCAGTACGACCGAACTGAGTCGGGTGAGCTGATACCACTGCCGAAGACGAACATCGATACCGGAGCCGGGCTCGACCGGCTTCTCGTGGTCCTCCAAGCCGTGCCGCACGTCCAGGCGATCGACTGCGTCGCGCCGATCGTCGAGCGGGCGGCCGAGTTGTGTGCCAAGCCTGGAGGTGCGGCAGCGCTCGAGAGCCGCGACCTGCGCATCATCGGCGATCATGCGCGGGCCTTCACGTTCGTCATCAGCGACGGCGGGTTCCCCTCGAACGAGGGCCGCGGCTACGTGTTGCGCCGGCTCATCCGGCGAGCGGTCCTCCGTGCGTACCACCTCGGCCGGCGCGAGCCCGTCACGCCCGACCTCGTCGACGCCGTCGTCGGCACCATGGGAGTCGCCTATCCGCAGCTCGGCCGCGACGCGGACCGCATCAAGCGCGTCGTCCTGCACGAGGAGGAGGCGTTCCTCCGCACTCTGCGCACGGGGATGGGGCTGCTCGACGAGGAGCTCGGCAGAGGATCTTCGGAGATCGCCGGTGAGCTCGCCTTCCGCCTGCACGACACGTTCGGCTTTCCCTTCGAGCTCACGAAGGAGATCGCCTCGGAGCGGGGGGTGAGGGTTGACGAGGGCGCCTTCGAGGCCGAGATGGCTGCCCAGAGGGCGCGAGCGCGCGAGGCGGCCCGCGCCTCGGCCGCGACACCCGAGGAGGTCTCGCAGCATTGGTGGGAGCTCGCCGTCGCCAACGGCCCCACGAAGTTCCTCGGCTACGAGGAGACTGCTGCCACCGGACGCGTCCTCGCCGTCGCGGCGAGCGCGACCCCAGCCGACTTCGAGAACGTCGACGGCGAGCGGGCACCCGAAGGTGCCTCCTTGATCGAGGTGTTCCTCGACCGCACGCCCTTTTATGCAGAGGGTGGTGGCCAGGTCGGGGACACCGGGACCATCACGACCGCGACCGGGCGTATGCGTGTCATCGATACGACCTCGGTCGCCGACGGGCTCTCGCGCCACCTCGGCTACGTGCTGGAGGGAACCATCGAGGAGGGAGACGAGGCAACTGCCGAGGTCGACGTGGCGCGGCGCGATGCGATCCGCCGCAACCACACAGGGACGCATCTCCTCCACTGGGCGCTCCGCAACGTGCTCGGTGACCATGTGCGCCAACAGGGCTCGCTCGTTGCTCCGGACCGGTTGCGCTTCGACTTCAGCCACTTCGGGCCGCTCACCTTGGACGAGATCGAGCGCGTCGAGGACCTCGTCAACGCGAAGGTCATCTCCGACGAACCGGTCGAGACGATCGAGTCCGGCCGCGCCGAGGCGGAGGAGGCCGGCGCGATCGCCTTCTTCGGTGACAAGTACGGCGAACGGGTGCGGGTCGTGCACGCCGGCCACGGGTCGGTCGAGCTGTGCGGTGGGACGCACGTGCGTGCGCTCGGGATGATCGGTCCGATCCGGATCGTGTCGGAGGGCTCGATCGGAGCCAACACGCGCCGCCTCGAGGCAGTGACAGGCGAGGCCTCGCTCGCTCGGTCGCGCGGCACCGATCGCACGCTGGGCGCGGTTGCCGATCTCCTGCGGGCAACGCCGGACGAGGTGCCCTCTGCGGTGTCGCGGCTCGTGATGCGCCAGCGCGGCCTCGAGGACGAGCTGAAGCAGCTGCGGTCCGGGCAGCTCTCTGCGACGGCGGCGGCGCTTGTTGAAGGTGCCGCGGACGGAGTCGTGGTGGCCCGGCAGGACGGGCTGGATGCGAACGAGCTTCGTGAGCTCGCCTTGAGCATCCGCGACCGACCTGGCGTCCGCGCCGTCGGGCTGGCGGGCGCACCCGGTGACGGGCGTGTGGCGCTCGTCGTGGCGGTGACGAAGCACTCAGGGCTCGATGCGAGGGAAGCAGCATCGACCGCCGCCAGGGCAGTCGGAGGGGGCGGCGGCGGGTCGTCCGAGCTCGCGACGGCGGGTGGCCGTGACGCGACCGGTCTCGATCGGGCGGTGGAGCTGCTGCGAGAGCACCTCTCGACCAGCACGTGACCGGTGCACGACCGGAGCACGCGCGGCGCATGAGCCGGGGCGAGTCGGGGAGGACGAACCGGTGAGGGTGCTCGCGCTCGATCTCGGCGCCCGCCGCATCGGCGTCGCCCTGAGCGACTCCACGGGCACGCTCGCCACGCCGTACACCGTCATCGAGCGCTCAGGCGACCCGGCAGCCGACCGCAGGGTCGTCGCCCGCCTCGTCGAGGAGTCGGGAGCCGAGCGGCTCGTCGTCGGCCTGCCCGTCGGCCTCTCCGGAGCCGATGGTGCTGCCGCGACGGCTGCCCGGGAGGAGGCACGCCTGCTCGCCGCCGTGGTCGGCGTTCCTGTCGAGATGGCGGACGAGCGCCTCACCACGGTTGAGGCAGCACGAAGGCGTCGCGCTCGCGGGCGATCAGGTCGCGGCGGCATCGACGCCGAGGCCGCCGCGGTCTTGCTCGAGAGCTGGCTCGCTTCCCATCGGGCGACGTCGTGAGGCCGATCACGGCCACGACCGAGGTGGCCGGCTTGATCGGCACGCCGGTCCGCCAGTCGCTCTCCCCGGTCCTGCACAATGCGGCGTACCGGGCCCTCGGCCTCGACTGGGCGTACGTGGCCTTCGACGTGGCACCCGGCCAGGCCAAGGACGCCATCGCCGGAGCCCGCGCCCTCGGGCTGATCGGGCTCTCGGTCACCATGCCCCACAAGGACGAGGCGGCTCGCAGCGCCACCCGCCGGAGCCAGACCGTGCGCCGTCTCCAGGCCGCGAACACCCTCACGTTCGAGAAGGGCGAGATCCTCGCCGACTCCACCGACGGCCAGGGTTTCGTGGAGGACCTTCGCGAGGGGCTCGGCTTCGAAGCGTCCGACCGCCGGTGCGGGGTGATCGGCGCGGGCGGGGCTGCTCGGGCCGTCATCCTTGCCCTTGCCGAGGCGGGTGCGAAGGAGGTGCTCGTCGTGAACCGGACTCCAGTGAGGGCGTTCCGCGCCGCTGCGCTTGCGGGCAGGGCGGGTCGCGTGGCGCGCCCGGAAGAGCTCGACGCGGCCGACCTGGTGGTCCAGGCGACGGCGGCCGAGATGGTGCCTGGGGAGAGCGGACCTGCGCTCTGGCCCGCCGGCGCGGATCCCTCTCGGCTCGGGAGTGGTCAGGTGGCGGTCGATCTCGTCTACGACCCGATAGAGACGAAGTGGTTGGCGGAAGCGAGCCGGTGCGGCGCCACGACCCGAAACGGCCTCGGCATGTTGGTCCATCAGGCGGCCCTCCAGGTCACGCGCTGGACCGGCCGGCAGGCTCCGCTCCGGGCGATGCGTGCGGCTGTCAAGGCCTGAATTCCCGCCCCAGTCGATCGGCCTGGGGCCGGTATCCTTTCACGCGTGACCGCCGTCTCGTACGGGCGTGAGGTTGCGCTCAGCTCTCGCCGGGAACGCCGTTCGCTGCTCGCACTCGTCCGCCACATCGACTTCGTGCTGGTCGGCTGCACCTTCGCGCTCTCGCTCGTCGGCATCGTCATGGTCTATTCGGCGACGCGCAACCTCCTCGTGGCCCAAGGCCTCAGCTCCCACTACTACCTCGAGCGCCAGGCCGTCTGGGTGCTCGTCGGGACCATCGTCATGGTCACCGTGGCCGCGATCGACTACCGGCGCTTCCGCGACTGGGCGTACCTCATCTACGGCCTCGTCGTCATGGGGCTCGTCGGGGTGTTCGTCGTAGGCAGCTCTGCTCTCGGCGCGCTCCGCTGGTACCAGCTCGGGCCGCTCCAGCTCCAGCCTTCGGAGTTCGCCGCCCTCGGGCTCATCGTCGCGCTCGCCTCGTACTGCAGCAGGCGCCAGGGCGTGCTCGCATTTCGGCAGATCATCGGTCTGCTCGTGCTGGCAGTCGTGCCGATGGTGCTCGTCTACAAGCAGCCCGACCTCGGCACGACGATCGTCCTCGGCGTGACGCTCGCTGCCATGATGCTGGCGGCTGACGTTCGCCTCCGCTACCTCTTCCTGCTCTTCCTGCTGGTGATCGGCGGCTTCGTCCTGGCGTTGAAGCTCCACCTGCTGCACGCCTACCAGATCACCCGCCTCACGAGCTTCCTCCATCAGAACCAGGACACCCAGTCGAGCAACTACGAGCTCTCGATGACCCGCAACGCGATCTCTGCCGGAGGCCTGAAAGGAGTTGGGATCGACCACGGTCTCGCCACGAACCTCGGCCTCATCCCGAACCAGTACACCGACTTCATCTTCTCGGCGGTGGGCGAGCAGCTCGGGTTCATCGGCTCGGCCGTGATCATCGGCCTGTTCGGGATCATCAGCGTGCGGATGCTGCGCGCGGCCCAGATGGCGAAGGACACCTTCGGACGTCTCGTCTGCGTCGGCGCCGCGGCCTGGCTTGCCTTTTCCGTCTTCGAGAACATCGGCATGAACATCGGGATCATGCCGATCACGGGGATCCCGCTGCCGTTCCTCAGCTACGGCGGTTCGGCCACGTTCTCCTTCTTCGCGGCCGTGGGTCTCGTACTCAACGTCGAGATGCGTAGGCTGCCGCGGCGATGAGCGGCAATGACGCAGCGGCCGAGACCCACGCGGCAGACACCGAGGCCGCGCCGGCCGACGTCGCACAGACCGCCGAGGGTGATCCCGGAGGCCCACCTTCCGCCGTCGCCCCCGGCGCGGTCGAGGCGGAGCAGCTCGAGGCGGGGCCGGTAGAGACAGCCGAGCCGGGAGCAGCGGGCGACGACGCCTCTCCCTCGCAGGCGGATGGACCGGCTGCTCGGTACGCGCCCGAGCCGATGGCACAGATGCTCTTCGTCGACGTCGCCCTCGTGCTCCCATCGACACACCCCGTTGTCGTGCTTCAGGAGGCCGATTGGCCCTACCGGGAGCTGCGCATCCCTGTCGGCGGTGCGGAGGGGGTCGCCATCGGATATGCCGCTCGCCGGGTCGCGACACCGCGCCCCCTCACCCACGAGATGATCTCGAGGTTGCTCGACTCGTTCGAGCTGACCCTCGATCAGGTCCGCATCACGTCCCTCGCGGGCTCGAACTTCGTGGGTGAGCTCGTCGTGTCGGGGCGCCTCGGCGTGCGAACGATCGACTGCCGGCCCTCAGATGCCATCGCACTTGCGCTCCGGCGCAGCATCCCTGTGCCGATCATGGTCTCGCCGGACGTGCTGGAGCTGGTCGGCGGTGGCGCCGCTTCGGCGAACTGACGCTCCGGCGCGGTCCTGCAAAGCAGTGAGGGTGGCCTGAGGAGCTGCAGCGCTAGACGCCCGCCGGTGCGACAGAGCGGTGCCCGATCATCTGCGGCGGCTCGGTGAGGACGGGACCGGAGGACTCGTTCGATATCCGCATCAAAAAGGCGATGAGGACGTAGTTCGCGATGAGCGACGACCCGCCGTAGGAGACGAACGGAAGCGTGACACCGGTGAGCGGCAGGATGCGCGTGACGCCCGCCATGATGACGAACGACTGGAATCCGAGCACGAAGGTGAACCCGAGCGCGACGAGCTTCGCGAAGTCCGAGCGCGCCCGCGCGGCGATGCGCAGGCCTGAACCGACGAGGAGCACGAACGCCACGACGATCGCCGAGGTGCCGACGAGGCCGAGCTCGTTGCCGAGGGCGGCGAAGACGTAGTCGCTCTGCGCCACGGGGATCTGCCAAGCTCCGCTCAGCCCCAGACCGGAGCCGGTCGCGCCGCCCTGGGCCATCGCAACCTCACCGAAGGCCGGCTGGTAGCCCGGTGTCGAGTAGCCGCGGTAGTTCTGGGAGACGTACTTCCAAGGATCGAGCCAGACGGTCATGCGCACATCCACGTTGGCAAGGACATGCGCTGCCACGAATATGCCGACCGCGAAGGCGACGACGCCGAGCACGACATAGAGCCATCGCCCGGTCACGACCCAGAGCATGGTGAGGAACAGCACGAACAGGATCAAGGAGAATCCGACGTCCCGCTCGAGCAGGATCACGCCGAGGGACGCGAGCCATGCCAGCGCGATCGGTCCGAAGCTGCGCAGGTCCGGTACGAGCCGATTGCCGAGGCGCGAGGTGGCCATCGTGAGCAGCTCGCGCTTCTCGACGAAGTACGAGGCGAAGAACGCGACGAGCAACAGCTTCGAGAACTCGACAGGCTGGAACGAGACGGGTCCGAGCCTGACCCAGAGGTAGGCCCCGCCGCTGTCCGCTGCGTTGTCCTTCAGCCCTGGCATGAGCGGGAGCAGGAGGAGGATGAAGGCCAGGGCGAGCAAGATGTACCGGTAGCGCTCGAGGTCGCGCGAGCGACGGAACACGAGCATCGTGGCCACATAGCCGAGTAGGCCGACGAACGTCCACACCGCCTGGTTGCCGGCCAGGTGCGGTGCGTAATTCGACAGATACGGCTCGAGCCGCTCCATCATCACGAAACCCAGCCCGTTCAACACCAACACCACGGGCAGGATGATCGGGTCGGCTTCCGGCACGAGGAAGCGGTTCACGACGTTTCCGGCAAGCGCGAACGCGAGGAGGATCACCGTGAACGGCACGACGTTCGGGGGGAACCTGTTGTAGACGCCCAGCCACGTGAGGAGGTTGGCGACCTCCACCACGACCACGCCGACGAGGAGCAAGCCGAGCTCGCTGCGCCGGCGGGGATGCGACCTGGCGGCAGTCGTCGTTATCGCTGCCACGGGTTCACGGTAGCGTCTTGGCCGTGGAGACCGATGTCATCGCGCCCTTGGATACCCGCGCGGCGACGACTTCGATGCCGGCTTCGGCCACCGCCGTCGCCGTCACGCCGGACGACGAGGCGCGTTTTGTAAACCGCGAGCTGTCGTGGTGCGACTTCGCCGAGCGCCTCCTCGATCTTGCCGAGGATCCGACCGTACCGCTCCTCGAGCGCGTGAAGTTCATCGCCATCTGCGCGAGCGGCATCGACGAGTTCTTCCAGGTCCGCGTCGCCGGGCTGAAGGACCAGGTGGCGGCAGGGGTCCGGACTCGGTCCTCGGACGGTAAGAGCCCGTCGAGCCAGCTCAAGCTGATCCGCCAGAGATGCCTTGCGCTTGCAGCCAGACAGGACCGCATCATCGTCGGCGAGCTGGTCCCACAGCTGGCGGAGGCCGGGGTCGAGATCGTCGGATGGGGGGATCTCGACGCAGACGAGCGCGAATCCCTTCTCGCTCTCTTCGACCGTGAGATCTTCCCCGTCCTCACGCCGCTCGCCGTCGACCCGGGCCACCCGTTCCCCTACATCTCGAACCTCTCGCTCAACCTCGGAGTCCTCGTCGCAGACGAGTCGACGGGGGAGCACCGGTTCGCGCGGGTGAAGGTGCCGCCCCTTTTGCCCCGCTTCGTGCAGATCGGGGAGGACAGCCGGTTCGTCGTCCTCGAGGACGTGATCGCTGCCAACCTCGATCGCCTCTTCCCGCAGATGGCACTCGGCGGCCACTACGCCTTCCGAGTCACTCGCAACGCGGACCTGACGCTCCAAGAAGGCGAGGCCGATGACCTCCTCGCCGCTGTCGAGGTCGAGCTCCGCCGGCGGCGCTTCGGCCGCGCCGTCCGGCTCGAGGTCGGCGCCGGCACTCCGATTGAGGTGAGGGACCTCCTCCTCGACGAGCTCGAGCTCTCGCCGGACGATGTCTACGAGACGAGCGCGCCGCTCGATCCGAGCCAACTCTGGGAGATCCATCGCGTCGACCGCGTCGACCTGCACGACCAGGTGTGGGTGCCCATGACGCCTGCACCGCTCGCAACGGCCGGGGACGAGCCCGTCGACCTCTTCGCGGTCCTGCGTGATCGCGACGTGCTCGTGCACCACCCCTACGACTCGTTCGTAAGCTCGGTCGAAGCCTTCGTCAACCAGGCCGCCGACGACCCGAGGGTTCTCGCCATCAAGCAGACCCTCTACCGCACGTCCAACGACACAGAGATCGTCGACGCTCTCATCCGTGCTGCCGAGCAGGGCAAGCAGGTGGCGGCGCTCGTCGAGCTGAAGGCTCGGTTCGACGAGCAGGCGAACATCTCCTGGGCGCGCCAGCTGGAGCAGGCGGGAGTGCACGTCGTCTACGGCCTGATGGGGCTGAAGACGCACTCGAAGACGGCCCTCGTCATCCGCCGCGAAGACGACACGCTCCGCGGCTACTGCCATGTCGGCACGGGCAACTACAACTCCGGCACAGCACGCGTGTACGAGGACCTCGGCCTGCTGTCCTCGGACCCGGACCTGTGCGCCGACCTGACCGAGCACTTCAACTACCTCACGGGCTACGGCCGCCAGAGCAAGCACCGGCGCATCATCACGTCGCCGCACGAGCTGCGTTCCTGGTTCACCGCGGAGGTGGCCGCCGAGAGCGAGCGCGGCGCGGCAGGTCGGGTGACGATCAAGGTGAACGGGCTCACGGATCCCGGGGTGATCGATGTCCTCTACGGCGCGAGCAGGCGCGGAGTGGGTATCGACCTCATCGTGCGCGGGCTT
>JAKCCH010000146.1 GCA_021838945.1 Actinomycetes bacterium
GGACCATCACCCCGGAGCGGTGCACCGCCCAGGCCAGGCTGAGCTGGGAGATCGAGAGACCGTGCATGGAAGCGACCGTGTCGAGCGGGCCACCCGGCCGTGCGAGCTCACCGGCTGCCACCGGCGCCCACGGGATGAAGGCGATCCCACTTTCCTCACACGCCTCGAGCACGCCTTCCGAGCTGCGGTCGGTCAGGTTGTAGCGGTTCTGCACCGACACGACCTCGGTGATCCCTCGTGCCTCCTCGAGCTGGCGCCGGCTGACGTTCGAGAGGCCGATGTGACGGATCAGTCCCTTCTGCTTCAGCTCGGCGAGGGCGCCGACGCTCTCGGCGAAGGGGACCTTCGGGTCGGGGCGGTGGAGCTGGTAGACGTCGATCCGGTCCAACTTGAGGCGGCGGAGCGACATGTGCACGCACTGTCGCAGGTACTCCGGCCGCCCGACCGCTTCCCAGATGTTCGGGCCGCTTCGCGTCAGGCCGCCCTTTGTGGCGATCACCAGCTGCTCGGGGTACGGGCGAAGCGCCTCGGCGATGAGGTCCTCGCTCACGAAGGGTCCGTAGGAGTCGGCCGTGTCGATGAAGTCGACACCGAGCTCGACGGCTCGCCGCAGCACGCGGATCGCCTCGTCGCGGTCCTCGGGCGGTCCCCAGATCCCTCGGCCGGTGATGCGCATCGCACCGAAACCGAACCGCCAGACCTCGAGATCACCGCCGATCGTGAGCCGTTGCGTTGTCGGGGCTTGCATGTGGCCCGACCTTATGAGCGGCGGCGGCATCCTCCGGCTCAGCTGCCGGGCGGGCGCATCTCGACGCCGGCGATCGCCATCAGCTCCTCTTTGAGCTCGCGGACCGAGTAGTGCTCGGCGAGCCGGGGCGAGTACAGCATCGAGCTCACGATCGCAGCCTGGGCGTCGGCCTCGAGGTAGGCGGCCGCCACGTGTGCCACGGTTCCCGCGCCACCGCTTGCCACGACGGGCACGTTGACGGCCTGCGCCACGCGCCGCGTGATCTCGAGGTCGTAACCGGCGTGCGTGCCGTCCTGGTCGACGCTGTTCACGACGAGCTCCCCGGCGCCGAGGCCCGCCGCCCGCTCGGCCCAAACGACGGCGTCCATGCCTGTCATCACTCGAGCGCCGTCGATGGCGATCTCGTACCCGCTCGGGACCTCCGCCCTTGCAGGCACTGCTCTCACCTGCATGCTGACGACGATGCACTGGGAGCCGAACGCCCGCGCCCCCGCCGTGATCAAAGAGGGGTCGCGCACCGCCATCGAGTCGATGCTGACCTTCTCCGCCCCGGCCTTCAGCACCGCCCGCATGTCCTCGACGGATCGGATGCCACCGCCGACCGTGAAGGGGACGAACACCACCTCGGCGACCCGTTCGACTGTCACGAGGTCGATCTCCCGCCGCTCGCTCGAGGCCGTGATGTCGTAGAAGACGATCTCGTCGATGCCGTCCTCGTAAAGGCGGGCTGCGAACTCGACCGGATCACCGACGTCGACGTTGTCCTGGAATTGCCGGGCTTTCGTCAACCTCCCGTCTCGAACGTCGAAGCATGCGATCAACCGCCGCGTCAGCACCACGCCCCCTCCCGTCTGACGCCGTCCGTCAGCACCGCCCGCAGAAGCGCGAGACCGGCGGGCCCGCTCTTCTCGAGGTGGAATTGCGTGGCGAAGATGCTGCCCGAGCGCACGGCAGCCGGGAAGGGGCACCCGTAGTCGGCCTCGGCGACCACGACGGCTGAGTCGCTCGGATGCACGACATAGGAGTTGACGAAGTAGAAGTAGCCGTCGATCGGCGTTCCGACATCGGCGCCATGCACGGCCGTGCTCCGGACGAGGTTCCAACCGATCTGAGGGACGCGAACGCCTGCCGGGAGCCGCCGAACCGTTCCCGGCAGCCAGCCCAGGCACTTCGCATCGTCTTCCTCGCTCTGATCGAAGAGGACCTGGAGGCCGATGCAGATGCCGACGTACGGCAGGCCGCCGAGCACGGCATCGGTCAGCGCCGCGGTCAGCCCTGACTCTGTGAGTGAAGCCATCGTCGCCCCGGCGGCGCCGACGCCGGGCAGGATCACGTGCGAGCAACCGGCGATCTCCTCGGGTCGCGACACCGGGCGCGCCGGGATCGACAGGTGCTGCAGGGCACGCAGCACGCTCGGGGAGTTCCCCGCCGCGTAATCGATCACGCCGACGTCTTGGCCCACGAGACCAGTCTCCGGGACCGAATGCGCGCCACGCCAGTCCGGCCACTCCCGGCCGCGCTCTGGCCGAGCTCCTGGCCGAGCTCCTGGCCGAGTTCCGGGGGGAGGGCTCGAACCTCCAACATTCGGCTCCAAAGGCCGACGTTCTGCCGATTGAACTACCCCGGAGCGGCGAGGCTGCCGGCAAGTGCCACCGCGGCCAGCATAAGCGGGCCACCTGGCGCTCCCGGGAGGCCTGTCCGTGGCTCGATCTTCGCGGTGACAAGGAGGAAACGAGCTCCCTGCCGCCCACCCTCCTCTCCCGTCCCCGCCCCCGGCCCGGATCGGCCCTCCGGCGCCGTCGGCTAACCTCTGCGGCGCCATGGGATCACTCATCAAAAAGCGCCGCAAGCGCATGCGCAAGAAGAAGCACAAGAAGATGCTGAAGCGCACGCGCTGGCAACGGCGGGCCGCCGGCAAGTAGCTCCTGCGGCCGGGCCGGCCATTCCCGCCCCCGCACCTTCCCCGCCCGCCGTCAGGCGAGCCGCACCATCAGCCGGCTGCCGCCGCCCCCACTCTCCTCGCGGTCGTCACCATCGCGCTCTCGCGCCCTGACACGACGTCGCCTCGGACGGACTCCGCCAGCTCCTCCAACCACGTCGGATCGCCCTCGACGAACCACGTACCCCCGCTGCCGGCAAGGCGCGGGCGCTGGCCGGCGGCGGCTCCGAGCAGATCGCGCCACCACCGGAGCCCGGGATAGGCGGTGAGCGCCGCAGGCTCGAGGTCGTTGCCGTTGTCGCCCGCCGGACCGTCGAGGTCGTCCCAGGCCGAATAGACGGTGGGTGTCGACACCGACAGCCGGGGTGTCACGAGCAGGAATGCCGTCGGCTCGAGAGCCTCAGTGGACACGTCGGCGAGCGGCTCGACGATCTCGCCGATCCCGCTCACCCGAGCGGCGCCGCCGACGAGGCAGAACGGCACGTCGGCACCGAGAGACACAGCCGTGGTGAGATCGGTCACCCCGTGCCAGCGAAGGATCGCCGCCGCGTCGGACGAGCCGCCGCCGAGGCCGGCGGCCGGCGGGATGTGCTTCTCGAGAGTGCACCGTGCACGCAGGCCACACAGCGCCAACGCCCTCTCCACGAGATTCGGCCCTGGACCGGTCGGCACCTCTGCGAGCTCGGCCTCCGGCGCAGTGCCGGGAAGGCCGATCCATCGGATCTCGTCGCGGACCGAGAAGCCGTCGAGACCCTCGTCTACGTACAGGTGGTCGGCGAGGTCGAGGCTCACCATCTCGGCGTCTATCAGGTGATATCCGTCTTCGCGGCGGCCGACGACCCGCAGCGAGGTCGTCAACTTCGCGTTGGCGGTGAGGAGGGTCGTGGTCACGACGCCTCGCTCTCCGTCGCACGCCTGGCTTCGGCGAGCTGCCCCCACTGCTCCACGCCGAGCTCTTCGGGACGGCACGACGAGTCGATCCCGGCGCGGGCGAAGGCGGGCTCGCTCACGACAGCCGCCAACGTCCGCCGGAGCATCTTGCGCCGCTGCCCGAACGCCGCCCTCACGAGCGCATCGACCTCCTCATAGCCGGCAGTCTGCAACGGCACGGCTGGCGAGGACCGGCGT
>JAKCCH010000055.1 GCA_021838945.1 Actinomycetes bacterium
AGCCCCTCACGCCGTGAAAATGCCCGTTCACAAGGACGCGCGGCGGCTTCTGTGAACGAGAAGGTGCAACTTATGTGAAGATTATGCGGTGGAGAAGACGATCTCCTATTCAAACTTCTCCGAACTGCGTGAGCGGGTGTTCGGGCTCGTCGCCAACTGAGGGGTGAGAGCCCGCACACCCCGCTGTATGGGTGCCCCGTCGTGCGCGGGATCGGTGCGCCCACCTTGCTGTCCCGGCCGGAAGGCCGCCTCTCTGGCAGCCTGGAGCGGTCCCGGCCAATCACCAGAGGAGGTCCGTCCGTATGGTCGAAGGTGTGCCGCCCCGACGTCGACCTAGGTGGCTGGTGTCTTTTGCGAGCGTGAGTGCTCGCGATCGGCGGCGCCATGAGGGAGAATTACACGTCCGTGATCCTCGATCGGGAGCGAGCGATGTCCCTCGGCATGGCTGATCGGCAAGGCAACCTCCTCGACGACGTCGACCGCTTCTTGGACGAGGCGCTCGACGAGGCCTCGATCTACGCGTTCCTCCACCGCGAGCGCGGTGCCCTCTTCCCCGACGAGAGCTTCGCCGACCTGTTCGACGAGAGGGGCCGCAACTCGGTGCCGCCTTCGGTGGTGGCGGTCGTGATGGTGCTCCAGCGCCTCGGCGGGCTCTCTGACCGAGAGGCGGTGGAGCGCTTCAGCTTCGACATGCGCTGGCGCTACGCGAGCGGGGTCGGCGGCTACGACACCGGAGCATGGACGAGCTTCGCCCACACGGTGCTCGTCGACATGCGGGCGCGTCTTCGCTCCTCGGAGCGCCCGAACAGGATCTTCGAGGTCGCGCTCGGCGCCGCCAAGCAGGCGGGCCTCATCGGTCGGCGCCGGGTGCTCGACTCCACGCCGCTCTATGACGCGGTGGCGACGATGGACACGATCACCCTCATCCGGTCGGCGATCCGAGGGCTGCTGAAGGTGGCCGACCCGGGGCTCGCCGCCGAGCTCGTGGGCGTGCTCAAGAGCGGTGACGACTACGCGAGCTCGGCCAAGCCCCAGATCGACTGGGATGACGAGGAGGCACGCGCCGAGCTCATCGACTCGCGCGCGAAGGACGGCTTCGCGCTCGTGATGGCGCTCTCGGGCCGCGAGCTCGCCCCGCCGGTGAAGGAGGCGGCGACGCTGCTGCTCACCGTGCTCGGACAGGACCTCGAGGAGCGACAGGACGGCGTCTTTGCCATCGCGCAGCGCGTCGCGCCGGACCGGGTGATCTCGACCGTCGATCCTGAGACCCGTCACGGTCACAAGACCGCTGCGCACGGCTTCGACGGCTACAAGGCCCACGTCGCCATCGACCCGGAGTCCGAGCTCGTCACCGCGACGAGGGTCACTCCGGGCAACCTCGGCGACGCTGCACCGGCCGCCGAGCTGCTTGCCGATCTGCTCGAGGAGCCCGCTGGCAAGGAGCCCGCTGGCAAGGAGCCCGCTGGCAAGGAGCCCGCTGGCCAGGAGCCCGCTGGCAAGGAGCCCGCTGGCCAGGAGCCCGCTGGCCAGGAGCCCGCTGGCCCCGTCGCCTATGGCGACAACGCGTACGGCACTGGCGAGCTGCACGCCCTGCTCGAGCGATCCGGCATCACCGACCGACTGAAGACCCAGTCGCCGGTTGCGCCACAGGGGCGCTTCAGCAAGGACCGGTTCGCGATCGACCTCGAGGCAGGCACCGTGACCTGCCCGGGCGAGGTCACCGTCACGATCCGCCGCCATCGCGACGGATCCGGCACGGCCGCCTTCGCCGATGCATGCGCAACCTGCCCGCTTCGTGATGCCTGCACGGCTTCCCCCTCAGGTCGTGTGATCAACCTCAACCGCAACGAGGAGGCGCTCGCCGCCGCGCGCTCCAGACAGACCGAACCGGCCTGGCGCGACGACTACCGAGCGACCCGTCCAAAGGTCGAGCGCAAGCTCGCCCAGCTCGTGTTCCGCCGTCATGGCGGACGGCGCGCACGGGTGCGCGGGAGGATCCGGGTCAACGCCGACTTCAACCTGCTCGCCGGGGCGCACAACCTTGCTCGCCTCGCGCGCTTGGGGGTCCGCTCCACCCCAGCTGGGTGGTCGGTGGCGTGAGCAGGGCCAGGGGAGGCCTCCTTCGGGCCGAGGGGGGACCTTCCTCGCCCCGCGCGGCGCTCCTCGCGGCTCGCGACCCCTCCGCATCGATCACCGGGACCAAAAGGAGGGGCTCGATGAGCCTGCTCGCAGCCGGCGCGTACAACACGCGCTTCACACCAGCCACCTAGGAGCCGCCGCATCACAGCCCCAGCCCTGCACGAGGTGCTCGTCCCGCTGGTCGTGCTGGTCGGCGGCCTAGGGATCGCCTTTCCCGGAGCGGCACGCACGTTGCGCCCCGAGGTCCCGGTGATGCTCGCCGGCCAGGTTCTGGGGGTGGCGATGACCATCCCCGTACGTGAGCTCTGGCCGGTCCTTCGCCGCCCCGGGGTGCTGGTTGCGGCTCTGGCGGTGCAGTGGACGACGCAGCCGATGATCGGGCTCTGTCTCCTCCACCTCGCCAGCGGCAACCGCATCGGGCAGGGCGCCTTCATCACCGCGTCGGCCCCAGCAGAGATCACGAGTGCGCTGGTCGCCGTCGTCGCTGGCGGCGCCGCTGCCACCGCAACCACGCTCATGACGATGAGCGTGGCGCTCGGCTGCGTGCTGACGCCGCTCTGGCTCATCCTGCTCCAGCACGGGCACGTCGATCCGGCGGTGCTGGTCCCCGAACTCGCCCTCTCCGTCACCCTTCCCCTTGTGGTCGGCGTGACGCTACGCAGCCGCGTGCCCATCCTCAGCTCCCACCCGGGACGGTGCCTCGACCTAGCCGGGCTGTCGCTGCTCCTCGTACTTTTTGTCGGGGCCGGATACGCCCGGCCCCTCCTTGAGACGGCCCAACTCGGGGAGGCAGTGCTGCTGGCGCTCGTCCTCGGTGCTGGCGGTGCCAGCGTCGCATGGGCCTTCACGGCGCGGGCTTTGGGCTCGGTGCCCTGGCGCGTGAGTCTGGCGTTTCCGATCGGGATGCGGGAGTTCGGCATCGCGACCGCGGTCGCGCTCACCGTCGCGCCGCAGTCTGCGGGGTTCAGCGGTCTCTACGGCGTGATCATGATGACCCTCGCCGCGGCCACGGCGACGGCGCTCCGGCGGCGGGCCCGCAGGGACGACCGGACGGGGGCTGGAGGGACAGGCTCGCTGCCTTGACCCTGCTGGCGACCACTCCTGTCGCTGCAGGCTCGCTCATCGCCGGCTTGCGGTTGCCTGGGAGAGGGGCGTGCCCCGCTGGGCGCCGGGCCGCCTGCGCTCGGCGGGGCTTGGTGCGCGCTCGTAGTGACGCAGCGTCAACGAGGCCGTCGCTCGCGAGTGGTTCGGCGTCAAGCCGCAGCATTCATTGCCTCACATGAGCTCGCCAAGCGGATAGAGCGCGTGCCCATCGGTGCTCGGCGCCGCCGGGACAACCATCGGGCGAGAGCTGCGCGATCGCCGACCGGCGAGTCAGAGCTTCTCGGGGCGGAGCATGGCATAGAACAGGAAGATCATCAGGGCGATGCTGATGATGAAGGCTGCGATCTCGATGATGCTCATATGCTTCCCTACCTCAATGTTCGATGGGGGGTGAAGAGCCTCAGAGGCGCTCGCAGGCGCGGGTGTAGAGCCAGAAGAGCCCGAACATCACCACGACCGCGACGATCCCCCCGATCGTCTCCCATACATACGCCATCTTGCTTCCTCCTCTTCGCTCGTACCGACGGCCGTCGTTCACTGCCCGACCAGTTTGAGCAGCGCCAGGTTCAGCTCCAAGACGTTCACGTGCGCTGCGCCGTAGAGCCCGAGGAAGCGTCCGCTTACGTGGCTGGCGACGAGGGCCCGCACCTCGGCAACGGGGAGGTGGTTCACCCGGGCGACCCGTGGGACCTGCAAGTAGGCGGCGGCCGGAGAGATGTCGGGGTCCAAGCCACTGGCCGAGCTCTCGACGAGGTCGGGGGGCACCTGGCTCGCCTTCACGCCCGGGTTCTCCTTCAGCACCTGGGCGAGGTTGGTACGGATCTCCTTTAGGAGGGCGGGGTTGGTCGGCCCGTAGTTGCTCGCCGCCGACGAGGCGGCGTTGTAGGGGGGTGTGGTGGCGCTCGGGCGTCCTTCGAAGAAGCGAGGCGAGGAGAACTGCTGGCCGATCAGCTTGGACCCGATCACCTGTCCGTGGTGGGTGATGAGGCTGCCGTTGGCCCGACCTGGCATGAGGCCCTCGCCGATGCCGACCATGAGGAGGTTGTAGCCGAGGCCGAGGACGACGACCGCGAGCAGCACCATGCGGACGGCACTCCAGATCACCTTGAGGCGCATGGCTCCTCCTTTCTGAGCGGGACGAAGTGGGGGGTGGTGGCGGGCATGGTCAGTGGGCGGTGGAGACGAGGTGGAGGGCCGTGACGACCATGTCGATCAGTTTGATGCCGGCGAAGGGCACGATCAGTCCGCCGAGACCGTAGATGAGCAGGTTCTTTCGCAGGATGGCGACGGCGGTGGTGGCCCGGTAGCGCACGCCGCGCAGGGCGAGCGGGATGAGGGCGGGGATGATGAGGGCGTTGAAGATGATGGCCGAGAGGATGGCAGTCTGTGGCGAGGTGAGGCGCATGATGTTGAGCGCCTCGAGGCCGGGGTAGGCGACGACGAACATGGCGGGGATGATGGCGAAGTACTTGGCGACGTCGTTGACGACCGAGAAGGTGGTGAGCGCGCCGCGGGTGATGAGGATCTGCTTGCCGACTTCGACGATCTCGATGAGCTTGGTGGGGTTGGAGTCGAGGTCGATCATGTTGCCGGCCTCTCGGGCGGCCATCGTTCCGGTGTTCATGGCGACCGCCACGTCCGCGTTGGCAAGGGCGGGGGCGTCGTTGGTACCGTCGCCAACCATCCCCACCATGTAGCCCTCGGCCCGGATGGACTTCACGTAGTCCATCTTGCGCTCGGGGGTCGCCTCGGCGAGGAAATCGTCGACGCCGACCTCGGTGGCGATGGCGTTGGCGGTGATGGGGTTGTCGCCGGTGATCATCACCGTCTTGATGCCCGCCGCTCGAAGCGACGCCAGGCGCTCTTTGATCCCCGGCTTGACGACGTCTTTCAGCTCGACCGCGCCGAGGATGCGGTGGTTCTCGGCCACGAGCAGCGGGGTACTCCCGGCCCGGGAGATCTCCTCGACGGCGGCCTTGGTCTGCGGGTCGAGCTCGACGTCAGCCCATCGAGCGATGGAGTCGGCGGCACCTTTGCGGATCTGGCGACCCTCGAGGTCGACGCCGCTCATCCGCGTCTGGGCGCTGAAGGGCACGAAGGCCACCGCGCCGTCGTCGAGGTCCGGCGCGCGCAGGTCGAAGCGCTCCTTGGCTAGCACGACGATCGAGCGACCCTCGGGGGTCTCGTCGGCGAGCGAGGACAGCTGGGCGGCCTCGGCCAACTGGCGCTCGTCGACTCCCGGGGCGGGCACGAAGGTGCTCGCCTGGCGGCTCCCCATGGTGAGCGTGCCGGTCTTGTCCAGCATGATGACGTTCACGTCCCCGGCCGCCTCGACCGCCCGGCCCGACAGCGCGAGCACGTTGCGCTCGAGGAGCCGGTTCATCCCCGAGATCCCGATGGCCGACAGCAGCCCGCCGATGGTGGTGGGGATGAGGGCGACGAGGAGGGCAATGAGGACGGTGACCGACACCACGGCGTGGGAGTAGGTGGAGAACGGGGCGACGGTGACCACCACCACCAAGAAGATCAGCGTGAGACCGGCGAGCAGGAGCGCGAGGGCGATCTCGTTCGGGGTCTTCTGGCGGACGCCGGCTTCGATCAGGGTGATCATGCGGTCGAGGAACGACTCGCCGCGCCCGGCGGTGATCTTCACCTGGATCTCGTCGGAGAGCACGGTGGTGCCGCCGGTGACCGCGCTGCGGTCCCCGCCTGACTCCCGGATAACGGGGGCTGACTCGCCGGTGATGGCCGACTCGTCCACCGAGGCGATGCCCTCGATCACCTCTCCGTCGCCGGGGATCACCTCGCCGGCCGCCACGACCACGACATCGCCGACCTGGAGGGCGGTGGCAGGGACGGTCTCGATCCCGTGGGGAGTCCGCCTTCTGGCCTCGGTCTCGGTGCGGGTGCGGCGCAGTTCGTCGGCGTGGGCCTGGCCACGGCCCTCGGCCATCGCCTCGGCGAAGTTGGCGAACAGCACGGTCAGCCACAGCCAGATGGCGATCTGCCCGGTGAAGGAGAAGAGCCCCATCTTGCCCGAAGCGAGGTAGCGGAGGGCATCGGCGGTGGTGAAGAGCGAGCCGACCTCGACGACGAACATGACCGGGTTGTGGGTGAGGGCGCGCGGATCGAGTTTGCGCAGGGACTGGCTGAGGCTGTGGCGCACGAGGTCGCGGTCCCACATACTCATCGTCCGGCGCCGGCCAGAGGTGTGGCCGGGGCTGTCAGGATGGCTGCCGTCTGGGGACAGGGCCGTGACGGACGCCTCGGCCGACGACGTCGGCTCCTCGTGGGTCATCGCTGCCACCTCCGTGGACACCGGGATCGGATGCTCGTCATCTGCTCACCCACCGAAGAGCTTCCCGGCGTGGGCGGCGAACTGCTCAGCGAAGGGCCCGAGGGCGAGGGCCGGGAAGAAGATGAGCGCCCCGACCACGACGACGGTGCCGGTCAACAGCACGGTGAACAATGGTCCGTGGGTGGGGAACGTGCCGCCCGACTCAGGGACACGCTGCTTTCTGGCCAAGGCGCCGCCCATGGCGACAAGCGGAATGTACATCGGGAACCGGCCGAACAGCATGGCGAGCCCCACGGTCGCCGAGTACCACGGCGTTGCCGAGCTGAGGCCGCCGAACGCCGAGCCGTTGTTGCCCACCCCCGAGGAGAAGGCGTAGAGCACCTCGGAGAGGCCGTGGGGTCCGGGGTTGAAGATGCCGGATTTCCCCGCCGGAAGCGCCACCGACAGCGCGGAGAGCACCAGGATGACGAGGCTTGGGACGATCATGGAGAGGACGGCCATCTTCACCTCGAAGGACTCGATCTTCTTGCCGAGGTACTCGGGCGTGCGGCCCACCATGAGGCCGGCGAGGAAGAGGGCGAGCACGGCGTAGGCGATCATCCCGATCATCCCTGCCCCCCAGGAGCCGAAGATGACCTCACCGGTCATCATGTTGAACAGCGGCACCAGGCCGCCGATGGGGGTGAGGCTGTCGTTCGAGGCGATGACGCTGCCCCACGAGATCGTGGTGGTCGAGTTCTCGAACAGCGACGTGGTCCCGGTGCCGAAGCGGGTGTCCTTGCCCTCAAGGTTGTGGCTGGCGGCGAGATGGAGGTGGTGGGCGGCGAGGGCGGGGTTGCCGGCCGCCTCGAAGTGGTAGAGGACGAGGGCGCCGATGACGAACAGGATGGCCATCGAGGCGAAGATCGGCCGGGCCTGACGGGTGTTCTTCACCATCTTGCCGAACAGGAAGATGCAGGCGACGGGGACGCTGAAACCCAGGATCAGCTGGAAGAAGATCGAGGCGGCGTTGGGACCGGCGAAGGGCTGGGCGGCGTTCATGTTGAAAAAGCCCCCGCCGTTGTCGCCGAGCTGCATGATCGAGGTCATCGAGGCCACCGGACCCTGGGCGATCACCTGCTTGTGGCCCTGGAGGGTGTGCACCACGGTGTAGGCGTGGAGGTTCTGGGGGCTTCCCAAGGCGATGAGGACGACGGCGCCGATGATGGCGAGGGGGATGGCCACCCACAAGAGGGTGCGGATGAAGTCCCGCCAGAAGTTTCCGATGGTGTTGGCGTTGTGGCGGGAGAAGCCGCGCACCACCGCCAGCAGCAGGCAGATGCCGGTCACCGGGGAGAGGAACTGCTGGACGGTCAGCCACATCTGGGAGAGGTAGCTGAGCGTCGTCTCGCCGCCGTAGTTCTGCCAGTTGGTGTTGGTCATGAAGCTGATCGAGGTGTTGAGGTTCACCCAGAACGGCACCTTGGGCATGTGCGCCGGGTTGAAGATGGTGAGCACCGGCTGGAGGGCGAGCAGGATCATGAGGATCACGAACCCCGCGACGTTCACGGCGAGCAGGGCGAAGACGTAGCGCGTCCAGCGCATCTCGACGGTGGGGTCGATCCCGCAGATGCGGTAGATCCCGCGCTCTGCGGGCACGAGCACGCGGTCCATGAAGGTGCGGCCGCCTTCGAGCGTGTTGAACATGTAGGTACCGAGCAGCTTGCCGATGACCGTCACCACTGCCAGGAGGACGAAGATCTGCAGGACGCCTTGCCAGGTCACGGGTCGCTCCTCGGGTCGCGCGCTGATCGGGTGGGCTCGGCATCGCCTGGCGGTGCGAGCAGCTCGTAGAGGGGGTTCAGGATCTCGGTGCGGCCCCGGTGGGCTCGTGGGGTCCCCCGTGCCTCGAGCGCCACCCCCGGAACAAGACCAGGGATCGACCGGCGCCCGAAGAAGACGAGCACCACCGAGCCCGTCGTGTCGAAGAGCTCCGCTTCGAACGTCGGCCCGTGCGCGCCGACGAGGGTCTCGACGCCTCCCAGGCGACCCCGGACAGTGACCGGGCGGCGGGCGACGAGGTCCTTCACTGCCGTCGGGGGGCCAAAGCGATTCTCACGATCGCAGGGAGGAGGGTCGTCATGGGCACGGGGACACGGCATTTGAGCGTCGGGCTTCTCATGCCAGGTCGGAGAACGGGTGCGCGCCGGCCATCCGACCGCGCAGCGCCAGTAGCTCACGTGTCGAGCCGAGCGAAGGGAGCGACGGTCGGGATAGGGCCACGACTCCGGTTCTATCCCTCGGAATCGAGGCGAGGGAGGCGTTTTCACGCGCTGTTCACGCGTCGGGCCGTATTTTTCGCGACCTGTTCACGGCCGCTGCCAGGGACTTTGCCGAAGGGCGTCGCTACGATGAACGGTATGGCCCGAGGATCACTGCGGGTGTACCTCGGCTCGGCTCCGGGCGTCGGCAAGACCTACAGCATGCTCAACGAGGGCCGGCGCCGACGGGAGCGAGGCACCGACGTCGTCGTCGGCTGGGTCGACACCCACGGGCGCGAGGCGACCGCCGCCCAGCTGCGAGATCTCGAGATCGTCCCCCCCAAGATGCTCGTGCACCGGGGCCAGACGCTCGCAGAGATGGATCTCGACCAGCTCTTGCGCCGCCGACCCGAGGTGGCCCTCGTCGACGAGCTGGCCCACACTAACGCCCCGGGGGCCGCAAACGACAAGCGCTGGCAGGATGTCGAGGCGCTGCTCGACGCCGGCATCACGGTGATCTCGACGGTCAACATCCAGCACCTCGAGTCCTTGAACGACGTCGTCGCCGCCATCACCGGCGTGCCCCAACGCGAGACGGTCCCCGACGCGATCGTGCGAGCGGCCGAGCAGGTGGAGCTCGTCGACATGACCCCTGAGGCGCTGCGGCGCCGCATGGCGCACGGCCACGTCTACCCGCCCGAGCGGGTCGACGTGGCGCTCGCCAACTACTTCCGCCTGGGGAACCTCGTCGCCCTGCGCGAGCTCGCCCTCCTCTGGGTGGCCGACAACGTCGACGAGCAGCTCCAGACCTACCGCAGGCGGCATGGGATCGACGGGCCCTGGGAGACCAAGGAGCGGGTGCTCGTCGCCCTCACCGGGGCAAGGAGTGGCGAGCACCTCATCCGCCGCGCCGCGCGCATGGCCCAGCGCGCCAAGGGCGACCTCGTCGCCGTCCACGTCGTCGCCGACGACGGCCTCAGGGCCCGGTCCCCGACCCACCTCGACGAGCAGCGTACGCTTGTCACCCAGCTCGGGGGCAGCTACCGGGAGATCGTCGGCGCCGACGTCGCCGACGCGCTGGTGCAGCTCGCAAAGGCCGAGAACGCCACCCAGATCGTCCTCGGTGCCAGCCACCGCTCGCACTGGACGCGTCTCAGCGCCGGGTCGGTGGTGAACGCCGTCATCGCCAGGTCGGGGGACGCGGTCGACGTCCACGTAATCTCCGCCCCGGCCCGCGTCGCCCCCGACGAGACGAACCCTCATGCAAGCGACCAACGGGGCGGGCGAACGGCGCATCTCCTCGGCCGCCTGACCGCCCTTGGCGTCGTCGGCACCCGCCGTCGGCTCCTCGGCCTGGCGATCGCGGTCGTGACCCTCCCGCTGCTCACCGTCTTCCTCGCAACCACCCGCGGCGACCTGCCGCTCGGCACCGTCTCGCTCCTGTACCTCCTCCCAGTGGTCGCCGCTGCCGCCGTCGGTGGTGCCGCCGCGGGCGCGGTGGCCGGCGGCGGCGGCTTCCTCCTCCTCAACTGGTTCTTCAGCCCGCCGATCCACACCTTCACCATCGCCGACCCCCGCGACGTCTTCACCTTGGTCGTGTTCGTCGTCGTCGCCGCCGTCGTGAGCGGACTCGTCGACGTGGCTGCGCGGCGCTCGCTCGAAGCACGGCGCACCCGCTCCCAGGCCGCCTCTCTAGCCCGGGCCACCGGGGCGTTGGTCGACCGGCCGGACCCGCTCCCCGCCCTCGTGGACGAGATCGTCCAGACGTTCCCCGTCCGCGGCGCCGCGGTGCTCCGCCGCGTCGGCGAGGACTGGATCCCCGAGGCAACCGCCGGGCACGATCTGCCCTCCTCACCACGCGACGCCACGCTTTCCTTGCCGGTCGACGCCGACCGGGTGCTTGCCCTCGCCGCAACCCGGATGCGAGCCGACGACCGGGAAGCGCTCAGCACCTTCGCCGGCCAGCTCGCCGTCGCCGTCGTAAAGCGCGAGCTGCATGCACAGGCCTCCGAGGCGACCGCCTTAGCCAAGGCGAACGAGGTGCGCACCGCGCTCCTCGCGGCCGTGAGCCACGACCTGCGCACCCCGCTCGCGTCGATCAAGACGGCGGCCACGAGCTTCCTCCCCGACGACGTGGCCTGGGAGCCCAAGGCGGTGCGCACCCTGCTCGGAACCATCGACACCGAAGTCGACCGGCTCTCGGCGCTGGTCGCCAACCTCCTCGACATGAGCCGGTTGGCGACCGGTGCCCTCGTCGTCCACTTCCAACACGTCGGACTGGACGAAGTGGTCGCCGCCGCGCTGACGTCGCTGCCCTACGGCACCGACCGGGTCGAGCTCGCCGTCCCCGAGACGCTGTCCGCCGTCGAAGCCGACCCGCCGCTCCTCGAGCGCGCTTTCGCCAACCTGCTCGCCAACGCCATCCACGCCTCAGGCCATCACCCGGTCCGGGTCATCGCCGCCACCCAGCCGGGCGGCTGGGTGGAGCTTCGCATCGTCGACCGGGGACCGGGGATCGCGCCCGTCGACCGGCAGCGGATCTTCCTTCCGTTCCAGCGCCTCGGGGACCGCGACGCCGGCAGCGGGGTCGGCCTCGGGCTGGCCGTGGCCAAAGGCTTCCTCGAGGCCCTCGGCGGCGACCTGCTGGTCGAGGACACCCCCGGCGGCGGTGCCACCATGATCGTCCGGCTCCGCCAGGCCCAGCTGGCAGAGCCCCATGGCGTACCTGACGAAATGGACGTACCTCACGAATCGGATGCCAGCACCCGCCCAACAGGCACGAACGACAGGGTCACGACCGGGCCGCCGCTCGACGACCCGATCCTTTCGGGAGGAGACCCCGAGTGAGCCACATCCTCGTCATCGACGATGAAGCCCCCTTCGCCCGAGCCTTGAGCATCGGCCTGCGCGCTCGCGGCTACCAGGTCGAATGGGCCGCCAACGGGCGCAACGGCCTCGAGGTGGCAGCCCGACAGCACCCGGACGTCATCTTGCTGGACCTCGGCCTCCCCGACCTCGACGGGGTGGACGTCCTACGAGGCCTGCGCGCCTGGACCGCCACGCCGGTCATCGTGCTCTCCGCCCGCAGCCACGAGCAAGCCAAGGTCGAAGCGCTCGACTGCGGGGCCGACGACTACGTCACCAAGCCCTTCGGCATGGACGAGCTCGTGGCCCGGGTCCGCACCGCACTACGCCGGGGCGCACCGACCGAGGACCAGGCCCGCATCGTGACCGAGCACTTCACCATCGACCTCCTCAACGAACAGGTCACCGACCCCTCCGGCCAGCCGGTACGTCTCACCCCAACCGAGTGGCACATGGTCGCCATCTTGGCTCGCAATCCCGGAAAGCTCATCTCGCAGCGCCAGCTGCTCCAGGAGGTCTGGGGACCGCAGTATGAGCGGGAATCGGACTACCTGCGGAGCTACATGGGCAGGATCCGACGCAAGCTGGAACCCGACCCCTCCCGGCCTCGTTACTTCCAGACCGAGCCCGGCATGGGCTACCGGTTCATCACGCCCGAGGAGTAGTCGCACAGGGCTGTCTTGAGCGGAGAGGCCACGGTGCTGAAACATGTCGCTCGTCCGCCACTCGCCTCAGGTACTGCACGGGCTGATCCTCGCGAGGGTGTTCTGCGCCGTCGGTGATGATCCACACAGCGCCTCCGAAGACGCCGAGCGTGTCACCAGCAGGTCGTAGCCCGCCGCAGGAAGCCGCGCCTTCGTACCGTCCATCACGCCCGTCGCCGGACCGATCTTGGCGAAGAGGCCGGCGTCGGATCCGCATGGAGAGGCGTTGCTCGATGCCCAAAGCGACTACCGTCGCTGGAGACGAAGGCCATCGGAGGAGACCGGCATCCTCGGCAATCTTTCCGGTCGTCGGGTCGCGGCGCAGCACACCACCACCGGCGTCTCAGCCCCTGCGGCCGGGTGGTAGCGGTCGATGCCACCTCGGCCAGGTGGACCATGCGCCGCACACACACCGCAATCTCTTGCAGTGGACACTCGCGCAAGGTGCGACGCCAGGGGCCGACGGCGACGTTCGTCGCCACCCGACGCACCCACGCCTCGATGTTCTCGTGGCCACCCATCTGCTCCCAGCGAGCCCAGGGCCGAGCGAAGGCATCCTGGACGACCTCCTCGGCGTCCGCCCGACTGGTGGTGACAACGTAGAGCTGGCCGACGAGCCTCGGGTACGACGCTGGTAGATGGCTTCGAAGTCTTCTCCACCGCCTGGACCCGCCTCGCCTGTGCTCGCCACCGGGTATCCCCTTCTCCTCGTCCAGCTCCACCCGCTCCACACGCGCCACCCCCCCGCCACGGTTGCACCCATCGTTTCCTCCCAGCAACCGCCAGGACACCTGATCCTCGACCCGCGCCGCTGCGGCCGGCGAGGCCAGCCCCCCCGTCCACGCGTTCCGCGGGACGGGGTGTGCCACCACCGGCTACCTCAGCGATTGATTTGTCGCCGATCGGCCTCGACCTGCCGGTTCTAACTGATGAGCGACGTTCGACGGGCGGCCGCCAGGCCCGGTGCAGCGGGCGACTTTGTTGAAAACGGGGCCCGAAGCCCATGTTCTTGTAGGTGGAGGTCCTCGGTCGGCCGCCGGCAGGTGACCCTGGCGCCTCCGAGGAGCCTGGCGCCGGCTCGGAAAAACTGGTGTCCGGTTTCAGCCCCTGCGCCCCTATTTACCGGTCGAAGACCGCGGTCAGCCCGGCGACGGGACCGCCGCTTCCTCCGAGTCGTTTGTCCAAATCGAGCCAGAAACCCCTTGTTCTCATAGTGAACCCGTCGCCCCTCGACCCAAGGGAGGTCCATGAACCCGTCTGCGCAGTCGTCCCCAACGCCGACCCCACCGTCGGCGCCCGGCGGCCCGCTCGGCCGCTACCTGCTGCATCCCGGCCAGGAGACCTCGACGCTGGTCCACTACGTCCTGCACGTACTTGCCGGCATCGGCCGGGTGGGCGTCCCGGTGCTCGTCGTTGTGGTGGCGTTCCTCGTCGTCGGCCGGCTGGTGCTCGCCGTCACCCGCCGGCAGCGCTCGGCCGGCGCCCACCTGGTGACCGTCGCCCCCGGGCCGGACGTGGAACCGGCCGGGGCAGAGGCCCTGTGGAACGGGCTGCACGGGGTGCTCCGCCGGAGCGGCCTGGCCGGCTTGGTCTCTGGGCGGCCTCACGTGGCCTTCGAGGTGGGCGTCGAGGCCGGGCGGCTGCGGTTCGGAATGTGGGTGCCGGCCGCGGTGCCGGCGTCACGGGTGGCCCGGGTGCTGGAGGCGGCGTGGCCGGGTGCGGTGACCGAAGTGCTGGACGCGGCGGCGCCGCTGCCCGGCGGCGAGGGGATCGCGGCGGGTGAGCTGCGCCTGGCCCAGCCGGAGTGGTTCTCGCTGCGGGTCGATCATCCCGCCGACCCCTACCGGCTCCTCCTGGCTGCCCTGTCGGGCCTCGGCCCGGACGACGCCGGGGTGGTCCAGGTGCTGGCCCGCCCGGCGGCGCGCCGCCGCTATGCCCGCTGTCGCACCGCCGCGGTGGCGCTGCGGACCGGTCGGTCGCGTTCGAGGTTGGTGCGCTTCGTCGACTTCTGGATGACCAAGGGCGTGCCCCAGCGCCCGGGCTTGTCGGCCGATCCGACCCGGGCGTCCGACGTTCGGGCCATCACCGAGAAGGCCGCCTCGCTGTGCTTCGAGGCGACGCTCCGCTACGGGGTGGTCGGCCAAGCCCGCGGCCACGGGGCGCGCCAGCGGCTCCGGGCCGAGGGACAGGGGATCGTGGGGGCGCTGGCGATGTTCGACGGGCGCAACCGGCTCACCCGCCGCCGTCTCACCCGCCCGTGGCGCACGCTGTGCGCCCGCCGTCTCGGACGGGGGGACCTGTACACCGTCGCCGAGCTGGCAGCCTTGGCCCACCTGCCGACCGACCGCACGGTCGCCGGCCTGTCGCGGGCCGGGGCGCACAGCGTCGCCCCGCCTCCCGAGGTGGGCTGTGACGGCAAGGTGCTCGGCCGGGCCGAGACCACCGCGCGCCCACCGGTCGCCCTGGCGGTGGCCGACGCCCGCCAGCACGCCCACGTGCTCGGAGCGACCGGGTCGGGGAAGTCGACGCTCCTCGCCAACCTCGTCCTCCAAGACGCAGAGGCGCACCGCGGCGCGGTGGTGCTCGACCCCAAGGGCGACCTGGTCGACGACATCCTCGACCGCCTCCCCGAAGAAGCGGCCGGGCGGGTGGTGATCCTCGACCCCGACGACGACAGCGCTCCACCGGCCATGAACGTCCTCGACGCCGCAGACCCGCACCTGGCCGTCGACCACCTGGTCGGGATCTTCCATCGCCTGTTCGAGGCCTACTGGGGGCCGCGCACCGACGACGTGCTCCGGGTCGCCGCGCTCACCGCCCTGCGCCAGCCGGGCGCCACGTTGGCCGACATCCCGCGCCTGTTGACCGAGCCGGGGTTCCGGGCCGGGCTGACCCACCGCCTGGACGACCCGACCTTGAAGGGCTTCTGGGACGCCTACGAGCGGATGAGCCCGGCCGCCCAGTCCCAGATGGTCGGGCCGGTCATGAACAAGCTCCGCGTCGTGCTCACCCGCCCGTTCGTCGCCGCGGTGCTCGGCTCGGCCACCTCAAGCTTCGACCTCGGCGCCGTGCTCGACGGCGGGCTGCTCTTGGCCCGCCTCCCCAAGGGCACCCTGGGGGAGGACTCGTGCCGCCTCCTCGGTAGCTTCGTCGTCGCCAAGGTGTGGCAGACCATCACCGCCCGGGCGCGGAGCGGCCAGTTGGCCCGCTGTGACGCCGCGCTCTACCTGGACGAGGCGCAGAACTTCTTGACCCTGCCGGGGTCGATCGCAGACATGCTGGCCGAGGCCCGCGGCTACCGCCTCTCCATCGTGGCCGCCCACCAGCACCTCGGGCAGCTGCCCAAGGAGCTGCGCGAGGCGCTGTCGGCCAACGCCCGCAACAAGGTGTTCTTCAACTGCTCCCCCGAAGACGCCCACGTCCTCGAACGCCACGTCGCCCCCGAGGTCTCCGAGCACGACCTGTCGCACCTCGGCGCCCACCAGGCGGCGGTGCGCCTGGTGGTCGACTGGGAGGAAACCCCGGCCTTTACCGTGCGCACCGAACCGGCCCCGGCGGTGACCGGGCAGGCAGAGACCATCCGGGCGGCGGCACGGGAGAACTTCGGTCGCAGCCGGGCCGAACGTGACGACGAGGACCTGCGCCGCCGGCTCGCCGGGCGGCGCGGCGCCCGGCACCGTGGCGACGGTGACGTTCCGGTCGGCAGGTCGGACGGCAGGTCGGTCGGCAGGTCCCCCGGACGCCCAGAGCTGCCGGGGTCCCCGTGGGCGAAGCGCCAGCGTGACCGCTACCCCACCTCGGCAGGCGGTGACCCCGACTCCTGGAGTGATCTGTGAGCTCCGCTACCGCTTCGGTCCGGCCCGACGGCCGCCGGCCGCTGCCCGTGCGGCCCCGGGCCGACCACAACGTCGTGGGCTCGGTTGCTCACCGGCTGACGCCCCGGGACCGCCTCCTCTGCCAGGTCCTCTTCGACCACAAGGTGCTCACCACCGAGCAGGTGAGCGACCTGTGCTTTGCGAACCTGACCACCGCCCGCCACCGCCTGACCGCCCTCTACGGGCTTCAGGTCCTTGACCGGTTCCGGCCGTTCCGCCCCGTCGGCTCCGACCCCTACCACTATGTGCTCGACAGCCTCGGCGTCGAGATCGTGGTCGCTGACCGGGGCATCGAGGTCCCCCGACCTGGGCAGCACCACACGCGGGCGCTGGCGCTTTCCGACAGCCAGCGCCTCGCCCACCTCCTCGGGGTCAACGGCCTGTTCTGCTCTCTCGCACGCTGGGCGAGGACCGTCGAGGACGCCGAGCTGGCCGAGTGGTGGTCCGAGCGGCGCTGCGCCGCCGAGTGGGGCGGGGTCGTCCGTCCCGACGGGTTCGGAGTCCTCCGCCACGGCCAGCGGGCGGTTGAGTGCTTCGTCGAGTACGACCGGGGCACCGAGACCCTCACGCGCCTGGCGGGCAAGCTCACCGGCTACGCCGAACTGGTCCACGCGACGGGCTGGTCGCCCTGGGTGTGCTTCTGGTTCCCCTCACAGCGCCGAGAGGCCGAGGCCCGCCAGATTCTCGATCACCCCGAGGTGGCGGTCGTCACCGGAGCGGGCGGGCTGGGCGCCGGACCGGGAGGAGCGGTGTGGCTGCCGGTCGGCTCGACCGGGCCCCGCCGCCACCTCATCGACCTCGCCGCGCGGACCGCCGTGTCGAAGAGGCATTCCTGAGCCCGGCACGCCGGTCGCCGGTCGGCCCCGAGCGGCGCCCACGTGGCGAACAGGGCCGCCCTGTCGCCCAGGGCCGGGTAGATGGCGCCCTGCCGTGCGGTCGGCGCCTACGGGCCACCAGGGCGCCGGAGCCCGAGTCCCTCCGTCCCCTGGCCCGGGCCCTGCTGGCGTTAGCCGAGGAGGTCCACGCCGAGCGGCTTGCGCTCCCCGCCCCGTCGAGGTCTGATCGACCCGCACCCCGTCACACGGCGGCCACCAAGCAGAAGGGAGGGCGATCGTGCGCTGCGTGGTCTACCTGAGAGTCTCAACCCGCGAGCAGGCCGAGCACGGCGAGGGTGAGGAGGGCTTCTCCATCCCCGCCCAGCGCGAGGCTTGTGTCCGCCACATCAAGGAGAAGGGCTGGGACCTCGTCGACGAGTACGCCGACCGCGGCGAGTCCGCCCGCTCCGCCGACCGGCCGCAGCTGAAAGAGATGCTGGCCCGCATCGCCGAGGACGCCGACGTCGACGCGGTCGTGGTCCACAAGATCGACCGGCTCGCCCGCAACATGGAAGACCACGTCGCCATACGGGCACTGCTCCGGCGCCGGAGCGTGACGCTCGTGTCGGTCACCGAGAACCTGGAGGAGACCGCGTCAGGTCGGCTGGTCGAAGGCATCCACGCCCTCATGGCCGAGTTCTACTCGGCCAACCTGGCCTCGGAGATCAAGAAGGGCATGGCCCAGAAGGCCAAGATGGGCGGTTGGCCGCACGCCGCCCCGCTCGGCTACACCAACGTCCGCGAGACGATGAGCGGGCGCCAGGTCGCCCACATCGTCGTCGACCCTGAGCGCGCCCCGCACATCACCGCCGCCTTCGAGCTGTACTCGACCGGCGAGTGGACCCTCGAACGCCTCGTCCAAGAACTGGCCCATCGAGGGCTGCGCAACCGGGGCCGGCGGGACCGGCCGGTCGGACCCATCGGCGTGTCCGCGTTGGCGAACGTCTTGTCGAACAAGGCCTACGCCGGGATCGTGTCCTGGGAGGGCGTCGAGTACCCCGGCCTCCACCAACCCCTCATCGACACCACCACCTTCAACACGGTCCAGGACCTCCTCGCCGCCCGCGCAGCACGCGGGACGAGGGAGCGCCGCCACAACCATTACCTCAAGGGCACGCTGTTCTGCGGGGTGTGCGGAAGAGGGCTCTCGTTCCAGCTGGCCAAGGGCCGCTACGAGTACCTGTACTGCCTCGGCCAGAAGAACCGCAACCCCACCGGCTGCCAGGAGCCCTACATGCCCGCCGGTGACCTCGAAGCCCAAGTCGAACAGCTCTACGAGCGCATCCAGCTCCCCACGTCCTGGCTCAAGCGCCTCCGCGAGGAGCTCGAAGCCGAGATCACCGCTCGCCAGCACCGCAACGCCGCCGAGCGCGAGTTCCTCACCCGCAAGCTCGCCAAGGCCGACACCGAACGGCGCAAGCTCCTCGACGCCTACTACGCGGGCGCCATCGACGTCGCCACCCTCAAAGCCGAACAGGCCCGCATCGCCACCGACGTCCGCGCGGCCGAGGAGCGCCTCGCCGCGGTCGACGCCCACCTCGCCGAGTGGCAGGAGATCTTGGAGACGGCCATGCGCTTCGCCACCAACTGCGCCAAGGCCTACGCTCGAGCGTCAGTACCAACCAGGCGCCGGTTCAACCAAGCCGTGTTCACGCGCATCGAGGTGCGCGATGGGAAGATCGCCGACGTGGGGTACCACCCGCCGTTCGACCTGCTCTTTTCTTCGAGCGAGTTCGAATACGGCGATCTGGTGGAGGTGAAGGGACTCGAACCCTCGGCCTCTACATTGCGAACGTAGCGCTCTACCAACTGAGCTACACCCCCGCGGCACCTTTAGAATAGCGGGCTCGCGGGCGAGACCAAGGTGGCCCTCCCGAGGCTGGGGAGAACCGTTCCGGGAATGGCCTCAGCTGCCGCCCGC
>JAKCCH010000056.1 GCA_021838945.1 Actinomycetes bacterium
CGCCGGAGCAGGAGTGGGACCCCTCCACACCATGCACGACGGGATCGACGTGGCGGCCGTCTCGCCGCCCGGTCTCGAGGGCATCGAAGTCCTCGCCGTCGAGGCGCTGCCGGCCCTCATCGTGATCGCCGGTTGCCTCGGGGCGTACGGCCCGCCGCCGGACCTCGTCGTCGCCGGCATCAATCCCGGCCGCAACGTCGGCCGCGCTGTGCTCCACTCCGGAACGATCGGTGCGGCTCTCACGGCGGTGCACTTCAACAAGCGCGGCCTCGCCGTGAGCATCCAGTCCGGACCCTTCGCCTTGTTCGAGTCAGCCGGCGAGTCGACGATCCACTTCGAGACGGCAGCCACCATCGCGGCCGAGCTGGCGGCCCTTGTCGCCACCGCCCCGCCGCGCACGGTCGTGAGCTGCAACGTCCCCAACCTCCCCCTCGGCGAGCTGAGGGGCATCCGATGGGCGAAGCTCGCTCGGAGCGGCCTCATCCGCTCGGCTCTCGTCGATGCCGCGGGAGGGACGAGGATGCAGCTCGAGCTGGGTTTCGGAGAGGCTCCGCCCGGCGACGAGAGTGACGAGACGCTCACCGCCCTCGGCTATGCCACGGTCACCCCGCTCGCGAGCGTGGCCGAGGAGTCGCGCCCGGAGGTCCGCGACGCCGTGGCCACCGCGATCGAGGCGGTCGGCGCCTCTCTCGGCATCCCTCTCGGCCTCGAGGCGCAGGCGGACGGACCGGCGGCATAGCCGCCGGGGGAGGGCGCAAACCGGGCGGCCCACTCGACCCGCCCCGCGAACAGAGCGTGACAGCGCAGCCGCTGAGAGTGCAGGTTGCCTTCTGGGGGCAAGCTCAGCTCGCTGAGCAGGAGATTCGTGATCCGGCAGCGTTGAGCGCTTGCCCGCGGTCGCGGTGCTCGCTACAGTGACCACACACATTCCGACAGACGGACGGTGCTGCAGTGCCCCGGTGGGTGGGATCCCGGGGACGAGGGTCGACGAAGTCGCCCTGTGCACGTGGCCATGCCGGTACGGCAACGCGCCGCGTCCTGCACATCGTCGTCATGACCCAGTCCTGACCAGACGGACAAAAGGAGTCGCGTCACCAACCCAGCACACAGGGCCGTTCCCGTCTGCACCTCGAATGGATGCCACAGCGTCCCGACACGACCCGCCCTTCCGGCATCGTGCCACGAGCCGCATGCAGAGAAGACGGGCTGCCCGCATCAGCACCCCCACCTGGAGCCCACCGGGGTTTCCGAACTCCCAAGGAGGAGCACGATGCGCAAGCACCCCCTGATCGCGCTGACCGCGTTCACGGCGCTCGGAGCGAGCGCCATCGCCGGCACCACCGCCGGCACCTTCAATTCCGTGCTCACCAGCGCGAAGAGCGCTGCCCACCACGGAAGCGGCAGCATCGCCGCAAACGCCCTCGCCGCGCGCACGCGTAGCGACCGAATCTTGCCCGGCCACAAGGGGCCGGACGTTCATGACGGCCGAGACCTCGTAGCCGTCCACAACGCGCGCCGTACCCGGCACGCGGAGCTGAGCAACGCCACCGGCCTTCCGGTCGTCCACCACCACAAGGCGAAACACGTCATAGCCGTCGTCGCACCACCGCCACCGCCACCGCCGCCTCCCCCGCCGCCCACCACCACCACGACCACCACGACAGCCGCACCGGCAGCGCCGGCGGCACCGTCCGGAGGTGTGTGGTACGAGCTGCGGGTCTGCGAGTCCGGTGACAACTACGCCGAGAACACCGGCAACGGGTACTACGGCGCCTATCAGTTCTCGCTCTCGACCTGGTACGGCCTCGGTTACACCGGGTTGCCGAGCGATGCCCCGCCGGCGGTGCAGGACCAGGCGGCGGCAGAGCTGCAAGCCCGCTCGGGTTGGGGCCAGTGGCCGCAGTGCGCGGCTACGCTCGGCCTCTACTGAGCGGCACGCAACACAGATCCGCGAGATTGGCCTGATCGCTCGGATACCCCGCCGGCCCGACATCCGCTGCAAGACCGGGACCTGTAGCGTCGTCTTGCACGGTGATGAGCGCGGAATCGACGGGTCGGAAGCTGATCCCGGGCCGGCGGGGAGCATCGGCAGCCTCTGTCGCCGTTGCGGTGATCGTCATAGCCGCGAGCGCTGCCGCGATTGCTGCCGGCATCATCAGCACTGATCAACCCCGTAGACATCACGCCGCCGCATCACACCCGCTGCCACCTTGCCTGCCTGCGCAGACCGCCTCCTCGCCGGGGGTGCCTACCCGTCTCGGAGCGTGGGCATTCACCCCGCTCGAGCGCGGCACCTTCGCGGCGGTGACAGCGGGCGGGCACGGCGGGCTGCTCGCCCTGCAGGCGTGCGGGGCCGAGGAGACGGCCCTGCGCGTTCTCGAGGTGTTCCCCGGCCGCTCTCGGTCGCTATCTGCCGGCGCCGTCGCTTCGGCCGAATTCGCGAGAGCGGCTCCCGTCGCAAGCTCCCTCCTTGCCACCTCGGATGCCGTCTGGTTCGGCGAGGCCCGTCTCGCGCTCGGCGGCCGTCTCGACGAGGCGCCGTACCGCCTCACCTTGCACGAGCTCGACCCGACGTCGCTGGCCGAACGCCGATCGATCCCGCTCGGACGCGGCTACGGCGTCACGCTCCTTGCCGCGCCGGCCGGCTTTGGCTCTGTCGTGGTCTCGACCGGCCGCGCCCTCGACCTCGTCAGCAGCTCCGGTTCCGTCCGCTCGCTCGCCACGTTCCCCGGAGTCGTGGTCCAGCACGCCTCCGTGGTACGAGGAGCACACCTCGCGGTCGTAAGCGTCTTCACGCCGAGCGCAGTCCCTCCAGCACCCTCGACCGCGCTCGAGGTGATCGATCTCGAGAGCGGGCAGGTCGTCTCGAGCCTCTCCCTCGCCCACGGTGGCGAGGTCGAGGCGCTCGCCGCGGGCACGTCCGATGCGCTCGCTGTCGTCGGCAACGCAGGGAGCACCGCCGTGGACCGGCTCTCCCTCGACCCGCTGGCGATCACGCCTGTGTCTGCAGCCCCGGTCCCCGCCACGCTGACACCCCTTGCCATCGCGCCCACGGGCTCCGGGCCGGGCTTCGTCTACGGTGCGACGACCCTCGCCTGCGTCGACCTCGAGTCCGGCTCGGTCGTCGCCTCCACCACGCCGGACGGACCGGCAGAGGAGGTGTCCGGCATCGCAGAGACGGAAGTGGCGTCCGGCGCCGGCAGCCTCGGCAGCTCTGGCAGTCACAAGATCGCCAGCGTCTCCACTGTCGCCATCCTCCCCTCCGGCATCGGCACCGTCGACGTGCCGGCATCCTGTCGCTGATCCGGTAGGAAGGAGAGATGCGACTCGGCTGCTGGATCGCGACAGAGCGACCGTTCGACGACGTGCTCGCGACCGCTCTCGAGGCTGAGAGGCTCGGATACGACTCCGTCTATCTCGCCGACCACTTCATGCCGCAGACATCACCGCCTGCCGAGCCGCGCCTCGAGGCATGGACGACGCTCGCGGCGCTCGCCGCGCGGACCGAGCGCGTGCGACTCGGCGTCCTCGTGACCGGGAACACCTACCGGCACCCTGCCATCCTCGCCAAGATGGCGGCCACGACCGACCGGATCAGCAATGGCCGGCTCGTGCTCGGCCTTGGCGCAGGCTGGCAGCGCAACGAGCACGAGGCCTACGGCATCTCGCTGCCGGAGAACGCAGAGCTGCTCGGCCGCCTCGACGAGGCCTGCCAGGTCGTGCGCACGCTCCTCGACAACACGTGGTCCGACTTCGACGGCCGCTGGTACCACCTCGAACGCGCCCCCTGTGAACCGAAGCCGGTTCAGACGCATCTCCCGCTGCTCGTCGGCGTCTCCGGCGAGCAGATCGCCATGGGCGTCGCCGCTCGGCACGCCGACATCTGGAACTACTGGGGGACCCCCGAGACCCTCGCACACAAGCTGGCGGTTCTCGACGCCCACTGCGAACGGGTGGGGCGCGATCCGTCGACCCTCGAGCGCTCCACCCAGGCGCTCGTGTTCATGCACGACGACCCCGCCGAAGTCGCCCGTCTCCGTGAGCAGGCAACCCGCCAGCCCTCGATCTTCGGTTCGCCTGCCGAGATCTCCGAGATCCTCGGGTCCTACGCCGAGCTCGGCGTCGCCGAGTTCATCCTGTCCGATCGCACGCTCGGCCGGGACGCAGGCGAACGGTTCGAGACGATGGGCCGTTTCGTCGACGAGGTCGCGGGCCCCGTCCACCGCGCGGTCTGAGGCTCAGCCGGGCGGCAGCAGGGTCGAACGGTCCGTCATCTTCCCCCCGGGCTCGCGGTGTGCCGGCCGGAGCGGCCGCATCACATCAGCAGCAAGGTGGCGCCGCTCACCGGACCACGGAGCCGGCGGGGCGACGATCCGATCGGCGAGGCGGTATGCGACGGCCTCGTAGTTGACCCTCCAGCCGCGGAAGTGCGGCCAGGCCTCCTCGGCTGTTCGCTCGGTCGGAACGCCGACCTGCACGAGCAGATCGACGGCGTGGGCGAACTCCTCGTAGGTCAACTGGAGCTCCGCGTCCGGGAGCGGGTCGTAGTCGACGCTCCAATCGAGCGTCTCGCCGATGCGCCGCAAGGCCGTGAACCCCATCCGCAAGCAGAAGCGCGCTTCGTGCGGCGCTGTCGATGGCATCAGCGACAGGTGCAACGCGGCCGCGTCGAGCACGGTGAGCAGCGCGAGGACGTAGGAGTATCCCGGCTGCGGCGAGCGGAACACGAGCAGGATCGGGTAGCTCACGTGGGTCTCGGCGAGGTCGGCCGACCACAGCTCCCAGTCGCGGTAGAGCTGCGGCAGGCCGTCGAGGCTGGCGATCAGCTGATGGCGCATCAGCAGCTCGGGCCCCCAGGCCGGAAGGCCGGCCCGGCTCTCGAGGAGCGTGACCAATGACTCTCGCCGGTTGAAGGCTTGATAGATCGCGGGGAGGTAGCCGATCTGGAGCGCGATGGCAACGCCACCCGTCACGGCGCCGAGATCCTGCAGGGCTGCGTTGCCCGGTCCGGACACGCGGGCGATGCCTGCTGAGAACACCTCGGCGGCGGCGAGCTTCAAGGCGTCGGGGTACGAGGTCGCGTACGGCCAGAGGGCGATCGAGTAACCGAGCACGAGCAATGTGAGGAACGCGGCGAGCTGCGCGAGCAGCGCGAAGGGCCCGACTGCGGCGAGGATGGCGTCCTTCTGCGAGAAGCCGCGAAACGGTCGGGCTATCGCCACGCCGAGCAGTCGGGCGGTCCGCATGACCAGCAACGCCGTTCTCAATCCGAACGACTTCCCCCGTGGCATGACGAACGTCCCGACGAGGCTCGCGAACGTGAACGTGACGATGAGCAGTCCCACCGCCACGCGCAGGCCGGTCACGGCGCCCGATTGTTGCAGCCTTTCCCCCGAGGTGCTGTGTTCCGCGTGCAGTTTGCGTCTTGTCACGCGGCGGGTATTTCACATCGCAACTACACGGTATGGACCGTGGCGAGAGAAAGGCATTCACTCGTGGGTCTCGTCATAGCAGTGCTGCTATTGGCGCTGATCCTGGGAGGTCTCGGGTTTGCCGTGCACTTCCTCTGGATCATCGCCGTGATCGCGTTCCTGATCTGGCTCATCGGCTTCTTCGTCGCCGGAGCCGAGCGACGCTGGTACCACTGGTAGGGCCACGTCTGACCGACCTCCTCGTCAGGAGTCGGCGCGCGATCCGCAACATGATCGGCATGCGCCTCGTCAGCCTCTGCTTGCTCGGTCTCGAGATCCGGCCCTGTGTGGTCCTACCTCATCCGGCCTTCATACCCTGAAAGAGCACGGCCTCATACCCCGAAACGATGCCCCCGCAACATCACCAACCGCGCCCGCACTCGCCCCTTCGCCGCTACGGTCGCGGGGTGCTGACCAGCAGAGCTTTCTCGCCCGGCACTGCTCCTCGGGCCAGCTTCCCAACCAATTGTGCCAAGAAGGGATCCCATCACATGGAAGAGATGTTCGAGATCGCCGAGCGCGCCGTCGGCGATCAGACATCGGTGCTCACCGTGAGAGGTGAGATCGACGTCTCGACGGCGCCCGAGCTCCGCGATCGGCTCCTCACGGTCGCGCAGGACGGTCGCGCCATCGTCGTCGTCGACTTGAGCGCCGTGACCTTCCTCGACTCGACAGCCCTCGGCGTCCTCGTGAGCGGCCTGAAGCGCCTCCGCGCAGACGGTGGCGACCTGCGACTCGTCGTGACGGGGCGGAGCGTGGCGAAGGTGCTCGAGATCACGGGCCTGGTCGACGTGTTCTCCATCTTCGAGACGGTCGATGCGGCGGTCGCAGGATGACGGCCGCAACGGGCCCTTCCCGGGTCGAGCTCTCGATTCCCGCCACCGTCGAATGGCTGGCACTCGCCCGCACGACCGGTGCCGCAGTGGCAGCGAGGCTCTCGTTCAACTACGACGAGATCACCGACCTGCGCCTTGCGATAGACGAGCTGTGCCTCACGCTCGTCGAGGGCGCGCCGGCCACCCGGCTCGAGATCTCCTTCGAAGCCGTCGGTGACGTCCTCGAGGTGGAAGGCCGCGCCGTCGGAGTCGGCCTCGGCACGCCGGTCGCTCTGCAGAACGGCCAGGCGGGCGCCGACATCGTGCTGTCCTCAGACCTGTCGGCGCGGATCCTCGACGCGCTCGTCGACGAGCACGGCGCCGACGAGGCGGGCGACACCCGCCGGGCCTGGCTGCGCAAGCAACGGAGTACTGAACACGCGTGAGCAGTTCCAACGACCCGGCTCGCTCCGCAGAGCTACGCGAGAAGTTCGAACGATTCGCCGCAGGTGAAAAGGACCTTCGGGACGACCTCATCGAGGCACACCTGTGGCTCGCCGATCGACTGGCGCGGCACTTCGCCAACCGCGGAGAGCCTCTCGACGACCTGTACCAGGTGAGCTCGCTCGCGTTGATCAAGGCGGTGGACCGCTTCGATCCCGAGCGCGGCGTCGAGTTCACGAGCTACGCAACGACGACCATCATCGGGGAGTTGAAGAGGCACTTCCGTGACCGCGGGTGGTCTGTCCGTGCACCTCGACGAATCCAGGAGCTCTACCTGCATCTCGGACAGGCGATCAGCGACCTGTCGCAGAGCCTCGGCCGCTCTCCCACGATCCAGGAGCTCGCGCAGGTGACTGCAGCGTCGGAGGACGACGTGCTCGAAGCGCTCGAGGCCGGGCACGCATACCGTTCGACCTCCCTCGACGCACCCGGAGAGGACGACGACACGCTCGGGAGCCATCTCGGCGGTGAGGACGCCGAGTTCGCCAACTCGGAGCGCCGGCTGCTCCTCGAGCCCTACCTTGCCCGACTGCCCCAACGCGAGCGGCTCATCTTGAAGCTGCGTTTCGAAGAGGACCTCACCCAGTCCGAGATCGCGCAACAGCTGGGCATCAGCCAGATGCACGTGTCCCGGCTGCTCTCGAAGTGCCTCGCCCGCCTGCACGAGGCATACCAGGCGGCGGAGGGTTAGTCAGCGGTCGGCGAGCGTCCCTCGCACTCGACAAAGGGCTGCGGAGCGACGCCGCTTCCGATCTGCGCCGCCGCTTGGCGAACCGACCAGCGGTGGAGGCGCTGCATCTCGTCGGTGAGCGGCGCGACGAGGAGGTGGTTGGACCTGCACCACTCGTTGAGCGTCTTCACGACGTCTGCGAACTCCTCCAGGTGTTCGGCTGCGACCGCCGGGAAGTCCACCGCGAAGTCGCCGAGCCCCGTGCCTTCGCGGCGTGCGACCGGCTCCGGCGGAGCACTCGCCTCGGCGCGGGCCACGGCGAGGAACTGTGTCGTCGCGCGCCTGGCGAGCTCGCGCAGCCCTTCGGGCACGTCCTCACGGTCGCCACCGAGGACGATGAGCGTGCCTTCGCGCAGCATGGCCTCGATGCGCGCACGCATCGCGATGAACTGTTCCACCGGCACGTCGCGATAGATCACCCTCTGCACGGTTCCGGCACCCGCGTCCGGCTCCTGGCCGGTCCTCGCCGAGGTGGTGCGCTCGTCACCGTCGATCGGCTGGTTCGAGGAGGTTCGGCTCGAACCACCGCCCCGGTGCAAAGGCTCGGCCCAGTGCACCTCGCCCCGTGCGGAGGGGTTCCCGGGCTGGTCCCCGGCAAGGCTCAGGTCCTCGAGGTGGGGCAGGGCCAAGTCGGCCCAGACCGTCTTCCCGTCGACACGCATGTCGGTCCCCCACTCGAGCGATGTCGCCTGCACGATGCGCAGCCCGCGGCCGGTGGAGGCGAAATCGTCGAAAGCCTTGAGCACCGGCGAAAGCGTGGACCGGTCGCTGACACCGACGCGCAGGATGTCACGTTCCACCTCGAGCGACACAGCGAAGGGGCCGGCAGCGTGCAGGAAGGCGTTCGCCAGCAACTCGCTCGCGACGAGCGTCAGGCTCTCGACGGTGGCGTCGTCGAAGCCGAACGACGCCGAGACCGCCTTCAACCAACCCCGGGTCTCAGCCGTCGACGCCGGGCCGCGCGCGAGCTCGCGCTCGGCGACGCGCATGACCCGGCGCTGCCGGGATCCGGCTAGGGACCCTTCCCGAGCCGGTCTGTCTGCCATGTTCGAGATCCGAGTCTCGCCTGCCGAGTGGACATGCCTCACCGAGCACCTGAGTGCCGTTCCTTCCTGCCTCTCTCGTCCGCTCTTTCTGCTCATGCCTGCCCTGTTCATGCCTGCCTGTGCTGCGTGACCTACCCGCGATGAGCCGGGGCAAAACTGCACACGAGTCACCCCGACTGCCCATTGTCCCGGCGCTCGGGGTGCCTGGTCCCGCGGCTCGGGCCCGTCGCTCAGTCGCTCGAGTGCGGTGCGACGCTCAGCCGTCTCCCTGCTGGCTCAGCGCGGACAGCGGACGCGCCTCGGCGAGGTCTGCAGGCAGCGTGAACACGACCCGCACACCGGGCCGGTAGGTCGTGTCGAGCCAGATCCTTCCTCCGTGATGCTCGACGATTCGCCGGCAGAGGGCGAGGCCGATGCCGGTGCCGGGGTAGTCCGAACGCTTGTGGAGGCGCTCGAACATGGCGAACACCCGGTCGGCATCCTCTGGCGCGATGCCGATGCCGTTGTCCGCGACCGCGATCCGCCACATCGCGTCCTCGACCGGGGCCGCCGCAGCCGGAGCTGAGCCTCCGCCGGCCGAGGCCACGTCTCGGCGGCTCACCGGTGGCTCGGTCGAGACCACGACATGCGGCGGGCTCGTCGAACGGAACTTGAGAGAGTTGGCGATCAGGTTCTGCACGAGAGCAGCGAGCAGCGCATCGTCTCCACGAACGGTGGGCAGGTCATCGCTCGCTATCACCGCGCCCGTCTCCGCGATCGCGTCGGAGAGGTTCGCCGTCACCGACCGCAGGACCTCGTTCAGGTCGACGTCCTCCATCGGATAGGAAGTGCGGCCGACCTTGCTCACCTCGAGCACGTCCTTGATGAGGTGCTGCATGCGCCGAGCGGCCTCGGCGACAAAGGAGAGGAACTCTCTCCCCTGCTCGTCGAGGCGGTCGCCGTAACGGCGGAGCACGAGCTCGGAGAAGCTCGACATCTTTCGCAAGGGTTCCTGGAGGTCGTGCGATGCGACGTACGCAAAGTGCTCGAGGTCGCGGTTCGAGAGCTCGAGGGCCGCACTCTGGCGTGCCAGCTCCCCGCGGGCCGCCTCGACCTCGTGGAGGTCGGAGAGGATGCGGCCCCGCATGGCGTCGACGTCGCTTGCGAGCGACCGGACCTCCGACGAGCCGCCTGCCTCGATGGGGTGCTCGAACGCGCCGCCGGCCACCTGACGGACGTCGGTCGCGAGCTCGATGATCGGCGCCGTGATCCAGCGCCGGATCAAGATCCAGGTCAGCTCGAACACGACGAGCATCGCGAGGAGGCACAGGCCGAGCAGCGCGATGAGCTCGTGATCGGCGTCGGTGAGGCTCGCGTCAGCGGACGCGTGCGCGCTCCTCAGCGCGGCGCTGAAGGTGCTCATCTCGGCCCGGAAGCCGTCGAACAAGCGCTCGCCGAACCTCGTCCGCGCCACGCTGCGTGCCACGCGCTTGCCCGCCGCTGCATCCGCGATCGTCGGAATGGCGAAACGGTGTCGCCACTTCGCCGCCGCCGCTGCGGCCCGCTCGAGATCCGCCTCGAGCGCAGTGTTGCCGGCGAGGTACTGGCGCAGGCGTGCGATCGCCGCCGCCTGCTCGCTCACTCCCGTCGAATAGGGGGCGAGGAACCCTCGCTCGCGAGAGAGCACGTAGCCGCGCACACCCGTCTCCTCGTCCACGACTGCGCTGAGGAGGCCCTCCGCCGAAACGGTGGCCGGATCGACGCGGTCGACCTGCTGGCGGACGGAGTCGTTCAGATGGATCACCGCAAAGGCGCTCACGACGACGCTCGCCAGCAGCACGGCCCCCGCCAGCACGACGAGCGTCGCGACGCGGCGGCTCAGCGACGATCCATGCACGCGACCCTGCGGGCGCCTGCCGCTCAGAGCCCACCCCCCGGGGACGAGAGGGCCACGATGGCGACATCGTCGGGGAACGTGCCCGAGCGCGTCGTCTGCAGCGTCGCGAGGGTCTCCTGCACGATGCGCTCGATGGAGTGGCCGTCGGCGATCGCGAGGCGCACGAGGTCGACGAGGCCCTCCGACCCGAGCCGCGCGGTCGTCCCGTCCTCGGCGACGACCTCGACGTTCTCCACGAGACCGTCCGTGTACAGGACCACCCCCCAGGATCGCTCGAGGCTGATCTCGTTCATCGGCCACGACACCGCATCCATGACACCGAGCGGTGGGCCTGCCTGCCCGTCGTAGGAGACCGCCAGCCCCCCGTTCACGAGGATCGGCGCCGGGTGCCCGGCGAGCAGCATGCCCATCGAGCGGCGGTTCGGCGTGATGCACAGGTCACACACCGTGACGAAGCTCTCCGTGCTCGGCCGCTCGCTGCCGAACAGGTCCTGCAGCGTGTCGAAGGTGTGCTCCGGAGGGACGCCCGCGAGCACGAGCGTGCGCCACGCGACGCGGAGCCGTACACCGAGAGCAGCCTCGTCCGGACCGTGACCGGCCACGTCGCCGATCATCGCCCGCACCGTCCCGTCGTCGAGCTCTACGACGTCGAAGAAGTCGCCACCGAGGAGCGCCTGCTCGCCGCCCGGCCGGTACAGCGTCATGCACTGGATCGAGTCGCTGCGCAAGAGTGGCCGAGGGAGCAGCCCTCGCTCGAGCCGAACGTTCTCCTGGGTCCGCAGCTCGGCCTCACGCAACCTGCGGGCGGTGTTGGCCGCCCGCTTGCGCTCTGTGGCGTAACGGATCGAGCGGGCGATGAGGACGCCGTCGGCCACGCCCTTCACGAGATAGTCCTGAGCTCCCCCGGCGATGGCCTCGAGACCTCGCCGCTCGTCGTCGAGGCCGGTCAGCACGACGACAGCCGCGTCGGGTGCTCGGCTCACGACCTGTTGCAGGGCGCGGGTGCTGCTTGCGTCCGGCAGCCCGAGGTCGAGGAGCACGCACTCGGGTCCGGCATCGAGGAACGGCACCGCGTCGTCGAGCGTCCGTGCCCACACGAGGCGTTCGGCTCCGGCATGCTCGCCCTGGTCTGCGGCCTCATCGAGCAATGCTTGGACGAGGAGCGCATCCTCACGATCGTCCTCGATGAGCAGCAGCGCCGGCCTGGTCTCGTCCGGGTGGCTCATCGGTTCCCCCGACTGGAGCCCAGCTCTTCCCGGCGCACCAGCTCCTCCCGGGGAACCGGACCCTCCCGCAGGAGACCCGGCCCGCCGTCCAGCCAGGTCACGCGGCGCATCCTACCGGCCGCGGGCCAAATTGCGGAGGCGTAGGAGAAGATATTCCGAGAAAGGAGTTTGGCCGTCTTCAAGTCGGGTACACAGTTGCCGCGGGCACATCTCGCCTGCCCTTGAAAATTCAAGTCGAGGCCGGTCGAGCAAATGGTAAGCCTCCTCAGGTCGGACGCAGATCGCTTGTTTGCCCGACCGGCCTTTGATCGTGGGACACCTCACGCCTCGTCCGTGCCGCAGCCACACCGCGTCACGACAAGCCAGCCCCCCAAGGAGACGAGGTGGTGGCCCACGCTTTGCTGCTGAGCGACCCCCGCCCGCTCGCAGCGACCAAACAGGGCCCGCTCAGGCGGGCCCTGTTTCGCGTCCCGGTTCACTGAACCGTCCACGACGGCCTCCTCGTCGACCCAAGTGGCCGCACAGGCGTGTGCCGGCAGCGCCATATCCTGCAGCGATGCCCCAGTCACCGGCCAGGACCCTCATGGCAGTACACGCCCACCCGGACGACGAGGCATCCTCGACCGGTGGCATCCTCTGCAAGTACGCGGCCGAGGGAGTGCGGACAGTTCTCGTCACCTGCACGAACGGCGAGCTCGGCGACGCCGCGACCGGCGCCAAGCCGGGCGAGCCCGGCCACGACCCGGCGGCGGTCTCGGCACAGCGCCGTCGCGAGCTCGAGCGAAGCTGCGACATCCTCGACGTCGGTGCACTCGAGATGCTCGGCTACCACGACTCGGGGATGATGGGTTGGCCTCAGAACGAGGCCCCACATGCCTTCTGGAACGCCCCGGTTGACGAGGCGGCGAGCCGTCTCGCCGCGCTCATCGAGCGTTACCGACCACAGGTCGTGGTGACGTACGACGAGAACGGTTTCTATGGGCATCCCGATCACATCCAGGCGAACCGCATCACGCTGGCGGCACTGGCCCTCACGGACGTCCCGGTGAAGCTCTACTACCCGGTGATCCCGAGGTCCGGGATCCCACGTTTCGTGCAGATCCTGCAGGAAGCCGGATTCGAGCCTCCCCGCGAAGCGAGCGACGCGGCCGAGTTCGGTGTACCCGACGAGGACGTCGCCGCCGTCATCGACTGCACCCACTTTGCGGAGCGGAAGTACCGGGCGCTCCAAGCGCATGGCAGCCAGAGCGACAACGCGTTCTTCCTCCGGCTCGGGCTCGAGCGCTTCAGCGCTGTGTTCGGACAGGAGTCGTTCCAGCGTGCGCGCGACTGGACGGGCACTTCGCTCCCGGAGAGCGACCTCTTCGACGGAACCTGAGCTCGCCGCGGCCCCGTCAGGGCGCGAGCCGGTCGGGACGGGTGTAGACGGTGCCCGCGCCGTTGCGGACGAAACCGACGAGCGTCACCCCCTGCTCGTCTGCCAGCCGGGCGGCGAGGCTGCTTGCGGCCGAGACGGACACGACGAGCCGGATCCCTGCCCCGATCGCCTTTTGGACGATCTCGAACGACGTCCGGCCACTCACGACGAGGCCGAGGCCGGTGAAGGGGAAGGCGGACGCGCCGGCGATGGCTTGCTGGACGCCCCATCCGATCACCTTGTCCACCGCGTTGTGCCGGCCGATGTCCTCCCTTGCCACGAGCAGGCGGTTGTCACTCGTCAGGAGGCCGGCAGCATGCAGGCCACCCGTCGCGGAGAAGCCCGCCTGGACCTTCCGCAACAGGTCCGGCCACCCCACGACGTCACGGAACGAGAAGGCCGGTGCCGGCGTGCCGGGATCGTCGACCGGCACGGTGGTCGCAAAGCGGGCGGCGATCGCCTCGATCGAGGCGGAGCCGCACACGCCACACGAGCTCGACGTGGCGACGAGCCTGCTCGTGACACCGCCCTCCGCCATCAGCCGACGAAACGCGTCCGGAGCGAGGTCGACCGTGACGACGTTGTAACGCTGGTCGCCGTCGAGGCCGAGGTCGGTGCAGTACCTGACTGCTCGCAGGTCCTTCGGCTGCGAGATGACACCCTCGCCGAGCAGGAAGCCCGTCGCGAGCTCGAAGTCGTGTCCGGGCGTGCGCATCGTCACCGTGAGCACCTGCGTGCCACGGGTCCGGGGTGTGTGCTGGGGATCGGGCGCCATCGCATCGGCTGGGCCTCGTTGCCCGAGGCGGATCTCGAGCGGCTCCTCGACTGCAAGCTGGTCCGGGCGCCGAGTGAGGCGGTCGCCGACCGCGTGCCAGACCAGACGGGTCGCAGTCGGCGTCACCGGCTCCGGGCTCGACCGCTGCGCCATCACCGCGGTTGTAGTGGGGTGGCGGCACCGGTGAGGCCGCGAGAGACGAGAGCGGTGAGATCGTCGACGAGCTCCTCGCGCGAGATGTCCCGGTTGCGGGCCCAGCTGGCGCCGGCGAGGTGCACCATGCCGACGATGCCGTGAGCGAAGGTGACGGCAGGTCGCGGGTCGAACCCCTGCGCCGTGAAGTTGTCCCGGATGACGCCGGCGATCGCACCCGCGACGCGCTCGATGACGGCGATGAGGGCGGGGTGCTCAGGCGGGGCGTGCTGCGTGAGGAAGCCGTACAGCGCCGGATCCTCTTCGATGAACCCCACGTAGCTCTCGATGGCTCGGTGGATGACCCCGTCTGCATCCGTCTGCGTCGCGCGGGCGGCGTCACGTAGCGCGAGCTGCAGCCGCGCGACGAGCACGTCGGCGAACTGATCGGCGAGCGCCGTGATGAGCCCGTCCCGGTCCCTGAAGTAGCGGTAGAGGACCGGCTTGGTGATGCCGGCTTCCGCGGCCATCTCGTCCATGGAGGCCGAGGTGCCCACGCGACGGATCACATCGAGCGCGGCGGCGAGGAGCGCCTCGCGGCGCCCGGGGGGACGCCGGGACGTGCGTGCGACGACGGCGGCGGCGGCGACGGTGTCGGTGAGGTCAGGCATCGGCGTCATTGCCGTCTCCATCATTGCGCCCGTTTCGTCATGCGCACCATCTCCGGGTTTGCTTCCCCCGGTTTGCTTCCCCGGGTTTGCTGAATCTATAACCACGGGTAATATTACTGCGCGTTACAGATGTCTCAGGAGGTCACGAAGCAATGACTGCCAGCACAGCACTGTCCTCAGGCTCGGGGCGGGCCAGAAGCGTCGAGGAGCGAATCGGTCGCCTGTCCGCTGCCGCCGCTCGCCGTGTGATCGAACCGGACGAGGAGGTCATCGGTTATGTCGGCGACGGTCAGCTCCTCCCCGACGAGCTCCTCAGCATCGCCGGTCTCGACCTCGAGCTGACGCCGGCGCAGAGGGCGCTCCTCTCGAGGGAGGAGATCGGGTCGATCACGCAGGCCGGCATGCGTTTCGAAGCGGTGCTGGAAGCGGGGTTCGGGGTTCAGCTCGCGACGGCAGAGGACCTCACCGATCCTCGCTGGACGTTCGTGCTGCACGAGGTGGGCGAGGAGACCCGCCACCAACGCTTGTTCCAGCGACTGCTCGCGCAGCTCGCTCCGAAGGCGAGTTACCCGATCCCCCTCGGGCTCGTCCAGCTCGGGTACCGCGTGGCCGTCGGGGTCACCGCCGGCAATCCTGCGACGTTCTACGCGCTCGTCCTCGCTGGCGAGGAGATCCCCGACCTGCTCCAGAAGCTCGCGTCGGAGCATCCGGAGACCGACCCGTTCGTGAAGGCGATCAACAAGTACCACCGAATGGAGGAGGCGAGGCACCTGTCGTTCGCCAGGGCTGTCTTCCCGGAGATCTGGCAGAAGGCATCGGTCGTCGACCGGTTCCTCGTGCGCGCGGTGGTGCCACGCATGATCGCGATGATGTTCAAGGACATCGTGCACCCCGGCGTCTACGCCGTCATCGGCCTTCCGACCTGGCGGACGTGGCTCGCCGCGAACGCGACGCCCGAGCGGCGGCGCCTGAGGTACCAAGCGACTCGACCGATCCTCGAGGTGCTCCTGGACTGCGGGGCACTCCCCCGCGGTCGCGTGCCGAGAGCTTGGCGCCGGACCTGTGGCGTGGACAGGGCAGGCGGGCCGATCGAGGTCCGGACGGCGACTGCCGGTACGCCACGGCTGGTCGCCTGACCGTCACTGCTCACTCCCGTCGGTGGCCGGTCAGTCCCCTGGCGGCCGGTCAGTCCCCCTCGGCGGCGATCTCGAGCGGAGATGGGACCGGCCGGGTATCGGCGAGGTCGCGACGGCGACCGTCTGCCTTCACGATTCCGAGCCTCGTGAGGGCGAAGAGTCCGATTCCGGCAGCAGCCACTGCAGAGACGCCTCCGACGGCAAGTCCGACCCGCGCACTCGTCGTGGCGACGATCCACCCGATGAGCGGCCCACCTACCGGAGTCGAGCCGAGGAAGGCGACCGACCAGAGCGCCATCACCCTTCCCCGCATCGAGGGATCAGCCGTCAGCTGCAGCGTCGAGTTGCCGGTCGCGAGGAACGTGACGCTCGTCCAGCCCACTGCTGCGAGAGCGACGATCTCGATGGCGAGGCCCGGTGATGCCGCGGCGAACAGGATCATGACACCGAACAGCGCCGCTGCCACCGTGAGCGGCCGGAGGCCGGTCCGACCGCGCGTCGCCGTCACGAGGCCGCCGAGCACCGCTCCGATGCCCATCGAGGCGGTGAGGAAGCCGAAGGTCGTGGCGCCTCCGTGGAACGTCTGCTTCGCGACCACCGGCAACGTCACGGTGAACTCGTAGCCAAGCATCCCGACGATGCCCATCATGAGGAGCGGAATCCCGAGACGGGGCTCGGACGCCACGTACCGGAACCCGTCCCGCAGCTGTCCCTTCGATCGTGGTGCCGGCGTGCTCGGCTGCAGCGCGGCGGTGTCCATCGACGTGAGCGAGTAGACGACCGCCACGAAACTCGCCGCGTTGACAAGGAAGCACACACCGACCCCGACGCTCGCTATCAGCACGCCGGCTACGGCCGGCCCGATCGCACGGGCGGCGTTCACCATGGTCGAGTTCAGGCTGACGGCGTTGCGGACCTTCTCGGATCCCACCATCTCGAGCACGAAGGATTGGCGAACCGGGTTCTCGAAGGTGTTGTTGAGACCGAGCACGAGCGCGAGCACGCACAGCTCCCAGAAGTGCACCACGTGGAAGACCGTCAACAACCCGAGCACGAGCGCCTGGACGCCCATGAGCGCCTGGAGGACGATCATCAGCCGACGCTTGTCGACTCGGTCGGCGATCACGCCGCCGTACGGTCCGAGCAGGAGGACCGGCAACGTCTGCAGCGCCACGACCGCACCGATGGCGGTGCTCGAGTGGGTGAGGGTGTAGACGAGCCAGCTCTGAGCGATGGACTGCATCCAGGTGCCGATCAGCGAGGTGGACTGCCCGAAGAAGTAGCGCTTGAAGTTCGGCACCGACAAGGCGTCGAAGGTTCGACGCGAAATGGCGAGGACGTTCGTCATCGCCTCACTCCCTCCTCCGGAGAGAGCATGAGCTCCGCCAGCTGCTCGAGGACGGGCAGCGCAGCAGCCAGCGCCCTCTGCTCCTCGCTCCCGAGCGCAGCGATCCTGCGGCTCAGCGCGTCGTTCCGCTCGGAGCGGATGCGCTCGAGCAGTCGGCGTCCCTTCGGCGTCGCCTCCACCCATGAGACCCGCCTGTCCGCCTCGTCCGGGCGGCGGCGGATCAGCGCCGCGCGCTCCAGCTTGGGGATGAGCCGGGACAGCATCGTCGGGTTCAACCCGGCAAAACCGGCGAGATCAGACATGCGGATCGGTCCTTGCCGCTCGGCGGCCACGAGCACGTCGACCTCGGTCGAGGTGAGGGATCCCGCTGCAGCCGTCGGGCGGAGGCGGCGTGAGAGTCGCGCCACTGCGATCCGGAGCCGAGCAGCGCTGAGCTCGCGCTCCACTCCAGCTCCCGTCTGTCCCCTCTGTCTTGCCGGTCTCGCCCTGGTCTCGATGGTCACCCGATCGCCTCGGCTGGAGCCTCTGTCACACGATACTTGCTTGCTGGCAAGCATAATATCGCAGGACCGCGGGCACGAGTCACGCGTCGCGCGGCCGTTTGGGGTCTGTCAGTCATCAGGATCCGCCGCGGGCGGGGGCCTCTTGTTCCGCAGCCGATTGTGGAAACCGCACAGCAGCCTCCCGTTCTCCTGGGTGGTCGGACCGCCCTTCGAGTAGGGGACGATGTGATCGACCTGACAGCGCCCGAGCGGCTCGTCACAGTAGGGGTGCTGGCAGCGGCGATCGCGCAGCTCGATGGCCCGTCGCGTGGCCCCGGTGAACAGCCTGCTCGTGCGTCCCACCTCGACGCGCTTGTCAGGGGTGAAGACGGCTCGCTCGAGGTCGGCTCGTTCGAGCCAGCAGGCGAGGTCGCCCGGCGCGAGCACGACGCCGTTCGCGAGCTCGAGGACGCGACCGGCGAGGGTCTCGAAGTCGACGAGCACGCTGAACAACGGAGCCGGCCGCCTCCCGTCCGTCTGCGCCCCAGCAGAGCGGGTCGCCATCTCGACCAGGGCGTCGGCACGGCGCTGGGCGTGATGACGGGGGAGCTCGTCGTGCTCGGGGTCCCTTCCGAGGCGGGCCTTGGCCTCTGCGAAGTCCGCTTCGAATAGCTCAACCTCGAGGCGGTCGAGCTCTCCTCGCACGATCGAGCCCGAGACCGGGTCGAGGACCATCTTGCCGAAGTACATCCCCTCGTAGCTCGCGTCGAGGCGGACGTCACGCCGGGCCCGGCGCCGTTCTGCCCGCTCGTCGCTCCCCTCGGGATCGGCGTGCTGCTCCCAATAGGAGACGAGGCGCACGAACTCCTCGAAGCGCAGCACCCGGGCGTGCTCGAGCAGTAGCGCCTCGTCACGCTCGAAGTACTTCATGGTCTGCTCGTTCCGCACCCTCGCGAGCAGGTGTGCGTGAGCAGACGAGACCTCGCCCGCCTCGAAGGCCTCCGCCGTCGCGGGCATCTCCGACAGGCCGCGGCCGAGCCTCACCTGACGACGAGCCTCTTGCAGGGGGAGGTGCGCCTCGGTCGCGAGATAGGAGGCGGCGCTTCTCGCACCGACGAGTGCCCACTCCCCCGAGGCCTCGAAACGGGCGGTGATCTTCGTCACGAAGGCCTCGAGGCGGGCGAGCTCCCGGTGGGCGTCCACGACCGAGGGACCATCGCCATAAGAGGCGGCGTCTGCGAGCAGGTCGTCGATCGTCTCCCGCAGCGCCGTCAATGTCATGGACTGCAGTATGACAAGAGGGTGTGACAGCCCACCTTGTACACTCCCGTTACCCTTCCGCCACGACCTGAGGGTCCAGAGATCGGA
>JAKCCH010000057.1 GCA_021838945.1 Actinomycetes bacterium
CCGAGCCCGATCGCTCGCATCCAGCCCTCGAGCTCGCTCGTCACCCACGTCAACCGGTTGAGGACGAGCAGCACGCCGAACAGGGCGAGCAGCGTGACCGACGCCAGCATGATCCCCCGGGACCTCCGGCGAATCCAACCGATGGCCCCGGTGAGATGGGTGAACGCGAGTCCGACCGCAAGAAACGGGACGCCCAACCCCAACGTGTACGCCGCCAGCAGACCGACTCCCTGCCCGGTGCCCCGCGTCGCCGCGATGGCGACGATCGAGGCGAGGATCGGTCCGAGACAGGGCGTCCAGCCGAACCCGAACGCGACCCCGGCGATCGGTGCCGTGAACGGCCCGAAACGGGACAGGTCCGGATGGAACCTCGCCTCCCGGTACAGCCACGGTGCCCTGCCGAGCAGCGACCCGGCGAGGAAGACCGCCATGGCGAGGACGATCCCGCCGGAGACGCGGGTGAGCAGGACCTTGTTGGAGTCGAGCGTGGAACCGACCGACGTCGCGATCAGCTCGAGCAGCGTGAACACGACGCCGAAGCCGAGCACGAACAGCGCCGTGTCCCGGCAGATGTGGAGCGCGTGCCGCCGCACGGCTCCCGCCTCGTCGGACGAGGCGAAGTCGAGACCGGTCACGACCGAGAGGTAGCCCGGCACGACGGGGAGGACGCATGGCGAGACGAAGGAGATCACTCCTCCACCGAACGCCGCGACGTATCCGACCGGAGCTGACATCCCTTCCAGGGTCCCACGTCCCGGTGCCGGGCAGCGAACGCGCGGGAGGCGGACGGCACGACAACGTCGCGGGCACCTGCGCAGACTGCACGGCCGTTCAAATGCTTGCTTCGCGCGGGCGAGGTTGGCATTGTCGGTGCGGGATGGCACTCACTGAGCGAGAGCAACGGGTCCTCGATGTCGAGCGGGAGTGGTGGCGCCTCGCCCCTACCAAGGAGCAAGCGATACGTGCTCGCCTCGACTGCTCGCCAGCGACTTATTATGCCGTGCTCAGGCGCCTCGTCGGCTCTCCCGACGCATTCGAGTACGACCCCCTCGTCGTGACGCGGTTACGGCGCCGGCGCGACGACCGGCGCCGAGCGCGCCTCGCCCCCGGCCCGGCGATCCGCCACCGCCCTCGCTAGCAGCACCCACCGCCACCCACCACAGCTCAGCGCACGCCACCACTCGCGCGGCACTCGACGCCCGGCCACCCCCACTCGCACCAGAGCGCGAGTTGGGCCATGCTGAGAGGCATGGCCGAGCAGCCCCCGAGTACCGGCTCCCCGCTTCCGACCGCCCCGCCCGCCGGCGGCACGCCCGAGCCGCCTCGTGACGGCAGGGCGCTGCTCGTCGCCCTCGGTGCCGTCGCCCTCGTCATCGGCGTGCTCGCGTCGCTGCCGGCGAGGGCCACTTCGGCGGCTCGGCCGGGACACCGCGGCCGCACAGCGGCCACGACGACCACGACGACGGCACCTGCTGCAACGTCCTCGACGACGAGCACGACGACTGCCCCCGGGGCAGGCATCCGCGTCGCCGTCCTCGCGGCAGCCGGGTCCCCCACCATCTCGAGCACCGAGAGCAAGCTGTCAACGGCCGGCTACACCCTCGTGCCGGAATCCTCGATCCCCTACTCCTGGGTGAGCTCGCTCCCCTCGCCGGTCATCCACTACCCCTCCGGATATCACGCGCAGGCGCTCCGGGTCGCCTCGACCCTCGGGGTGCCGTCCTCCGCCGTGACGGCGGAAGCGCCGGGCACGTCGTACGGGAGCGACGTGGTCGAGGTGTTCCTGCAGCCGACGTAGCCTCCCTCGGATGGCGCGGGTGGAAGAGGACGAGGCGGTCACGTTTCTCGCCGCACGGCCCGCGACGACGGGCATTTTCACCGACTTCGACGGGACCCTGTCGCTCATCGTCCCGGATCCGGAGGCTGCCGAGCCGCTCCCGGGCGCGCTCGAAGCGCTGCAGCGCCTCGTCGCCCGCCTGGCGAGGGTCGCGGTGGTGTCAGGGAGGCCGGCAGGGTGGCTGGCGGCGCGTTTCGCCGAAAAGGCGGGGATGGAACGGCTGGAGCTGTTCGGCGTCCACGGCCTCGAGCGGTGGGACGGCAGCGCTGCCCGGCCCGTGGAGGCGGCGCTCCCCTGGATCGCAGCGTTGGCGCAGGCGACGGCGGAGGCTCGGGCCGCTTCAGTACCGGGACTCGTCGTCGAGGACAAGGTCTTCGGTGTGACCTTTCACTGGCGCCGGGCCGGCGACCCGGCGACAGCCGAGGCGGCGGGCACAGCCCTGGCGCACCGGCTCGCGCGGGCGACCGGCCTGCGCGAGCGCGCCGGCAGGGCCAGCGTCGAGCTCGTGCCTCCCGTCGGGATCGACAAGGGCACGGTCGTGAGGGAGCGCGGGGCGGGACTGGGGCGGGTGGCCTTCCTCGGCGACGACGTCGGGGACGCGTGCGCGTTCGACGCACTCGACGATCTCGAGCACGGCGGCAGCGAGGTCCTGCGGATCGCTGTCTGGAGCCCCGAAGTCCCAGATGACCTCATCGAACGCGCCGACCTCGTGCTCGCGGGGACCGAGGAGTGCGTCGCCCTGCTCGCCAGGGTGGGCGAAGCGGTCGAACGTTAGGCGGAGTGCTCGACCGGGCGTCAGCCCGGCCCCCGGCGGAACCTCAGGCGGAGTGGGCGCCCGGGGGCCGCGCCCGCGTGAGCACGGCATCGAGCCAGCGTTCCGGCGGGTCTGCCGCGCCACGCCGCTTCAACTCCGAGGCCCGGCGCGCGCGCTCGTCCTCGTTCATGTCGAGTGCTCGGGCGAGCGCGGCGGCGGTGTCGCTCACGTCGAAGGGCTGTACCCCGAGTGCCACATCGGCCAGCTCCTCGAACGCTCCCGCCTGTTCAGAGCAGACGAGGAGACCGGCGCGCTCGTTCAGCACCGGGCCTTCCTTCGCGACGAGGTTCATGCCGTCGCGGATCGGGTTGACCAGCAGGACGTCGTACCGGCGGTATGCAGCCACGGTCGCTGCGAAGTCGTCGTCGATGTCGAGCACGATCGGGTCCTCGCCGCCGCAGAGCGGCGCCCACTTCTCGTTGAGCACCGCGACGAGGTGCGCGGCTTCGGAACGGTAGGCGAGGTATTCGGCGAGCGACTCTCGGCTCGCGTACCCGCGGGCGACGAGACACACCCGCCCGCGCAAGTCCGCCCGTTCCTCCAGCAGGGCGTCGAAGGCGAGGAACCCGCGCAACAGGTTCTTCGAGAGCTCGATCCGGTCGCTCCGCACGATGAGACGCCGGTCTCCGACCAGCTCTTCGAGCGTCGCGAGACGCTCCGCACAGGCGGGCGACTCCGCGACCTCCCGTAGGCGCGCGGCGTCCGCTCCGAGCCCGGCGGCGAACGTCACCGGCACCCGGTCCGAGAAGGCGCCCGCACCGTCCCGAAATCGCTGCTCCCACCGCGGGGTGTGGAAGCCGCAGGCTCCGAAGCCCGACATGCCCTCGAGCAGCTCGCGGCGGGTGTCACGGGGCAACATCTCGAGCTCCTCGCGCGTCGCGAACGGCGTGTGGGTGAAGTGCACGGTCGCGAGATCCGGCCGGCGCTCGGCCAGCTGCCTGCCGACGAGCGGGAGGTGGTAGTCGTTGACGAGCACGGTCGCACCCTCCGACGCCTCGTCGCAGATGCGATCGGTGAAGGCGGTGTTGTACTTCCGGAACTCCTCCCACGCGTCCCGCCAGGCGTGATCGAAGAGCGGGCGCTTCGGCGCGTCGAACAGCCCGTGGAAGCAGAACCAGAGGGTTGAGTTGGCGATGACGTCGTAGGCGCCGGCATACGTGGAGGCTCCGATGTCGACGAGACGGAGCGCCAGGCCCTTCAGCTCCGTGTCGACCGCACCCTCGGATCCGCGGCGCCGCTCGAAGTCGCTCATCGGGCTCGCCACCCAGACGACCTCGCCCTCCCGCCGCGCCAGGGCGGAAGCGATGCTCGGCGCCAGGCCCCCGCCGGCGGGCGAGGCGACGACGGAGCCCTCCGGGCCCTCGCCGAGCAAGAAGGGTCCCCGGTTCGAGGCGACGACGAGGTCGCTCATGGGCGGGTCCGCGCGCGCTCGACGATCGTCTGGAGCACCGTCTCGGCCTCCGGCACGAGCTCCTCAAGGTTCCGGTTGCGGTGCCTGCGCTCGCCGAGATCGACCTCCGCGATGGCGTTGGCGCCGCGTGCGAGGTAGGTGTCGATGATCATGGCGACCTCGACGGCGTAGCCGCCGGCGAGCGTGATCTCGTCGAGGAGTGACCAGCGGATAGCCGCCTCTCCTGCGAGCGGCTGGTCGAGCAGGCCGAGCTCCGGGAAGAACAGCCGGAGTGCAGGCTTCGCGAGGAGCTCGGTCACGCGCCCTCCACCCGTCGGCTGGTCGCCGAGCGGCCGGCGGTAGCGGCCCTTCACGAGGTCGATGCCCTCCTCGCACAACAGCGGACCGAGCAATCCCGTCACGTAACCCGACCCGAACCCCCGCACATCCCCGTCCAGGAACACGACGACGCGATCCGACGGCTCCGGACCGGACCAGGCGGTCGTGAGCGAGGCCACACCGTGCGCCATCGCCTCTCCCTTGCCCGCACCCGGCCCTGCGACCACCCGCGCCCCGTTCGCCGCAGCGAGCGCGCCGGTGCCGTCGTCCGACTGATCGTCGACGACGACGAGCTCGTCGACGAGTTGGACCACTTGCATGAGGTCCCGGCGGACGGCCGAGACGATGGCGCCGATCGTGTCCTCCTCGTCGCGAGCCGGGATGACGACGTGGACGGCGGCGCGGCGGCGCCGTTTGGCTGCGGCGAGCTCCTCCGCGTCGAACTCGGCGTAATGGAACGTGCGGATGGTCGGCAGGGCGAGGACCGGCGGCATCGACCGTCACCCTACGCAGTCGGGCGGGCTGACCGCGCCGGACGGTCCGCTTTGGCAGGGACGGGCACGCCTCGCCTACACTGCATCCCATCATCCAGAGCGGTTGAGGGACGGGCCCTGTGACGCCGCGGCAACCCTCCTCGTCCGGTAGTCGTACCGGTCAGGACAGGTGCCAATGCCCGATCGATGAGGAGGAAGCTGTGAGCTACGTCTTGACCCTCACGTGCCGGGAGTGCGGCCGCACGTACCCACCCGAGGCCGAGCACGCGTGCGCGTTCTGTTTCGGGCCGCTCGAGGCCACCTACGACTACGACGCCATGACCGGGCGGGTCACGCGCGAGGCGATCGCCGCCGGACCGCTCGACATCTGGCGCTACGCCGACCTCCTCCCGGTCGAGGGACACGGTCCGGTCAGCCTCGGGGCGGGCTGCACACCGCTCGTCCGCGCCGATCGGCTTGCCGTCGAGATCGGGCTCGGCGAGCTGTGGGTGAAGGACGACACCCGGAACCCGACGGGCTCGTTCAAGGACCGAGTCGTGTCGGTGGCGCTGACGAAAGCTCGCGAGCTCGGCTTCAAGGTCGCCGCCTGTGCCTCGACGGGCAACCTCGCCAACTCCGTGGCAGCTCATGCCGCCCGCGCCGGGATGCAGTCGGTCGTGCTCATCCCGAGTGACCTCGAGCAGGCCAAGGTGCTGACGACGGCGGTCTTCGGCGGGAAGCTGCTCGCCGTCGACGGCAACTACGACGACGTCAACCGCCTCTGCGCCGAGCTCGCGAGCGAGTACCCGGACTGGGCGTTCGTCAACGTGAACGTCCGGCCGTACTACGCCGAAGGTTCGAAGACCCTTGCGTTCGAGGTCGCCGAGCAGCTCGGCTGGGAGCTGCCGGACCACGTCGTCGCGCCGATCGCGTCCGGGGCGCAGCTGACGAAGATCGACAAGGGGTTCCGCGAGCTCGTGCGGCTCGGGTTGGTGTCGCCCCTGGCCGGGCACGACGCCGAGGACCCGGCAGGTCCGGTACGCGTCTCCGGGGCGCAGGCTGACGGCTGCAGCCCAGTCGCGGCCGCCTTCGCGAGCGGCGCCGATCACGTGCGCCCGGTGAAGCCGAGCACCATCGCGAAGTCGCTCGCGATCGGGAACCCGGCCGACGGCTGGTACGCGCTCGAGGTGGTGCGGAGGACGGGTGGGGCGATCGGCTCGGTGTCCGATGCCGAGATCCTCGAGGGCATCCGGCTGCTCGCGAGGACCGAAGGGATCTTTGCCGAGACGGCTGGCGGTGTGACCATCGCCACCCTCGCGAAGCTCGCACGGGAGGGCGTCATCCGCGACGACGAGCGAGTCGTCGCCTACGTCACCGGGAACGGCCTGAAGACGGTCGAAGCCTTCGGCGACACGGCCGGACCGACCGCCACGATCCGGCCCCGGTTGGAGGACGTGACGGCCGCCTTGGACGGCCACTTGACCACGGCCGGCACCACGACGGGACCAGTTGCCGGCGCGGTTGCCGGCACCACCACCGAGCAGGCCTCGTGAGCGTCATCGTCCGGGTTCCCGCGCAGCTGCGCAACCTCACCGGCGGCGCCGGCGAGCTCGACGTGCCGGCCGGCACCGTCCGCGATGTCATCGGCGCGGTGGAGGCCGCTCACCCGGGCATCGAGGCGCGGCTGTTGGACGAGCGGGGGGCGTTGCGGCGTTTCGTCAACGTGTTCGTCGCCGAGGAGGACGTCCGTTACCTCGACGGCCTCGACACGTCGGTCGCCGACGGGACCACGGTGTCGATCGTTCCGGCGGTCGCCGGGGGCTGACATCTCGTGAGCGCGTGGCGCGCGGCCGCCGTCGAGGCAGCACCACGGAAGGCGCCGCTCGCGGTGCTCAGGTGCCGGCCGGGGCGGTGGCGACCGCCCGGCGCTGGTAGCGGCGCTCGGTGAGCGACATGAGCCAGGCGGCGGCGCCGAAGGCCGTGCCGAGTGCTGCGACGTACGGCCAGCCGCCGGCCCCGTAGCAGAGCGCCGAGCCCACGGAGCCGAGCGTCCCACCCACGAAGTAGCAGGTCATGTAGGCCGAGTTCACGCGGCTGCGAGCCGACGGCGCGAGACGGTAGATCTCGCTCTGGTTCGAGATGTGGATGCCCTGGCAGCCGAGGTCGAGCAGCACGATCCCGACGATCAGGGCTCCGAGCACGTGGGGCGCCACCCACATGATCACGAACGACACGACGATCGCGAGCGCTGTCAGCGTGGTTACGGTCGCCTGCAGGCCGCGGTCGGCGAGACGGCCGGCCAGTGTCGCCATGCCGGCGCCACCGGCACCTACGAGCCCGAAGAGCCCGATCGTGCCCGTGGAGAAGTGGTACGGCTTCGCCGCCAGCAGGAACGCGAGGCTCGTCCACAGCACCGAGAACGCCCCGAACGAGAGCAACCCATAGAGGCTCCGCCGCCGCAGCGTCGGTTCGGTGAGGAAGAGCCTCACCACCGAGGACAGCACGGCCGGATAGCTCAGGTCGTGTCGCTCGCGGTGCACCGGCACCTCGTGGCGGATCACGAGAGCCAGCAAGGCGGTCATGCCCGCCGCCACGACGTAGACGACCCTCCACGACGACGCCTCGGCGATGTAGCCCGCCGCCGTCCGGGCGAGGAGGATGCCGAGGAGCAACCCGCTCATCACCGTTCCGACGACCCTGCCGCGCTCGGCGTCACCCGCGATCGAGGCCGCGAAGGCGACGAGGATCTGGGCGACGACCGATGTGCCGCCGACGAGCACGGCTGCGGCGAACATCAGCGGCAGGTCCGGCGAGGCGGCTGCGCCGAGCAATCCGGCGGAGCAGATCACGCTCATCACGACGACGAGGCGGCGCCGCTCGAGGAGGTCGCCGAGCGGAAGGAGGAACACGAGCCCGGCGGCGTACCCGACCTGTGCGAACGTGACGAGGAGGCCCGTCTCGCCCGAGCTCGTGTGGAACGTGGCCCTGATGGCGGCGAGCAGCGGCTGGGCGTAGTAGTTGTTCGCCACGGCGACGCCGGTGGAGATCGCGAAGATGAGGACGAGCCGCCGGGCGAGCCCGGCGGGCCGGAGGGCGCGCCCGGCCGGCGGGACGATCTCTGGCTGGGGCACCGCCCAGCAGGTTAGGGACGTGCCGGGAGAGTCCCGCCGCCCGCACTCGGTCCCGCAGCCGCTAAGCGGCGATGCCCTCTGTCAGCTTCTCCTCGAGCTGTGCGATCTCGATGCCGAGCGGGATGCCCAGGGGCCAGCCCGGAGATGACCATCGTCATCCGCACGACGGCGACGTAGGTCGACTCGGCGGGCGGCGGACTGCCGTGCAGCAGGACCTCGAGCCCGTCCTCGATGCTGCCCGGGAGGATGTAGCTCCTGCCCTGCTCGAAGAGCTCGAGGTAGCGGGCGTCGCGGACGAGGAGGTCGTTCGCCTTCTCGAGTGAGGTGAGATCGGGCACGAAGGTCGACCAGACGACGCCGGTCGCCTGCGGGGAGAACGTGTGCGACCAGACCGACACGTCGAGCCCGGTGACCTCCGTCACCCGCTTGCCGGTGGTGACGGCGAGTTCGATGGCCTCGGTGAAGCCGCCGCCCCGTGACGGGACCTTCCGCCGACCGGCGGCTGCCTCGCATGGAAGGCCGAACCAGCGCTCGGTGCGCTGGAGCTTCCGGGCGTCACTCTCCGCTCTTGCACCGCTCCCGTGAAGGAGAGCGGTCGCCTGCTCCCTCGGCCGTCCGCAACCCGAGCCGAACGGCGTCGTCCCAGAAGTCCCGATAGGTCTTCGAGACGGCGTCTGCTCCCTCGAGGGCGCAATCCCCGACCGCCCCGGCGAGAGCGGCCAGTGCCATCACCATCCGGTGATCGTCGTGTGACGAGAGCACTGCTCCGCCGTGAGGCGAGCCGCCGTGGACGACGACGTCGTCCCCCTCGATCTCCGCCCGGACGCCGACCTTGGCGAGCTCCGCCGCGACCGCCGCCATACGGTCGCTCTCGTGGAACCGCGTGATGCCGACGCCGCAGATCCGGGACGTGCCGTTCGCGAGCGCGGCGAGGGCGGCGGCGTTCGGGAGCTCGTCGGGCATTCCGGTCAGGTCTGCCTCGAACGGCTCGAGGCGTGACGGCCCGTGGACGGTGACCGAGCCGTCGGGCTCGTCGACGATGCCTGCCCCGGCGGCCTGTGCGAGCTCGAGGAAACCGTGGTCGGGTTGTGAGCGGGCGCGCGACAACGACTCGATCGTCACCTGCCCGCCCGTGGCGAGAGCGAGCGTCGCGATGTGGGCCGCCGCGCTGGCATCCGGCGGCACCTCGTAGTCAGCGCCGCGGTAGCCCGTGCCGCCACGGGCGAGATACCCGACGGTGGTCCGTTCGACCGGTGCCCCGAAGTGCGCCATCACGTCGAGCGTGAGAGCGACGAAGCCCTCGGCAGAAAGGCCCCGGACCTCGAGATCCAGGTCCTCGTCGAAGCACGGCGCCACGAGCAGGAGCGCCGAGACGAACTGGCTCGACCTGCTCGCGTCGACCGAGACCCGGCCGCCGAGGGGCTTGCGGCGCCTGCCGATCCGCACGGGCGGCCGGTCGCCCTCCGGACCGGAGCCCGCCACCTCGGCGCCGCAGGCACGCAGGGCGACGAGCAGGTCGCCGACGGGCCGGTCGAGCAGCCCCCTCCGCCCCGTGACGGTGATGCCCCCCTGCCCGAGAGCGGCGACCGCCGTCAAGAAACGCAGCGTCGTCCCAGCCAGATTCGCATCGACCCGGATCGCCTCCGCTTGGCCGGTGTGGCCTACCGCGCCTCTCGTGCCCGTCACCTCCCATGACGCTCCCGTCTTGCCGAGACCTCCGTCGCCGCTCACATCACTGGCGACGTCGATCCGAGCGCCGAGCCGGCGCAGGCCGTCGACCATGCTCTCGGCGTCGTCGCCGGCGAGCCCGCCGCGGATGGTGCTCGTGCCCTCGGCGAGCGCCGCCGCGACGAGAGCACGGTTGGTGAGGCTCTTGCTCCCCGGGACCCTTACCCGGCCCCTGACCGGTGGGGTGCGCTCGATCCGGACGCGCTCGGCGGGCATGGCGGCACGATAGGCCTGGCCGGCGATGTAGCACTCTCGGCGTGAGAGTGCTAACCTGGCACTCGATCGATGAGAGTGCCAGAGGCTCGGCCACATGGCCGGGCAGATATGGAGGACGGACGAGATGGCAAAGCTGATCGCTTTCGACGAGACGGCCCGCCGGTCGCTCGAGAGAGGCATGAACCAGCTGGTCGACGCCGTGAAGGTGACGCTCGGCCCGAAGGGACGCAACGTCGTCCTGGAGAAGAAGTGGGGCGCCCCCACCATCACGAACGACGGTGTGTCGATCGCGAAGGAGATCGAGCTCGAGGACCCGTGGGAGAGGATCGGGGCCGAGCTCGTGAAGGAAGTGGCGAAGAAGACCGACGACGTCGCCGGTGACGGCACGACGACCGCGACGGTCCTCGCCGGAGCGATGGTCCGCGAGGGCCTGCGCAACGTGGCCGCCGGCGCGAACCCGATGTCGCTCAAGCGGGGCATCGAGGCCGCCGTCGAGGCTGCGGTCGACCGCATCAAGACGATCTCGAAGGAGGTCACTGACTCGAAGGACCAGATCGCGCAGGTGGCGGCGATCTCGGCAGCAGACAGCGAGATCGGCGGGATGATCGCCGAGGCCATCGACAAGGTCGGCAAGGACGGCGTCATCACAGTCGAGGAGTCCCAGACCTTCGGGATGGAGATGGAGCTCGTCGAGGGGATGCGTTTCGACAAGGGCTACATCTCGCCCTACTTCGTGACCGACCCCGAGCGCATGGAGGCGACGCTCGACGACCCGTACATCCTGCTCGTCGGCTCGAAGATCTCGGCAGTACGTGACCTCCTCCCGGTGCTCGAGAAGGTCATGCAGTCGAGCAAGCCGCTCGTGATCATCGCGGAGGACGTGGAGGGCGAGGCGCTCGCCACCCTCGTCGTGAACAAGATCCGCGGGACGTTCAAGAGCGTCGCGGTGAAGGCTCCCGGGTTCGGCGAGCGTCGCAAGGCGATGCTGCAGGACATGGCCATCCTCACCGGTGGTCAGGTCGTGACGGACGAGGTCGGCCTCAAGCTCGAGAACGTCACGCTCGACCTGCTCGGCCGTGCCCGCAAGGTGGTCGTCACGAAGGACGAGACGACGGTGGTCGAAGGTGCCGGCAGCGACTCGGACATCAAGGGTCGCATCAACCAGATCAAGACCGAGATCGAGAACACCGACTCGGACTACGACCGTGAGAAGCTCCAGGAGAGGCTCGCGAAGCTTTCGGGCGGCGTCGCCGTGATCAAGGTCGGGGCGGCCACCGAGGTCGAGCTCAAGGAGAAGAAGCACCGCATCGAGGACGCAGTCTCGACGACGAAGGCCGCCATCGAGGAGGGCGTCGTGCCCGGCGGTGGCGTGGCACTGCTCCGCTCGCAGCAGGCGATCCTCGACCGCGCCGAGAAGCTCGAGGGCGACGAGGCGACGGGTGCACGGATCGTGGCCCGGGCCGTCGAGGAGCCGATCAAGCAGATCGCGGTCAACGCCGGCCTCGAGGGCGGCGTCGTGGTCGAGAAGGTGAAGGGCCTGAAGAGCGAGTCCGAGGGCCTCAACGCCGCAACCGAGGAGTACGAGGACCTGTTCGCCGCCGGCGTCATCGACGCCGCCAAGGTGACCCGGTCGGCGCTCCAGAACGCGGCGTCGATCGCGGCCCTCTTCCTCACGACCGAGGCCGTCGTGGTCGACAAGCCCGAGAAGGAAGCTGCTCCGGCGATGCCCGGTGGCGGCATGGAGGACTTCTGATTTTCTGACCCCGGGGTGCACCGAACGACCTGCGCCCACACCGGGTCGACAACCGAAGAACCTGGGACGAGGGGCGCTCCGGCGCCCCTCGTCCGCGTCCGCTCGTAGCATGGCGGGGTGACCAAGAGCGAGGCCAGCCCCACCCACTCGTACCCAGAGCCGCAGACGAACTCCGAGACAGACCTGCACCCAGACCTGCACGATCCAGAGGGTGACGAGGGCGTGCTCTCGCCCACGGTGGGCTGGAACGTCCTCCACCTCTTCTGCAAGGCGTCGGCGAGCCGGCCGGTCGTCGCCGGTTCCGCCCTCGATGCCGTCGACGCCGCCCGCAAGGCCGATCTTCAGGTCGTGACGGCCTCGATCCTCGGGCACAAGGCAGATTTCTGCGTGCTGGCGCTCGGACCGGATCTCCGCGAGCTGAGGCGCCTTCAGACAGCGCTCCAGAACGCCGGCCTCGACGTCGTCGACTCCTACGTTTCGCTCACGGAGGTGTCCGAGTACGCCGCCGGCGTCCCGGAGGAGATGAAGCAGGCGCGCCTCTACCCGACGCTCCCTCCCGCCGGGAAGCTGTCGTTCTGCTTCTACCCGATGTCGAAGCGCAGGTCGCCAGGGGCCGACAACTGGTACTCGCTCCCTTACGAGGAACGGCTGCGCTTGATGCGCGGGCACGGCAGCGTCGGTCGGGAGTTCCGCGGAAGGGTGCTGCAACTCGTCACCGGGTCGACCGGCGTGGACGACTTCGAGTGGGGTGTCACGCTCTTCGCCACTCACCCCGACGACTTGAAGGACTGCGTCTACACGATGCGCTTCGACGAGGCATCAGCGTTGTACGGGGAGTTCGGGCGTTTCTACAGCGGCTTCGTGGCAGAGCCTGCCGAGGTGTTCGCCGAGGCCGGGATCGGCACCCGGGAGACCAGGCACGAGTGACGACGCCCCACGACCGGCTCGCCGCCGCGATCGAGGCGACCGGCCCAATCGTCGTCGGCTTCTCCGGGGGCGCCGACTCCGCCCTCCTCGCCTTCGCGGCGACACAGTCGCTCGGCCGTGACCACGCAACCTGTGTGACGGCCGTCTCCCCGTCCCTCGCCCCCGAGGAGCTCGCGGATTGCCGCGCGCTCGCGGCGGAGTGGGGCCTCGACTGGCGCCCGGTCGAGACCCAGGAGCTCGCCGATCCGCGCTATGCCGCCAACGACGGCGATCGTTGCTACTGGTGCAAGAGCGAACTGATGGCCGTCCTGGCCCCCGTCGCCGGCGAGCTCGGAGCGACAGTCGCACTCGGCGTGAACGTCGACGACCTCGGCGACCACCGGCCGGGCCAGCGGGCGGCCGCCGAGCGGGGTGCCGTGTTCCCGTTCGTCAACGCCGGGTTGACGAAGGCCGACGTCCGTCAGATCTCCCGCCAGCTCGGCCTCCGCACCGCCGACAAGCCGGCTGCAGCCTGCCTTGCGTCTCGGGTGCCGTACGGAACCGCCGTCACACTCGGTGTGCTGACCGAAGTGGCGCGGGCCGAGTCGGCGCTCAAGCGACTGGGCTTCCCGGAAGTACGGGTGCGGCACTACGGCGACCTCGCCCGCATCGAGGTCCCCGTCCACGACCTCGATCGTCTGCTCGTGCTCCGTTCGGAGGTGATCCCCGCGGTGCAAGAGGCCGGCTACCGGTACGTCACGATCGACCTCGAAGGGTTTCGCTCCGGCAACCTCAACGCCGCGCTCGGCCTCCCGACTCGTTCATGACGGTCGAGCTGGCCGTTCCGTAGGGTCAGCGCTCAAGCGCTCGGGCGTTCAGCGTTCAGGCGCCCTCGGCGACGAGCTCGTCGCGCAGCGTGCGCTTCAGGATCGAGCGCAAGTTCGACCCGGCATCTTCGTTACCAGGCTGTGCGAACCCGACTGCCCGCCTTCTTCATCATCTTGGCGCTGCCGGGTGCGGCCGCAGTCGCCGGTGCCCTCGTGCTCCCGCCGGCTGTCGCGGCCGCACCGGCATCGTCGTCTGCTGCCCTCGACGTGACGTCCTCCGGTGCCGGGCTTCAGGTGACCTTGCCGGGTCACACCCTCGCGCTCGGGTCGAGCTCGACGAGCGCCACCGAGAACGGCTGGCTACTCGCGAAGGGAGTCGGCGTCCTGGCGCCTTCACCGAGCGGCGAGGCCTCGGTGTCGGCCGGGCCCGGTGACTCCAAGTCCGAACCGCGCACCTGTGGGGAGAAGCTTCCGGCCTTCCCTGCTCCCTTCTCCGGGCTCGCTGCAGCGAGCCTCGCCTGCGGAAGTGCCGCCGTGCACAACACCTCAGCCACCGACGGCCTGGCGAGAGCCACCGGACAGGCGGCATCCTTCCGCCTCGACTTGAGCTCGATCCTCGGCCAGGTCGTCAAACCGGCGACGCCCGCTGTGAAGGCGCTCGGTGGCGTCCTAGGCAAGCTTCCTCCCCTTCCGGGAGGCGGAACGACGGTCGGGCGCATCTTCCGACAAGTCGACAAAGCCGCTACCGGCGACTTCGCGATCGAGATCGCGCCCGGTCCGTCCTCCTCTGCGACCGAGGCGACCGCTCGGTCCCTGAGTACGAGGGCAACAGCAGCTGGGGCGGTCGTGACCATCCTCCCGACCGGTGGCCTCGGCGGCGCGCCCTTGGCAAGGATCGTCGTAGGCAGCGCGTCGGCCACCGCCTCCGTGCGCCGGTCAGCTGCGGGCGGTGTCGTCGAGCAGCCAGCAGCAACGGATGATCCGGCACTCGTCACCGTCGAGGTCAACGCCCCTGCGGTCGGGTCGCGCACGTTCTCAGTGGTCCCGGGCCAGTCCATGACGATCCTCGCCGGGACCCCGCTTCAGTCGACCATCAGCGTCGGGTCGGGATCGGTGACGACCGCGCCGACGGGCGCCGTCACGGCAGAGGCGAGCGCCGTGACGATCGCCTTGGCGCAAGGCGTTGGCGCCTCGCCTGCGAGCGCCGAGAACGGCGGCCTCCGGATCGCACTGGCAGATGCGTCCGCGGCGGCGGCTCCGCAGCAGACCGCGGCGCCGCCCTCGCGACACTCGTCCCCGCGGCCGAGTCTCGTCTCGAACCCGGTGCCGAACGCGACCTCACCCCATACGGGGCTGCCCTGGGCTGGAGCGGCTCCGGCGCTGGCGGCAGGAGCGCTCGGCGGGGCCGGCTTGCTCGCCTGGCCGCGGCTGAGGCGCATGCGGTGGCGCCGCGGGCGCTGAGGTGCCGAGCTCATGAGAGCGCTGTCCATCGCACGCACCGTCGTGGGCGCCACGATGCTGTGGGGGAGCGCGGCCGGGGCGGGTTTCTCTGTGGCCTGGACCATGCGATCGCACGCGGCCGGCGGCGCGCTCGTGCGATCCGGCCAGGCGCGGCTCTCGTCGACGAGGGCGTACGACGCGACCGCCGGCTGCCGGGCAGGAAGGCCGGCGGTCGGTCAGATGGCGGGACTGCTCGAGATCCCGGCTCTCGCTCTCACCGCCCCGGTCGAGCAGGGTGAGACGGACCAGGTGTTGTCTGCAGCGGTCGGGCACGACGTCTCGTCGGTCTGGCCCGGTCAGGACGGGACAGCCGTCCTTGCTGCCCACGACGTGAGCTACTTCGCCCGAATCGGCACATTGCGGCCCGGTGACCTCCTCGTCTACGTGTCCGCCTGCTACAGGACGACCTTCCGGGTGACGGGCCACCGGATCGTCGCCTCCGGCAGCCCCGTCACCGATACCGCCACGCCGACGCTCGTCCTCGACACCTGCTGGCCCAACGATGCGCTCTGGTGGACGCCGGACCGCGAGCTCGTCTCCGCCGTCGAGATCTCCAGTCGCCCCACGAGCTCGCACACGGCCGGGGTGCTTCGAGCAGAGCACCGCTCAGGCGAGAGCTCTCCGGACGCCCCGATCGGCGTGCCGGCCCCGCCGGCGCTCGCCGCCCAGGGCCTGACGCTCGACGCGAACCCGACGCTCCTCGGCACCATGCAGGTCACCGGTCGTCCGTCGAGCGCGTTCGTGCAGTCGCCTGCGCCGCTCGACGTGGAACAAGCAGCGCTCACCGCCTATTACGGCACTCTCCATGCGGTAGCCCAGGGAAGGGTCGATTGGTTCGCAGACCTCGCGCCGGGCGTGGCATTCCCGGCTGCGCTGAGGGACGCGCGCGTCTCGTCCTACCTGACCCGTCTGTCGGTAGCGGTCGAGGCCAGCGGCCCGAGGGCGACGGGAGCGATGCTGGCGGCGACGGTCGCGCTGACCTCTGCGGCGGGCACCGTGCTGGACGGGCGGCTCGTCGTGACCTGCACGATCCGCGGCGGGGAGCTGGAGGTGTCGGGATGGCGTTTCTTGCCGTGAGTGGGGACGGCGCCGATCGGGGAGATCCATCGTTCGCGGGTTTCTCTTGCGGGTTGCGCAAGTTCGATGCGGCCGGTTCGTTTTGCTGAGTACCACGAACCACCGAGGAGGGCCCGGAGATGCAACACAGGACGGATGTTCCGGTGACTGAGGCAGCAGCACCCGCCGCGGCCGAGACGCCGGATCAAGACGGTGCGAGGCGCCCGCCCGAGGGGTCCGCCCGCCCCGCCGAGACGGCCACGGCAGGGCGCCGCAACCGCAAGGCGTGGGTCGTCGGCTCGAGCACGCTCGCCTGCGCCGTGGGCGGAGCGCTGCTCGGTGCCTTCGCCTTCTCGGCGTATCCCGGAGCGTTGAGCGGACCGGGAGGGAGCTCCGACAGCCTTGCGAGCGGAACGCTGCAGTCGCCGGGCAACACGGGCGCGCTGTGCACGTCCTGGCGCAACACCGCGACGGCAGCCGACACCGCCATCTCGTGCGAGAACTACGGCCTGTCCTCGTTCGGGGACCGCCTGGCCCGGGCCATGCAGATGCGCTACCGGAGCGAGCGGGTCGGCAGCCGCGGGTCGCGCTCGACAGCCGCCTCCCACTCGCACAGCAGCGTCGGCAAGCTCGTCAACGCCGCGACGTCGGACAAGAAGACCCCGGCGGCCTCGTTGCCATCGATGACGAGCCCCACCTCGAAGACGAAGTCGACCTGTGTCTCAGCGCCTACCTCAGGGACCTCGTCCGGGTCCGGAGTGACGGCCAGCGTCTCCGGCGGTGGCGGCAGCGTGACGGTCAAAGCAGGGTCGGCAGGCCTGTCGGTATGTGGACGCACGCCGACTTCAGCCAAGCTTCCGGCGAGCCTGCCGACCACGTCGACTCTCCCATCGGTTCCAGGTGTGACGACCACCCAGAAGAAGGCGCTGAGTGGTCTCTCCGGCACCGTCGACGAGGTGACGGGAACCCTTGGCGGACTCTGATCAGCCTTGGGCACGGCGATCGATGAGGACGCCGACCACAACTGCCTCCCCTCCGGTTGCGGGCCGTCGTCCAGCCCGCCGCTGACTTCCCCCGCACGGACGGACGGGCCCCCGGAGGTCAGGCCGGGGGCTCCGTCGCGTCTGGCGCCGGAACCCCTGCTCCGCGTGCCCCTCGACCCGGCCTGATGCCCTCGTCAGGCGTCCGGCCTGCCGGAACGGCCGTCCGTCGGGCGAGCACGAACCTGCCAGCCCGCCGACGAGGTCCGCCGCGCCTCGAAGAAGACGCACCCGTCCGGACAAGCGAAGGGCAGGGTCGAGTTCGCGCCGAGACGGCAGCGCTCGAGTCGCTCGGAGCCGCGCACGGTCTGACGGATGTAGTGGCGGCACTCCTCGTACACGGCCATGACCCATGATCCCACGCTCGGGGCCCGGCGGACGGTACAGGCCCAGGTGAGGCGCCCTGACACACCCCTCGCGTACCCTCCACGACATGTGCAGGACCGAGGGACCGGGAGCTGGCAGAGGATTCGGCCCGATCCTTGCCGCCCTTCGGTCCTTCGTGAGCGAGCTCGAGCCCTTTTCGTACCCCTCGGGCGACGTGCCGGTCGTGATGCGTGAGCTCGCCGAGGCAGAGAAGCTGTGCGCGAGTGCCAAGCTGCTCATGGCAGGGCGTGCGAACGAGCCGGGGAACCGGAGCCGGCAGGGTGAGACCGACGCCACCCAGGTGCTCTCGAGCTCGCTCGGCGAGCCGGCGGGCAAGTCACGGCGGGACCTCGAGACCGCCCGGCGGGTCGCCCGCCAGCCCGATCTCGAAGAGGCGCTCCGCCAGGGGAGGATCTCGCCCACCCAGGCCGAGGTGATCCTCCCTGCGGTCGAGGCGGACCCGGCCTCGGCGAGCGGGCTCATCGAGCGGGCCGGGTCCGGCTCTTTTGCCGAGCTGCGCAACTCCGCCTCCTCGGTCCTTTCCGCCGCCACGAGCGAGGAGGAGGCCCTCAGGCGCGAGGCGCGGCTCCGCTCGAGGCGCCACCTGCGCCTCGGGAGGACGACAGAGGGTGCGATCTACCTGCGAGGAGAGCTCCCGCTACTCGAGGGTGCCCTCGTACGAGCGGCCCTCGAGCACGAGGCCCGCCTCGTCTCACAGGAGGCACGCCGCGAGGGACGACGCGAGACACACGAGGCCCACCTCGCCGACGCCCTCGTCCGCCTCGTCCAGGACGGGGCGAGCTCCCTCGCGCGAAGCGACCCCGGCCAAGCCCGCACGAACAGCCGGGTCCCGCCTGCCGAGATCGTCCTCCACGTGAGCGCCGAGGCGCTGCGGCGGCGCTCGCTCGAGCCGGGCGAGCTCTGCGAGGTCGCCGGCGTCGGCCCGGTCCCCCTCGCCACCCTCGAGTACCTCTTCGGGAGCGCCCGTGGCAAGCTCGTGGTCACGAACGGCGTCGACATCGCCTCGGTCACCCACTTCGGCCACTTCATCCCGGCCCACCTCGACACCGCCGTTCGCGCACGCGACCGCTACTGCGTCGTGCCGGGCTGCGGCATCGACTACGGCCTCGAGCGCGACCACGTCGTCCCCGTCGAGGAGGGAGGGCCGGCCGAGCTCGCCAACCTGGCGATGCTCTGTCACCGCCACCACTACCTGAAGACCCACAAGCACTGGCGCCTCGCCCGGAGGCAAGACGGGAGCTGGGACTGGTCAGACACGAGGGCCGGGGAGCCGAGAGCGCCCCTCGAGGACTCAGGCGAGCCCGGGGAGCCGCCCGACGAGCCGCCTGACGGACCGCCGGGCGAGCCTCCCG
>JAKCCH010000058.1 GCA_021838945.1 Actinomycetes bacterium
CGTGGAGCTCCGGCGCCGGAACTACGTGCGGCCCTTCACTCGGACCGTCAACTGGCTGCGGATCACCTCGTGCGGCCTCGCCGAGGTCACCGATCGCGTGCTCGCCGCCTCGGGCTACGAGCAGCGGGTGAAGCGCCCCGGCCACGGGATGGGCTTCGCCGTGTCGAGCTACATGTGCGGTGCGGGTCTGCCCATCTACTGGAACACGATGCCGCACAGCGAGTGCATCATCAACGTCGGCCGGGGCGGGGTGACCCTGCTGAGCGGTGCCACCGACATCGGGCAGGGCTCGGACACCGTGCTGGCGACGATCGCCGCCGAGGAGCTCGGTCTCTCGCCGGGCGACGTCCGCCTCGTGACCGGCGACACCGGGCTCACCCCCGTCGACCTCGGTTCGTACTCGTCGCGGGTCACCTTCATGGCCGGCAACGCCGCCCGCGAGGCTGCCGTCAAGATGCGGGAGCTGCTTGTCCGGGCCGTCGCCGAGGAGAAGGGTTGCACTCCCGACGAGGTGGCGGTGGCCGACGGGAGGATCGGCCCGGTCGCCTTCGAGGAGGCGGCTGCGCTCGCCGAGGCACGCTTCGGGGCGCTCTCGACGCGCGGCAGCTACACGCCCCCGCAGGGGATCGGCGGTCGCTACAAGGGCGCCGGCGTGGGACCGAGCCCTGCCTACAGCTACTCGGCCGCCGTCGTCGACCTGGACGCAGACGGGCGCAGCGGCGAGATCCGGGTCAACAAGGTCTGGCTGGGCCACGACATCGGACGCTCGATCAACGAGCTCGCCGTGCGCGGCCAGGTGGAAGGAGGCGTCTACATGGGCCTCGGCGAGGTGCTCATGGAGACGCAGGCCTACCGCGACGGTCTGCTCCGCCAGCCGAGCATGCTCGACTACAAGTCGCTCACCTTCCTCGAGATGCCGGAGGTGGAGACCATCCTCGTGGAGACGATCGATCCCGAGGGACCCTATGGCGCGAAGGAGGTCGGCCAGGGTCCGCTCCTCCCGGTCATCCCGGCGGTCGTCTCAGCCGTCCACGAGGCGCTCGGCGTCTGGGTCGACGAGGTTCCGGTCACGCCGGACAAGGTCGTGCGGGCTCTCGACGCCCGCGCCAAGGGCAAGGAGCCCCGCTACGGTCCGAAGAGCTTCCCTCAAGTCCCCTACCCGCCGCTCGTGAAGGTTGTTCCGCCCGATGCTGCGACTGCCGCCCTGTAGCTATCTCCGTCCGGGCTCCGTCGAGGAGGCGGCCGAGCTGCTCTCCCGGCACGGGGAGCGGGCGATGCTCGTCGCCGGCGGGACCGACCTCGTCCCGAAGATGAAGCGCGGCCAGATGGAGCCGGAGGTGCTCATCGGCCTCGGGCACCTCGCCGAGCTGCGCGCCGTCACCGAGACCGAGGAGGGCGGGTTCCTGATCGGGGCCGGGGTGACGCTCGCCGAGGTGAGCGCGGACCGTCGCCTGGCGGCCGCCTACCCCGCCTATGCGCGAGCCGCCGCCCTCGTCTCGTCCCCCGCCCTGCGCAACGTCGGCACGATCGGGGGAAACCTCTGCGTCGACACGCGCTGCAACTACTACGACATGAGCTTCGAGTGGCGACAGGCATGCGGCTTCTGCATGAAGAAGGACGGCGACATCTGCCGGGTAGCGCCGGCCAGCAAGCACTGCAGGGCGATCGCCTCGTCCGACACCGCTCCCGCCGCCATCGCGCTCGGTGCGTCGGTCGTGCTCGCCGGTCCGGCCGGGCGGCGGCGGGAGGTGCAGGTGGACGAGCTCTACCGCGACGACGGGCAGTACTACCTCGCGAAGTCGGCGGACGAGGTCGTCGAGAGCGTGCGCCTTCCGGCTCCGGGGAGGTGGTGCTCGTCGTACGTCAAGGTGAGGCGGCGCCAGACGATCGACTTCCCCCTCGCCGGGGTGGCCGTGGCGCTCCGGCGGAACGGACCGCTCGTCGAGGACTGCCGGATCGTGCTCACCGCCGTCGGGTCGCGGCCCTTCGACGTGAGCGCCGCCGCTGCCCCGCTCCTTGGCCGCGAGCTGACCGCCGAGGTGCTGGCCGGGGCGGACGGCCTGCTGGCGGAGGTGGCGACCGATGCGGCCAAGGTCGCCAAGCCGCTCGACAACGCCGACCTGCACTACGTCTGGCGCAAGCAGATGACCCGCAGGGCGATCGAGCAGGCGATCGTTGAGGCCGCCGGGTGCCTGCCCGTGCCGACCGGGCGAGCCTGAGCGCGAGGCCGGCTCACCGGTCGACGCCTGCGCCGTCGGTCGCCGGGCGGCTCCCGCTCAGTCGGCCGGTTTGACGGCCAGCACGGGGCAGTCGGCGCCGAGCAGGATGTCCTGGGCGTTGCTACCGAGGATGAGCTTGCCCACCCTGGACCGGCGGCGGAGCCCGATCACGATCATGGCGGCGCCGACCTCGTTCGCCACGTCGACGAGGTCGGCGGCGGGACTGCCGCCCCGTGCGAGCTCGCGAACCTCGTGGGCGACACCCGCCGCCGCCAGTCGCTCGCCCACCCGTTCGAGCTCCTCTCTGTCGGCCAGTGCGTCTTCGGGTCGCTCCCCGCCGCCTCCTCGGCTCGAGTGGACGATGACGAGCCGCGCCGGGCGAAGGCGCGCCTCCTTTTCGGCATGCTCCAGGGCGGCCCTCCCCTCCGGGCTACGGATGAAGCCGACGACGATGGACAGAACCTGTGGTTCCATGGCGATCATCCTGCCTCTGCCGGCTTCAGCAGTCCATGGGTGCCGGGCCGTTCGCGCTGTACCTCGGCGAGGCGCTGCATCAGCCGCTCCGCCTGTGGGAACTGGCCGAGGTCGCGTGACTCGAGCAGCCCTTCGGCGAGCATGAGGTCGATCCAGGCCCGGGCGAGCGGTGAGCGGACGAGGTCGACGGTCCACCCGTCGAGCCCGAGGCCCGCGGCGGACAGGTCCGGCCTCGGCGCTGAAGCCCGAGCACGACGCGCACCGGAGGCGTGCGAGGGGGCGAGCCTCGCAGAGAGGAATCTCGATCCGGCAGTCGCCCGCGGCGCGCGCACGGCTGCCCGCCACCGGACCCGAGGCGAGGCGGCCGTGGTGGGACCCCCTGGAACGGGGGAGGTGTCGCGATAGCCGAGCACCTTCGCGGGCAGGTGACCACGCAGGCGCCGCAGCCGCTGCAGAGACGGCTCCCGACGACCTCGGCGTGCAGATCCGCCCAATGGTCCCGTGCTGCCTTCTTCCGCTCCGGCTCCGAGGAGCGGGCGGTCTCGGACTGTCCTGCCGCCTCGTCGCCGCCCTGCCGGGCCACCGACCGGGCGTCCTCCGCCTCCCGCCACCGGGGCATCGCGCCTCCCGGAAAAGAGCTTGACCGACCGGACAGTCTAACGTACGCTGGCTACTACGTAGAGTGCTTCACAATACGTAGAGCGATGTGCCTGACATAAACGGGGTGATCCCGGTGCAGGGTGCGCACTGGACGCACTTTTGCCAAGCCCGCCGGAGGCGGTAGCGGGCAGGAGGGGGCGTGCACGCGGGGACTCGGGCCCCACGGGCCGCCCGTAGGTGGCAGAGAGCGGGAGGGAGTCCTGTGGGACGGAGCGAGCAGCGGACGAACGGAGCGAAACGGACGGCGAGGTCCCAGACGACGCCACCCGCGGCGGAGGGCGCCGGCGGGGAGCCGACCGACCTCATCTACGACTGGAACGAGATCGCCCCGCGCCTGTGCCTGCTCGAGCCGGCGACGGTCATCGAGCTCAATGACGAGACGCTGCGCGACGGGCTCCAGTGCCCATCGGTGCGCCAGCCGTCCCTCACCGAGAAGCAGGAGTTCCTCCGCCATCTGCCCCGAGTCGGCATCGATGCGGCCGACATCGGCTATGCCGGAGCGAGCGAGGCGGCCTTGCGTGACGTCGTCGGGCTCGCCCGGACGATCGCCGACGAGCGGCTCCCTCTGCGGGCCAACTGCGCCGGACGGACTCACGTCAACGACATCGACCCCATCGCCGAGGCGCAGCAGCGCTCGGGCGTCCCGATCGACGCCGCCCTGTTCATCGGGTCGAGCCCGATCCGCCAGCTGGTCGAGGACTGGGACGTGTCGACCCTTGCGAAGACGATCGAGCAGGCCGTCTCCTACGCCGTCCGCGCCGGTCTCGAGGTGATGTTCGTCACCGAGGACACCACCCGGGCGCGCCGCGAGGACATCGCCACGATGTACCTCGCCGCCGCCGAGGCGGGTGCCACCCGCTTTTGCATCTCGGACACCGTCGGCCACGCGGCGCCGTCGGGGGTTCAGCAGATCGTCCAGTTCGTCGCCGGCGAGCTCGCCTCGCACGGCTTCGCCGACGCCGCCATCGACTGGCACGGTCACCGCGACCGCGGGCTCGACGTCATAAACGCGCTCGCCGCCCTCTCGGCCGGAGCGAGGCGCGTCCACGGCTGCGCTCTCGGCATCGGCGAGCGCGTCGGCAACACCGCGCTCGACCTCGTGCTCGTCAACATCGCCCTTCTCGGATGGAAGAACATCGACCTGCTGGACCTGCCCGCCTACTGCCACAGCGCCAGCAGGATGACGGGCGTCCCTATCCCGCGCAACTACCCGGTGATCGGTCGAGACGCCTTCGCCACGAGCACGGGCGTCCACGCGGCCGCCGTCGCCAAGGCCTACGCCAAGGGCGACTCCTGGCTGGCGGACCGCGTCTACAGCGCGGTGCCGGCATCGCTTGTCGGGAGGAGCCAGGAGATCTCCATCGGGCCGATGAGCGGGAAGTCGAACGTCGTCTACTGGCTGCGCGAGCACCACTTGGAGCCCACGCCGAGTCGTGTGGACGCCATCCTGGCGGCGGCCAAGAGCCGCTCCCGTGTCCTCGCCGACGACGAGGTCGCCCGGATCTCCGAAGGCGCCGGGGGGCACCGTCCGAAGAAGTCCGTCCAGGCAGCCCCGACGACGACGCTGGCGCTGCTCTCCGGCAACGAGGCCGTGGCCCTCGCCGCCTACCACGCCGGTGCCACGGTCGCGACCGGCTATCCGGGGACCCCGAGCACCGAGGTGCTCGAGCACCTCGCCCGCATCTCAGAAGCGGGCGAGGTTGACGTCGACTGGTCGACGAACGAGAAGGTCGCCCTCGACGTCGCCATCGGGGCGGCGCTCGCCGGGGCGCGGGTGCTCGTGACGATGAAGCACGTCGGCCTGAACGTGGCCATGGACAGCCTGATGACGAGCGCGTTCATCGGGGTGAACGGTGGTCTCGTGCTGATGAACGCCGACGACCCCGGCATGCACAGCTCACAGAACGAGCAGGACAACCGCTACCTCGGCCGTTTCGCTGGCATCCCGATCTTCGAGCCGGCCGACAGCCAGGAGGCCTACGACTTCGTCCAGGCAGCCTTCGAGACGAGCGAGCGCTTCGACCTCCCCTGCCTCGTGCGCATGACGACTCGCACCTCACATGCCCGCTCCAAGGTGGCGGCGGGAGGGAGGAAGGCGGACACGGCCGGACGCTCGTTCACGCGCAACCCGTCGAAGTACGTCATGCTGCCCGCCTACGCCCGCCAGCGTCACCTCGTCCACCTCGAGCGCCTCGAGCAGCTGCAGGCCTGGGTCGAGGAGCATCCCTTCACGGTCGAGGAGCTGCGCTCGCGCGACGTCGGCGTGGTGACGGCGGGGATCTCCTACCACCACGTCCGCGAGGTGCTGCCCGACGCGAGCACCCTCAAGCTCGGAATCGAGTTCCCGCTCCCGGTCGAAGCCATCCGGCGCTTCGCCGCAAAGGTGGAGCGGCTGCTCGTGGTCGAGGAGCTCGAGCCCTACATCGAGGAGGAGATCCGCAGGCTGGGTATCCCGGTGGAGGGCAAGGAGTGGGTCCCCCGCGCCGGGGAGCTGTCCGCCGCCACGGTGCGCAAGAGCTTCGTCGCCGCCGGCGTGCTCGATCCTGGCGCCGGGCCGTCCGAGCGCCCGGACACCCCGGCCGTCGGGCCGCGTCCGCCGGTGCTCTGCCCCGGCTGCCCCCACTCGACGCCGTACCTCGCCCTCGGCGAGCTCGATGCCATCGTGGCCGGGGACATCGGCTGCTACACCCTGGCGGCAGGGCCACCGATCACCTCGATGGACACCTGCCTGGCGATGGGCTCCAGCATCGGCATGGCCACCGGGCTCGCCCTCGCGGGACGCTCGAATCAGCCGGTCGTGGCGACCATCGGCGACTCCACCTTCTTCCACGGCGGCATCCCGGCGCTGCTCGACGCCGTCCACCGGCAGGCGAACATCACCGTCATCATCCTCGACAACGGGACGACGGCGATGACCGGTGGGCAGCCCCATCCGGGCATCGCGAGCGACATCCGGGGCCGCCCGGCGCGGGCGGCCGACATCGCCGAGGTCTGCCGGGCCGCCGGGATCACCTCGGTGACGGTGGTCGACCCCTACGACGTGGCGGCGACGCGCCGGGCGCTGCGAGGGGCGACCGCCCATCCGGGCGTCTCCGTGGTGGTGACGAGCAGGGCCTGCGTGGAGGCTCCCGTGAAGAGCCGCGGCCCGACCTACACCGTCATCGCCGAGCGCTGCGACGGCTGCCAGGCGTGCATGAAGCTCGGCTGCCCGGCCATCTCCTGGGACCTCGAGGCGGGCTCCACCCCGCCGCGGGTGACGATCGACCAAGCCAGCTGTTCGGGCTGCACCATCTGCGCCCAGCTCTGCCCGTCACGGGCGATCGTGTCCATCCGTGAGGTGTCGGCGAGCGCCGTGCCGGTCGCGGCGACGGCAGCGGTGGCACCGTGACCGCCGCCCAGGTCGCCGCCGCGGCGCCGAGCGAGCTGCAAGCACCGCCCGTGTCGGGGAACCTCGTCGTCGCCGGCGTCGGAGGCCAGGGCGTCATCCTGGCGAGCAACCTCATCTCCCAGGTGCTGCTCGACGCCGGCTACGACGTGAAGAAGTCGGAGGTCCACGGCATGTCCCAGCGCGGAGGGACGGTCGTGAGCCACGTGCGCTTTGGACCAGAGGTGCACTCGGTGATGCTCGAGCCGGGCTCGGCCGACTGGATCGTGGCCTTCGAGTGGGAGGAGGGGCTGCGGGCCCTCTCCTACCTGAAGCCGGACGGAGTTGCCCTCGTCAGCACGGAGCAGCGGATCCCGCCGGCAGCCATGCTCGACCACCGTGAGCGCGCTCTCGCCTACCCGGGGCTCGGCGACGTGCCCCCCGGGGTCGTGGCGGTGGACACCTTCGCCGTCGCCGGTGACGCGGCGGTCGGCGCGCCAGTCGTCGCCCAGACCGTGCTCCTCGGGGCCCTGTCGACGCTGCTGCCCTTCCCGAGCGAGGCGTGGCAGTCGGCGATCGGCACCTGGGTGCCGCCGAAGGCGCTCACCGCCAACCTCACCGCCTTCGAGCGGGGACGGGCGTCAGGCGCCCGGGTCGCCGCCGGCGAGTCGGGCGTGGTAGCCGGGGTCTCACCGAACGGCAGCGCCGCTCACGAAAGCCGGTCCTCGCGCGCCGAGGCGGGAGGCATCGCCACCGCCCCCGAGGGTGCCGTCGAGCGTCTCGTCCCTGCCGTCCACATCGAGCGCAGCTGGTGCAAGGGCTGCGACATCTGCGTCGCCGTCTGCCCGGAGAAGTGCCTCGTCCTCGACAAGTTCGACGTCGCCGTCTTCGCCCACCCGCAGCGCTGCACCGGTTGCGGGCTATGCGCATGGCTCTGCCCCGATCTCGCCATCGACGTCGGTCTCGTCCGCGACGGTGGGGCCGGGGGGCGGTCCTCGTGAGACGAGAGGAGAACATGTCGCAACAGCTCATCCAGGGCAACGAGGCCTGTGCCCGTGGCGCCCTGGCGGCCGGGTGCACCTTCTTCGCCGGCTATCCGATCTCGCCCTCCTCGGAGATCGCCGAGCTGCTCGCGCGCGAGCTTCCCCCGCGGGGCTCGGTCTTCATCCAGATGGAGGACGAGATCGCCTCGATGGGCGCCGTCCTCGGTGCGTCGCTCGGCGGCAGGCGTGCCATGACGGCGACCTCCGGTCCAGGCTTCACGCTCATGCAGGAGCACCTCGGCTACGCCTCGCTCGCCGAGATCCCCTGTGTCGTCGTCGACGTCATGCGTGGCGGCCCGAGCACGGGACTGCCCACCTCTCCGGCCCAGGGCGACGTCATGCAGGCGCGCTGGGGCTCGCACGGCGACCGGGCGACGATCGCCCTCGCGCCGGGCAACGTGCAGGAGGTCTACAGCCTCACGATCGAGGCGTTCCGGCTCGCCGAGACGCTGCGCACGCCGGTCGCCGTCCTCTACGACGAGGTGATCGGCCACATGCGCGAGGGTGTCGTGCTGCACGAGCCGACCCCCGAGGAGCTCGGACGCCGCACGGCGCCGCGCGCGGCCTTCTCGCCCACCTTCCTGCCCTATGAGCCGGACGAGAACGGGGTGGCGATGCTCCCAGACTTCGGACGCGGCTACCGCTTCCACGTGACGGGCCTCATGCACGACGAGCGCGGCTATCCGACCTCGGACCACGTCAAGGTGGCCGAGTTGCTCGAACGGCTCGAACGCAAGGTCGAGCCCGCCGTGGCGGCCGTGCCACCGGAGCGCTACCGCCTCGAGGACGCGAGCGTCGTGCTCGTCGCCTACGGCATCGTCGCCCGGACCGCGCGGGCGGCGGTCGACCTCCTTCGCCGAGAGGGCATCCGCGCCGGGCTGCTGCGCACGCGCTTGCTCTGGCCGCTCCCGGCCCCCGCCCTCACCGAGGTGAGCAGTTCCGCCGAGCTCGTCGTGGTGGCGGAGATGAACCGGGGACAGTGGGCCCTCGAGGTCGAGCGTCTCGCGGGCGGCAAGACGGTCCTCGCGCCCTACTTGAAGGCCGGCGGGAGCGTCATCACCGCCGAAGAGCTCGCCGGGCACGTGCGCCGCTTGGCGAGAGAGGGGGTGGCAGTCTCGTGACGCTCGAGAGCCTGAAGAAGACGCCTACGAAAGGGCCGCCTCCTCGGGGCGAGAGCCCGGCCACCGCTGGCGGGACGACCCTTCCCGAGCCGCCGCCGAGTGCCGAGAAGCGGCTCCTCCGCCACGGGATGATGCCGCACATGCTCTGCCCCGGCTGCGGGCACGGCATCGTCTTCGAGGCGATGCTGCGGGCACTCGCGAGCCGCTACGAGCAGCTCGACGACGTCGCTTTCGTGGCCGGTATCGGCTGCTCGAGCCGCGTCGTCGGCTACATCGACGCCTGCACCCTGCACACCACCCACGGCCGACCGCTCACCTTTGCCACCGGGCTCAAGCTCGCCCGCCCAGAGCTCAAAGTCGTGGTCGTGACGGGCGACGGTGACGGCCTGTCCATCGGCGGCAATCACCTGATCCATGCCGCCAGGCGCAACGTCGACCTCACCTGCGTGCTGTTCAACAACGAGATCTACGGTATGACCGGTGGCCAGCTCGCCCCGACCACGATCCCGGGCGCCTACACCTCGACCTCGCCCCAGGGCAACGCCGAGTCTCCCTTCGACGCCGCCCGCCTCGTCGAGGCCGCCGGTGCCACCTACGTGGCCCGTGCCCAGAGCTACCGCACCCGCGAGTTCGAGGATCTCTTCCTGCGGGCGCTCGACCACAAAGGCTTCTCCTTTGTCGAGGTGATGACCGACTGCACCGAGTACTTCGGGCGGACTAACCGGCTCGGCAACGGTGCCGACCTGCTGTTCAGCCAGGCCAGGGTGGAGCCGGCGATCGACGCCGACCTCGCCGGGCGGTCGACCCTCAAGGAGGTGCGGTCGACGCCGGTGCGCCCCGTGCTCGAGATGGGCGTGCTGCACGAGAGCAGCCGCCCCACTCTCGAGGAGTCGATGAAGCTCTCGGGGGCAGGCTCATGAGCTGGCGCCTCGACGTGCGCTGCGCCGGCTCGGGCGGTCAGGGCCTTGCTCTCGCGGCCGTGGTGCTCGCCGAGGCCGGGCTCGCTGCGGGCTGCGAGGTCGCCCTCACCCAGGAGTACGGCCCCGAGGCGCGCGGCGGGGCGAGCCGTGCGGACGTCGCCATATCCGACGAGGTCATCGCCAACCCGCAGTGCGGTGTGCCGTCGATCCTCCTCGCCTTGCACGACAAGGCTTGGCGGAAGTTCGCCACCGGCGTTCCGGCCGTGTCGGCCTCCCTCGAGTCCGGCTCCACGACGGCCGTCGTCGACCGCGACCTCGTCGCCGTCGCGCCCGACGCGCCCGGCGTGCTCGCCCTGCCCTTCGAGGCAGTCGCCCGGGATGAGCTGCGGGCCAAGGTCGTGGCGAACATGGTGGCGGTCGGTGCCCTCGGCCGGCTGATGGGGCGCTTTGGCAGCGAGATCATCGAGTCGGCCGTCGCCAAGCGGTCGCCGAGCGCCTTCAGTCAGCTGAACGTGGTCGCCTTCCGGCGCGGCTGGTCGATGATGGACGACCTGCTGCCGGCGGCGGTGTCAGCGGGGAGGTGAACGGCCGTGCAAGGACCGCGCGTGCTTGATGGGGTCCGCGTGCTCGACCTCTCTCAGGGGGCGGCAGGACCGATCGCCGGCATGATCCTCGGCGACCACGGGGCCGAGGTCGTGAAGATCGACCCTCCCGGCGGCGAGTGGGGTCGAAAGCTCGGCCCCCCCTTCGTCGGGGACGACGCGGCCGCCTACTTCGGGATGAACCGCAACAAGCGGTCGATCGCCGTCGACCTCAAGCATCCGGACGGCGTCGCCGTCGCGCGGGCCCTCGCCCGGCGCTGCGACGTGCTGCTCGAGAGCTTCCGCCCGGGTGTGCTCGAGCGCCTGGGGCTCGGTTACGCCAGCCTCTCGGCCGACGACCCGGGGCTCGTCTACTGCTCGATCTCGGCCTTCGGCCAAGACGGGCCGTGGCGGGACAAGCCAGGCGTCGACGGCATCGTCCAGGCCATGAGCGGGATCATGTCGGTGACCGGAGAGCCCGAGGGTGACCCGGTCAAGGTCGGCGTGCCCGCCGCCGACACGATGGGTGCCATGGCTGCGGTGCAGGGGGTCCTGCTCGCACTGCTCGCCCGAGCCCGGGCGGGGCGTGGCCAGCGGGTCGACGTGTCGCTCCTCGACGCCATGCTCATGTTCCAGACCGTCCCGCTGTCGATGTTCCTCGCGAGCGGCACCTCGCCCGGGCGCCACGGGAGCGCCGCTCCCTACTCCGCCCCCAACGAGGCGTTCCCGACCGCCGACGGCCACGTCATGGTGGCCGCCTACTGGCCGGACCGCTGGAGGTCCCTGCTCGAGGTGCTCGACTGCACCGAGCTCGGCGAGGACCCTCGCTTCCGGACAGGTGCCGCCCGGGTGGAGAACCGAACGGCGATGCGGGCCGAGCTGGCAGAGAGGTTCCGCCGTCGGACGACGGCGGAGTGGCTGGTGGCGCTCGAGGCCGTCGACGTGCTGTGCGCGCCGATCAACGACTACCGCGCCCTCTCGGCCGAGGCCTCGGTGATGGTGGAGGAGCGCTTCCCCCGTCTCGTCCATCCCGAGCTCGGAGCGGTGCCAGGAATCGCCACGGCGGCCCGGTTGTCGGAGACCTCGGCCCGCCCCGAGCGCGCCGCTCCGCTCGTCGGTGAGCACTCGACCGAGATCCTTCGAGACCTCGGCTTCGACGACGCAAGGATCGAGGAGCTGCTGGCGTCGGGCGCGGTCGTGCAGCGCCAGCGCGCCGGCGAGACCGTCACGGTGGCGGGGTCCTAGCGGTGGGGGGACGAGGGGCCCGTGCGGGGGTTGGCGGCTGTGGGGGCGGTACCGAGTGACAAGGAGGTCAACATGGAGGAGCTGATCGGTCTCGAGCGGTTCGGAAACGTCGCCCGGGTGACGATCAACCGGGAGTCGGCCCTCAACGCTCTCACACCCGAGATGTTGACGGACCTGCGAAGCCGCCTTGCAGAGCTGGACGAGGACGACACGTGCCGGACGGTCGTGCTGGCCGGCCAGCCGCGCGCCTTCTCCGTCGGAGCCGACGTGAAGGGCCGGGTCGCCGAGTACGAGGGGGGAGGCGGGCGCGACCCGCTCGGAGCCCTGATCCGCGGTCTGTTCGGCGCGATCGAGCGGATGGACAAGCCCGTCATCGCCGCTCTCGCCGGCTACGTGCTCGGTGGCGGCCTCGAGCTGGCGCTGGCATGCGACCTGCGCGTGGCCGACACGACGGCGCGCTTGGGCCTGCCCGAGGCGAAGGTCGGGAGCATGCCCGGCGCGGGGGGGACCCAGCGCCTCACCCGGCTGATCGGGCCGGGCAGGGCGATGGAGCTCATGTTCACCGGCGAGCGGATCGACGCCGACACCGCCCTTGGCATCGGGCTCGTCAACCGGGTCGTGCCCGAGGGCACGCTCCTCGAGGAGGCGGGCCGGTTGGCCGAGCTCATCGCGTCTCGGGCACCCCTGTCGATCGCCTGCATCAAGCGGTCGGTGCACGTCGCACTCAGCACCGACATGCAGAGCGGTCTCGATTTCGAGAGCCAGTGCCACGCGTTCCTTCGCGGCACGAAGGACCGAGAAGAAGGGATGCGGGCCTTCGTGGAGAAGAGGGAGCCGAACTTCACGGGTCGGTGACCGACGGTCCGGGACGACTCCCGGAGAAAGAGAGAGGTGAGAGATGGGTGTTGGCGGACGCGTGGCAGTGGTGACCGGGAGCGGCCAGGGGATCGGCCTTGGGATCGCCCGCCGTTTCGCCGCCGATGGGGCCAAGGTGGTCCTCAACGACGTTGACGAGGCACGGGTGAAGACGGCGGCGAGCGAGCTCTCGGCCGAAGGTGGACAGGTGGCCTACGTGGCGAGCGACGTCTCGACCGCCGACGGCGCGAGGGCGTTGGTCGACCAGGCGCTGTCGGAGTTCGGCTCGCTCGACATCCTCGTCAACAACGCAGGCGTCGCTCGTGACAAGTGGCTCGTCAAGATGTCCGAGGAGGACTGGGACCTCGTGATGAACGTGAACCTGCGCTCCCAGTTCCTCTGCACCAAGGCAGCCGTTGGCCACATGATGGAGAAGAAGTACGGTCGGATCGTCAACATCGCCTCGCGGGCGTGGCTCGGCGGTCCGGGACAGGCCAACTACAGCGCCTCCAAGGGCGGCGTGGTGTCGTTCACGAGGACCTGCGCCCTCGAGTTCGCCAAGTACCAGATCACCGCCAACGCGATCGCACCGGCGCTGGTCGACACCCCGCTGTTCCGGGGCCTTGGCGCGGAGGTGCAGGAGCGGCTGATCAACACCATCCCCGTCGGGCGCATCGGCGGCCCCGAGGAGATCGCGTCAGCGGCGGCGTTCTTCGCCGCTGAGGAGTCCTGGTACGTGACCGGCCAGCTGCTGTACGTCTGCGGCGGGAGGAGCCTCGGCGCCTCCTAGGGCGGCGGTCGTCGTCGCACGAAGTCCGGCGACAGAGCGAGAGAACGAGAAAGAGGAGAGACAACGACATGGTGGGCCTGGACGAAGCAACTGTGACAAAGCGTCCCTACGAGCTGGAGGACGGCCTCGTCCGCCTCCGGGCGGGGAGGTGCCCCGAGTGCGGGGCGGTGTTCTGCCCGGCACGACTCGTCTGCGACGGCTGTGGCCACCGCGGGCTTGACGAGATGCTGCTGGCACCGAGAGGGACGATCTACACCTTCACCCAGGTGCACCAGTCCACGCCCGAGTTCGCCACGCCCTACGACCTCGTCTACGTCGACTTCGCCGAGCAGGTGCGGGTGATGCTGCCCTATGCCGGCGAGGAGGTGCCGCGGATCGGCGAAAGCGTCGAGATCGTGCTCGGTCGGGGCCCGCGCCTCGTCGAGGGTGAGCCGGAGGAGGGACCGCAGGCTGTGATGATCGCGACGGCAGGGACAGAGAGGAGTGACGGCAATGGATGAGGTGTTCGTGATCGGAGCGGGCATGACGCCCTTCGGCAAGCACCCCGACACGACGGCGGCCGAGCTCGGGGCCGCCGCCATGCTCGAGGCGCTCGACGACGCCGGCGTCGCCCTGAAGGACATCGAGGCGGCCTGGGTCGGCAGCGTGTTCCAGGGAATGGCGATGGGACAGCGGGCCCTCGGCGAGGGAGGCCTCTCCGGCATCCCGATCACGAACGTGGAGAATGCCTGCTCGAGCGGCTCGACGGCGATCTGGGACGCCTCTCTGGCGATCAGGGCCGGTGCGGTCGACGTCGCGCTGGCGCTCGGAGTCGAGCACCTGACGGGACGCTTCAGGGGCGCCTTCACGCCCGACGAGAGCGATGTCGAGGCTCAGCGCGGTCTCACGATGCCCTCTGTCTACGCCATGCGGGCGCAGCGACACTTCGCCCAGTACGGCACGACCTCCGAGCAGTTGGCGGCGATCGCGGCCAAGAACAAGCGCAACGCCGTGGCGAATCCCCTCGCGCAGTTCAAGAAGGCGGTCACCGTCGAAGAGGTGCTGGCGTCGCGGATGATCGCAGCCCCGCTCCACCTGCAAGAGTGCGCACCGGTGAGCGACGGCGCTGCCGCCGTCGTCCTCGTGAGCAAGCGCAAGCGCGACGAGCTCGGTGCCAGCCGGGCGGTACGCCTCGCCGCCTCCGTGCTGAAGAGCGGGCGTGCCGAGGTGGGCCTGAAGGACATGACCGTCGAGGACCTCACCTGGCGGGCGGCCGAGGCGGCCTACGAGCAGTCGGGGCTCGCCCCGAGCGACGTCCGTTTCGCCGAGGTGCACGACTGCTTCAGCATCGCAGAGGCGCTCAGGGTCGAGGGCCTCGGGCTGTTCCCCCACGGGGAGTACCCCGGGCGCGTGGTGAAGGGCGAGGCCGACCTCGACGGGCGTCTGCCGGTGAACGGGAGCGGCGGCCTGCTCGGCAAGGGGCATCCCCTCGGTGCGACCGGGGTCGCCCAGGTGGTCGAGGTGGTGCGCCAGCTGAGGGGCGAGGCCGGGGCGAGGCAGATCCCCGGTGCCCGGGTGGGCCTGGCCCACTGCAGGGGGGGAAAGGCGCAGGGCGTCGAGGGCACGGCCTGCACGGTCAACATCCTCACGGTCTAGGACGAAACGATGGCAATCCCCGACGGCGCCTCACCGCCCGAACCGCAGGGATGGCTCGAGGAGGGCGAGCTGATCGCCGTCCCGTGCTCGCTCTATCGGGGCGGGACGAGCAAGGCGGTCTTCCTCGACGAGTCCCTCGTGCCGGCGCACCCCGACGAGCGCGCCCGCTTCCTCCTCGCCTTGATGGGAAGCCCGGACCCGCGCCAGATCGACGGCCTCGGCGGAGCCGACCTGCTCACGAGCAAGGTCGCCATCATCGGCCCTCCGAGCGTCCCCGGGGCCGACCTCGACTACACCTTCGCCCAGGTGAGCGTGCGCGACGCCCGGGTTGACTACGACATCAATTGCGGGAACATCTCGGCGGCGGTCGGCGTGTACGCGGTCGAGCGCGGACTGGTCGCGAGCGACGGCGAGAGGGTCACGGTGCGGATCAACAACGTCAACACCGGGCGTGTCTTCTACGCGGAGGTGCCCGTGGCCGCCGGGCACGCCCGTGTCGAAGGTGCCTGCAGGGTCGACGGCGTACCTGGCTCGGGTGCCGAGATCGTCCTCGACCTGCGCGAGACGGTCGGCACCGTGACGGATCGCCTGCTGCCGAGCGGTTCGCCGGTCGACCTGCTCGACGTGCCCGGCCTCGGCCCGGTCGAGGTGTCGATCGTCGACATCGCCTATCTCTGCGTGGCGGTGCGGGCGTCCGCTCTCGGGGTTCCGGCGGACGCCCTCCCGGTGACGCCGACCGAGGGCCTGCTCGATGCGGTCGACCGTCTGCAGCGCGCCACCGCCCGCCGCCTCGGCCTCCCCGAGGGGACGCTCGTGCCGGTGCCGATCCTCGTGGGCGAGCCGCACGACTACCGCACCCTGCAGGGAGAGCAGGTGGTCGCCTCCGACCTCGACATCGTGGCAGAGGTGATCGGCGGCCAGCCGCTCGCGCAGCACAAGGCGTTCCCCGGCGGTGCGGGAGTGACGCTCGCCGTCACGGCGCGCCTCCCCGGCACCGTGGCGGCCGTGCCGAGCGGCACCGGTCCGGTGAGGATCGGCCACCCGAGCGGCCGGACGCTCGTCGATGTCGCCCTCGGGCAGGACGCCACCGGTGCTCCAAGCGTCGAGCGTGCGGCCTACAGCCGCACCGCGAGGCGGTTGCTGGACGGCACGGCCTACCTGCCGGCGGCCTCGCTCCGCCCGGCAGGCGAGGCGGTGAGATGATCCTGCAGCCCGACCTGGAGACGCTCCCGGCTCATCGGCTCCGGGCGCTGCAGGCCGATCGCCTCGCTGAGATCGTCCGCTTCGCCTACGAACGCGTGCCTCTCTACACGCGACGCTTCGACGAGATCGGCGTGAAGCCAGACGACATCACCGGGCTCGAGGACCTGGCCGCCCTGCCCTTCACGAGGAAGTCGGACCTGCGGGACACCTACCCCTTCGGCATGTTCGCCGTCCCGATGTCCGAGGTCGTCCGCATCCACGCCTCGACGGGGACGACCGGGCACCCGACCGTCGTCGGCTACACCCGCGACGACCTCGAGGTCTTCGCCACCGTCTGCGCTCGCGCGCTTACCGCTGCCGGGGCGACGCCCGGCATGATCCTGCACAACGCCTACGGCTACGGGCTGTTCACGGGCGGTCTCGGCTTCCACGCCGGCGGAGAGCGCCTCGGCCTCGCAGTCCTGCCTGTCTCGGGCGGATCGACCTCGCGCCAGGTCGACCTGATGCTCGACTTCCGGCCCGAGGTGCTCGCATGCACGCCCAGCTACGCCCTCACGCTTGCCGAGGAGCTGGCGCGCCGAGGGATCCCTCCAGAGGAGGTGCCCATTCGCTTCGCCGTGCTCGGTGCCGAGCCCTGGACCGAGTCGATGCGCACGGAGATCGACAGGCTCCTCGGGGCGCGGGCGACGAACTGCTACGGGCTCTCGGAGATCGTCGGGCCCGGGGTCGCCTTCGAGTGCGCCGAGGTGCGCTGCGGCTCTCACGTCGCCGAGGACCACTTCCTCGCCGAGGTGGTCGATCCCGACACGGGGGCTTTGCTCCCCGACGGCGAGGTGGGCGTCCTCGTCGTCACCACGCTCAGCAAGAAGGCACTCCCGCTTCTCAGGTACTGGACGGGCGACGTCACGAGCCTCTCGCGGGAGAAGTGTGCCTGCGGGCGCACCTTCGCCAAGATGTCGGCGGTGAGAGGCCGCACCGACGACATGCTCATCGTGCGCGGCGTGAACGTCTACCCCACCCAGATCGAGGGGATCCTCGGAACCTTCGCCGGGCTGACGCCGAACTACCGGCTCGTGGTCACCCGGCCGGGCACCTTGGACGAGTTGCGGGTCGAGGTCGAGCTGTCCGAGATGCTCTTCCGGTCCGTCGCCGCCGAGATGCTCACCGAGGGCGAGCTGGACGCCCACCACGCCTTGGCGGGACTGCGAGAGGCGCTCACCCAGGCCATCAAGTCCACGGTCGGCGTGACCGCCAGGGTCCGCTTCCTCGCGCCCGGCACGGCGCCGAGGTCGCAGGGCGGGAAGCTGGCGCACGTCGTCGACGAACGCCGTCTCGACTGAATCGTCTCGGTCGCATCCCCGCGCGAGCGGGACTGGACGCGGTGGCGCCCGTCCGCCGGCACCTCACTCTCGCCCTGGCGGCCCCGAGGGATCGGCCGTGGCACGCCTTGGCCCCCGCTTGGTGTGTTCCCTCGCCGTACAACGAGCAAAGCACTTGACGTAGAACGGCTGACATGATGTACTACAGAATAGGAACGGTAATCAAGAGAATGTAGAACTGGCTAGAAGGACGGGTGAGTCGATGGGGTTCGAGGAGCTGCCGAAGGTCGAGTACACCGAGGTGGGGTACACGAAGAGCGACTGGGTCGCCCGCATCACGATCGAACGGCCGCAGTTCTACAACGCCTACAGCACGCGAACGCTGATCGAGCTGGCAGCCGCCTTCCAGGACGCCGCCTTCGACGACGACGTGGCCGTCATCGTCTTCACCGGGAGCGGCACCACGGCGTTCTGCACCGGCGGTGACGTGAAGGAGTACGAGCAGGTCTACACCCGGTCGCCGCACGACTACTGGAAGTACATGGGGCTCTTCAGCGCCTACATCCAGAGCATCGTCACGACCGGCAAGCCGGTCATCGCCCGGGTCAACGGGATGGCGGTGGGCGGCGGGAACGAGAGCCACCTCGCCTGCGACCTCTCGGTGATCGCCGAGCATGCCTACGTCGGCCAGGTCGGCACGCGGGTCGGCAGCGTCGCAGCCGGCGGTGCCACCCAGTGGCTCCCGATCTTCGTCGGAGACCGCCGTGCCCGCTGGATGCTGATGCTCAACCGCCCGGTTCCCGCCTACCAGGCACTCGAATGGGGGCTCGTCAACGAGGTCGTGCCGTCGGTGACGCGAGACGGCGAGTTCGTCGTTCACGCGAGCGACGAGGAGATCAGAAAGGCGAAGCGAGGAGAGGAGGGCTATGCGATCGACCTCTCCCGGCTCGACGAGACGGTCGACGCCCTCTGTGCCGATCTCATCGACAAGTTCCCGGAGTGCACCCGTTACACCAAGCAGCAGACCAACTTCTGGAAGGACCTCGCCTGGCACCAGACCGCCGGCCATGCGCGTGACTGGCTGAGCGTCCACTTCGCCAGCTTCGAGCCGCTCGAGGGCATGGGTGCCTTCGTCGA
>JAKCCH010000147.1 GCA_021838945.1 Actinomycetes bacterium
GGTGGATGGTCTGCCGACCGGGCTCAATTGCCCTGGCGCTACTTGACCTAGAGCATTATGCTACACGTATAAAAAGATCGTCATGAAAGCGGTCACAAGACAGAGCCGGCAGGTGGCCGAGAGGTCCACCGGCCGGGACGACTCCGGGACGACTCGGGGACGCGGTGGTCAGCGCAACCTGCAGACAAAGTGGGCGAGAGAGGTGTGCCCGTGCTCGAGCTCGAGCGACTGGTGAAGAGCTTCGGCGGCGTGCGTGCCGTCGACGGCGTGTCGCTGTCGACGCCCGCGGGAGAGCTGCGCGCCTTGATCGGGCCGAACGGGGCAGGAAAGTCGACCCTGTTCAGCCTCGTCACCGGCCATCTCCGCCCCGAGCAGGGCACCATCACGTTCGACGGCCGGCGGATCGAGCAACTGCGCCCAGCCGTCCGCGCGCGCCTCGGCATCGCCATCACGTTCCAGACGGTACGCCTCTTCCGGGGCATGACAGCACTCGAGAACGTGATGGTCGGCGCCCACTCCTGGACCCAGCATGAGTTCGTCGAGGCGGCGCTCCGCCTGCCACGCCACGTCCGGGAGGAGCCGAAGATCCGCGAGCGCGCCCGAGCCGTCCTCGCGCGAGCCGGTCTCGAGGCCTGGGCAGACTCGCCGGCCGAGTCGCTACCGCTCGGACGGCAGCGCTCCGTCCAGATCGCCCGGGCGCTGTGCAGCAACCCGAAGCTCCTCCTCCTCGACGAACCGGCCGCCGGCCTTCGGGGTGACGAGCGCCGCGAGCTGAGCGAGTTGCTGAGCCGGTTGCGTGACGAGAAGCTCACGATGCTGCTCGTCGAGCACGACATCAGTTTCGTGAGCGCGGTGGCCGACCGGGTCACGGTCCTCGACCTTGGACACGTCATCGCCGAAGGGACGCCGGCCGAGGTGCGAGGCAACGAAGCCGTCATCGACGCCTACCTCGGGTCGGTCGCAGGCGATGGTGTTGTCACCGGCAGCTAGCGGCCCGTCGGCCGGGGCCGGGACCGGAGAGAGCAGCACGCCCCTGCTCTCCGTCGACCGACTCGTCGTCCGCTACGGCGCCGCCGTCGCCCTCGACGACGTCAGCCTTCAAGTCGGAGACGGCGAGATGGTCGCCCTCATCGGAGCGAATGGGGCTGGAAAGACGACGTTGCTCAACACCCTCTCCGGCATCATCCCGGCCAGCTCTGGGACGATCTCCTGCCGTGGGCGACTTGCCCATGTACCCGAGGGCCGCGAGCTGTTCCCGGACCTGTGCGTGGACGACAACCTTCGCCTCGGCGCGTGGAAGGCCACCTCTCGCGATCCCGCCGACGTCTACGAGCTGTTCCCGAAGCTCCGGGACCTCGCGCGGCGCAGGGCGGGCTACCTCTCTGGCGGGGAACAGCAGATGGTCGCCATCGGGCGGGCACTCATGGCGAAGCCCGATCTGCTTGCCATCGACGAGCTGTCTCAGGGCCTCGCGCCGAACGTCGTGCAGGAGATCGGTCGCTATCTCGTGAGACTGAACAGAGAAACCGGGCTGTCCGTGCTCCTCGTCGAGCAGAATGCCCGCCTCGCGCTCGAACTCTGCTCTCGCGCCTACGTGCTCGAGACCGGCCGGGTGGCGGCAGACGGTCTATCCAGCCACCTGAGGGAGCAGCCAGCCGTCCAGCGAGCCTATTTGGGGGGTCACATCGCGACATGAGCGCCTTGGTGCAGTACCTGATCACCGGGATCTCCCAGGGCTTTCTCCTCGCCCTGCTCGCTACCGGCTTCGTGATCATCTACCGGGTGACGAAGGTGGTCAATTTCGCCCAGGGCGCCTTCGTCGTGTTCGGCGGCTTCATCACCTACTCGCTCCTCGGCGCCGGCGTGCCGCAGGGCGTCTCCGAAGTGCTCGCTGTGCTGGCGAGCGCTGCGGTGGGGCTCGTGTTCGGGGCGGTGACCATCCTCGGCAAGATGACGCCGACGGCGTCGCTCATCACGACGATCGGGCTCGCCATCTTGAGCGAGGCCGTCGCCATGCTCGTGTGGGGGACGGTGCCGCTCACCTTCTCCGGCTTGAGCGGTCACGACCTCCGTATCGCCGGCATCTTCGTCCAGCCTCAGTACCTCCTACTCATCGGCGTGAGCATCGTGGTCCTCCTCGTGCTGTGGCTCGTGCTGGATCGAACCTACGTCGGCAAGGCGATGACAGCCTGCGCCTCCAATCCCTATGCCGCTCGCCTCTCGGGTATCAACGTCAAGGCGATGGGCCTCCTCTCGTTCGCGATCGGGGGCGCCCTCGGCGGCTTGGGCGGAACCCTCATCATGCCGCTGTTCCCGATCACCTACGACAGCGACGTGAACCTCGCCATCCTCGGTTTCGCCGCCGCCATCGTCGGCTGGTTGACGAACCCCGTGCTCGCGCTGGCGGGAGGACTCGCGTTCGGCGTGTGCGAGGAGCTCGTCGCCGGGTACTGGTCGGACGCGAACCAGACCGCGGTCGCCCTGGGTCTCATGATCGTGCTGCTCCTCTGGCAATCGCACCGGCGCCAGCAAGTCGAGAAGCTCGTATGAGATTTCTGCGCAGCCTCTCGGGTGCAAACCTCCCGGCGAGTGTCGCCACGTTCGTGGTCGGGGTGGTGACCCTCATCCTCCCCATGATGCTCAACGCCCCCGACCTCATCACCTACGTGACGATCGGGCTCTCCACCATGGTGGTGGCAGGATTGTCGTTGCTCATCGGCTTCGCCGGGCAGGTCTCCCTCGGCCAGGGCGCCTTCTATGGCTTCGGCGCATACGCGGCCGCCATCATGGCGGTGCACGGTTGGCCGCCTCTGCTCGCACTCGTCGCCGCCGTCGTGATGACGGCAGCCATCGCCGGCCTCGTCGGCGCCGTGCTGGTCCGCCTTGAAGGGCACGCGCTGGCTTTCGGCACGCTCGCTCTCCAGCTCATCTTCCTGTCGGTGCTGAACCAGACCCCGAGCTTCACCGGCGGCGCCGTGGGGTTGACCAACATCCCCTCGTTGACCATCGGCCCCATCTCCGTCTCGAGCTACCGCTCGTACGCCTACCTCGTCTGGGTAGTCGCCGCCGCTGTCCTCGTCGTGAGCCGGAACATCACCAAGTCGCGCCCGGGGCGGGGGCTGCGGGCGATGGCCACCTCGCCATCGGCGGCGTCTGCGACGGGTGTCAACGTCGTCAGCTACAAGCTGCGTGACTTCGCGCTGTCCGCCGCCTTTGCCGGGCTCGGCGGGGCGATCTACGCCTTCTTCCTCGGCTACATCTCACCGGACGCCTTCCCGGTCATGCTCTCGATCGGGTTCCTCATCATGGTGGTCGTCGGCGGTCTCGGAACTATCTCCGGCGCCTACGTCGGCGCGGCGGTGATCACGGTCATCTCCCAGGTGCTCACCAACCTCGGCACAGGACCCACGCTCCCGCCGCAGCTTCCGAACGTTCTCTCCGAAGGCGTCTACGCCGTCTTGTTGATCGCCCTGCTCAGATTCGTGCCGGACGGCATCGTCGGACTGGCATCGCGCCTCACCAAGCGCCTGCTGCCGACGAGATGGCGGCCGGTCGCGGGCCACGATGGCGCTCCTGCTCCCGCACCGGGACGCCTCGTGCTCGATCCCGC
>JAKCCH010000148.1 GCA_021838945.1 Actinomycetes bacterium
AGCGCCGGCCCGTCCTTCACGACCTCCTGCCTCGTCTTGAGCGGCAGGCGCTCGTACTTGTGCTCGCCGACCATCCTCTTCAGAAACGCCTCCGCCGCCTCCTCCGGCGTCACCCCCCGGAACGGCTCCTCGCGCGGCCCGTGTGCCGGCCAGTCCTCCAGCCAGGGCAGGGGGGCTTCGTAGGCGAGAAGGGAGGCGGTGAGCTCGGGATGGCGTGCTGCGAACGTCAGGACGACGGTGCCGCCGAAGCTGTGGCCGACGAGGGTGCACCGGCGTCCCGCAACGATCTGCTCGAGATCGTCGACGTGGTCGCCGATCCCGCCGGCGGGAGGCTCGGCATGCCGCGAGGCACCGTAACCGCGGCGGTCGTAGGACACGACGTGGAGTGAGTCCATGATCCGCGAACGGACGCGGGCGAAGCTCGAGTGGCGGTCCATCGTGCCGTGCACGAGCACCACGAGGGGTGCGTCGTCCCCGGCGTCGGAGGCGAGGTCGTCGACGAACAGGCCTGGCGGTGTCGTCGGCACGGGCGCTGTGATAGCAGCGCCGGTCCGGTCGCGGCGAATCGGCCGTCGCCCCGCTCGCGCAGGTTGCTGGCGCCGTTGTGTCGAGTGGCAGCCAAATCGCGCCGAAACTGACGCGTTCTGCCTGCCACTGCGTGATCAGGAACGCCTTCCTGCCGACGGTAGGCTCGCATTTTGTGCCGCGGGAGACGATGCAGGAAGGAGCTGGGGCCTTCGGGGCGAACGCCTGGCTCGTCGAGGAGATGTACGAGCAGTACCTGCGCGACCCGAGCTCCGTCACCGAGAGCTGGCAGGAGTTCTTCGCCGACTACCGGAGCGCACGGACGCCCACCCCCGGCCAGCACGCCGCCAGCCAGCAGACGCCGCCACCGGCCGACGACGCTGTCGCCGGTGCCGGCGCACGCAGAGCGACGGCTCCCGGTGCCTGGCCGACGACGAAGCCGAAGCCCTCGGGGGGCAATGGCGCGGCCGCGGGGGCTCGCACGGCCGAGGCGACGGCACCGGTAGGAGGAGCAGGCGGAGCTCCGCCGAGTGAGGCGTCCGTCTCAGAGGCGAAGGTCCCCGGAGCTGCGGCGGCGCAAGAGGAGGAGGCGAAGCCTCAACCGCTGCGTGGCGCCGCCGGCCGGATCGTCACGAACATGACGGAGTCCCTCGGCGTCCCGACGGCGACGAGCGTCCATCCCGTCCCTGCGAAGCTGCTCGAGGTCAACCGCCAGGTCATCAACAACCACCTCGCCCGCACGACCGGCGGCAAGGTGAGCTTCACCCACATCATCGGCTGGGCCGTCGTGCGTGCGTTGCTGGACATCCCGGCGCTCAACGCCTCGTTCGTCCCCGACTCGGACGGAAAGGGCACGCCGGGCGTCCTCCGTCACGAGCACGTCGGCCTCGGCCTCGCCGTCGACGTCGAGAAGCCCGACGGCAGCCGCTCGCTCGTCGTGCCGTGCATCAAGCGGGCGGACAAGCTCGAGTTCGCGTCGTTCCTCCACGCCTACGAGGACCTCGTTCGCAAGGTGCGGACGAACAAGCTCGCGGTCGAGGACTTCGCCGGCGTGACCGTGACGATCACGAACCCGGGCACCCTCGGGACGACCCAGTCCGTCCCGCGCCTCATGCCAGGCCAGGGGGCCATAGTCGGCATCGGGTCGCTCGCCTACCCGCCGGAGTGGGCAGCTGCCGACCCGGCTGCGCTCGCCGAGCTCGGAATCTCCAAGATCGTGACCCTCACCTCGACCTATGACCACCGGATCATCCAGGGGGCCGAGTCCGGGTTGTTCCTGTCGCGGGTGCACGAGCTGTTGATCGGGGAGCACGGCTTCTACGACGACGTGTTCACCTCGCTCGCCGTCCCGTACCAGCCCGCCCGCTGGCACCAGGACGTCAACCCGTTCAACCGGGGCACGGAGGGGGACCGCGGCCGCCTCGTCAAGCAGGCCGCCGTTGCCCAGCTCATCAACATCTACCGGGTGCGCGGCCACCTCATGGCGGACCTCGACCCCCTCAGCCAGCGGGCCCCGAAGCTCCACTCGGAGCTCGACCCCCTTACCTACGGCCTCACCGTGTTCGACCTCGAGCGCGAGTTCGTCACCGAGAACCTCGCCGGCTCGAGCGAGCTGTCGCTCGGCCGGATCCTCGGGATCCTGCGTGACGCGTACTGCCGCACGATCGGCATCGAGTACATGCACATCCAGGATCCCGAGCAGAAGCACTGGATCCAGACCCAGGTCGAAGGCGTGTCCGACACGCTCGCGCCCGGGGACCAGCGCCATGTCCTCGGGCGGCTGAACGCGGCCGAGGCGTTCGAACGCTTCCTCCACACCCGCTACGTCGGCCAGAAACGCTTCGGCCTCGAAGGCGCCGAGTCTGCCATCCCCCTCCTCGATACCGTCTTCGACGAAGCTGCCCACAGCGGGATCGACGAAGCCGTGCTCGGCATGGCACACCGCGGGCGCCTCAACGTGCTCGCCAACATCGTCGGCAAGTCATACGGCGAGATCTTCGCCGAGTTCGAGGGCAACCTCGACCCCGAGAGCGTCCAGGGCTCGGGCGACGTCAAGTACCACAAGGGGGCGAGCGGGAAGTTCTCGACCCGCGACGGGCACGAGGTCGCGATCATGCTCGCCTCGAACCCGTCACACCTCGAAGCCGTCGACCCCGTCGTCGAAGGGATCGCCCGCGCGAGACAGGACCAGCACCAGGACCTCGGGACGTTCCCCGTGCTGCCGGTCCTCGTCCACGGCGACGCCGCCTTTGCCGGCCAGGGCGTCGTCGCCGAGACGCTCGAGCTGTCGCAGCTGCGGGGTTACCGGACCGGTGGCACCATCCACCTCGTCATCAACAACCAGCTGGGCTTCACGACGCCGACCGAGTCGGCCCGCTCGTCGGTCTATCCGACCGACGTGGCGAAGACGGTGCAGGCGCCGATCTTCCACGTGAACGGTGACGACCCGGAGGCGTGTGTGCGGGTGGCGCGGTTGGCAGTGGCGTTTCGCCAGCGGTTCCACAAGGACGTCGTCATCGACATGGTCTGCTACCGCCTGCACGGCCACAACGAGGGTGACGATCCGAGCTACACCCAGCCGCTCATGTACCGCGAGATCGAGCAGCACCGATCCGTGCGGAAGCTGTACACCGAGCGGCTCGTGAAGCGCGGCGACATCACGATCGAAGAGGCCGAGCAGGCGCTCGAGGACTTCTCCAAGCGGCTGCAGCAGGCGCTCGACGAGACGAGGGCGTCGGCTCCGCCGAAGATCGAGACGCTCGTGCGGCCGGCCGCCGTCCAGGTGCCTGAGCTCTCGTCGGTTCCGACCGGTGTGGCCCGCCCGACGCTCGACGCCCTCGCCGGCCTCATCCACGGGGCGCCGCCGAACTTCACCGTCCACCCGAAGCTCGCCCGCCAGCTCCACCAGCGCTCGGAGCTGTACGCCGGCGGCGACGTGGACTGGGCGCTCGGAGAGGCGCTCGCGTTCGGTTCCCTCCTGACCGAGAGCATCGACGTGCGCCTCGCCGGCCAGGACACGCGGCGCGGCACGTTCAGCCAGCGGCACTCCGTGCTCGTCGACTACGAGACGGGTGCCGACTAC
>JAKCCH010000059.1 GCA_021838945.1 Actinomycetes bacterium
CGCAGGCGGCGCGGCACGTTCGAGCCCCGGGCATCGAGGCGCGCCACGAGCTCCTGGCCGGTGAAGCAGCCCTTCGTGAACGACACCGTCGCGGCCACAAAGGCGTCGCCTGCTTCCTGCGGGATGGTTCGGTCGGTGAGCTCACGGCCGAGCCGAGGCACACCGCCGAGGATCCGAGCGGCTTCGAATACGGTGTCCACCCGCGGGTCCTCGGCACGGGCAGCATCCCGAGCGGCGCTGACCGGATCGAGGATCTCCGGCGGTCCGAACGGATCCAGGCCCCCGCCGGCCCGCTCTTCGCACTGGACGGTCACCGGGTCGAGTGTGGCCTTCACCCGCAACTTGAATCGCCTCAGCCGTTCCATCAACGCTTCGCCGTGACCGCTCTCGACGTCGAGCAGCAGGCGGCCCGGGTCGAGTCGCGTCACGCGGCAGAAGGAGTCGACCTTCCCCTGGGGTGAGAGCACGAGCGTGAGGCGACTCTCGCCGGGCGCGAGGCTCTCCACGTCCTGGCTCACCTGGCCCTGCAGCCACGAGGCCGCGTCAGGGCCATCTACGAGGATGCCGTCGCGAGTGACGCTCCGAACGGGCGCGGATTCCTCAGGCATCCCCGCGTACAACAGCGCGGGCCGCCGCTAGCTTCCGCGCGCCGGCGACGGCCGCCAGCACGGCGGCTGCTTTGGCGAGGCACTCGGCGTCCTCCGCCGCTGGATCGCTGTCCGCCACGATGCCTGCCCCGGCCTGCACCGACGCTCTCCCGTCAGGCAGGACGACCATCGTCCGGATGGCGATGGCAGTGTCGAGGTTCCCGGAGAAGTCGATGTAGCCGATGGTGCCGGCGTACGGCCCGCGTGACGTCGGCTCGAGCTCGTCGATGATCTGCATCGCCCGCACCTTCGGTGCACCGGACACCGTCCCGGCCGGCAAGGTCGCCCGGAGCAGGTCGACCGGGCCTTTCCCCTCGACGATCTGCCCGGAGACCTGCGACGTGAGGTGCATGACGTGGCTGTAGCGCTCGACCGTCATCAGCTCGTCGACCTGTTCGGTGCCGAAGGCGACGACGCGACCGATGTCGTTTCTCGCCAGGTCGACGAGCATGACGTGCTCGGCCAACTCCTTCGGGTGCTCCACGAGCTCCGCCTCGAGCCTGCGGTCCTCCGGCTCGGTCGACCCTCTCGGGCGGGTCCCGGCGATCGGCCGGATCACGACGCGTCCCTCCCGCAACTGCACCATCGGCTCTGGGGATGCTCCGACGACGCCGACGCCACCCTGACGCAGGAAGAACATGTACGGGCTCGGGTTCACTTGGCGCAGCACGCGGTAGACGTCGAAGGGCTCGCAACCGAGCTCGAGGTCGAAGCGCTGCGAGAGCACGATCTGGAAGGCGTCCCCGGCCCGGATGTGCTCCTTTGCCACATCCACCGCATCCACGAACCGGTCCCTGGCGACGACGCGCCGGACCTCGGAGCTCGCGAGCAGCTCCCCCCGAACCGGTGGCTCGACGAGCGGCTCCGGCACCGGCGTGCCGAGGTCGGCTTCGAGGCGTGCGAGCCGTCCGAGCGCCTGCTCATAGGCGTCGGTGATGTCGCCACTGCCCGCACCGTCCGGTATCAGCACGTTCGCGATGAGCGTGACGCGCTGGCGCCAGTGGTCGAAGGCCGCGAGCTCGCCGATCACGCACATCACGGCATCGGGCAGTTGGAGGTCGTCCTCCGGACGGGAGCCGAGACGCTCGATCTCCCGCACGACGTCATATCCGAGGTAACCGACCAGGCCCGAGTGGAGTGGCGGGAGGTCGGGAGAGCGCGGGCTCCGGACGGCGGACACGAGGGCATCCAGCACGGCGAGGATCCCGCGGTCGGTGGGGGCGCCGACGGGCAGCTCGCCGCTCACCTCCACACGCTCTCCGTGGGATACGAGGGTGGCGAGCGCCGACCTTCCGAGAAACGAGAAGCGGCTCCACCGCTCACCGTGCTCCACGCTCTCGAGCAGGAACCCCTCCCCGTCGCCGACGACGGAGCGAAACGCTCCCACCGGCGTGAGCGTGTCTGCGACGAGCTCACGCCAGACCGGCACGATCCGGTGCCGTCCCGCCAGCTCGGCGAACGTCGCGGCATCCGGGTATGCCCGAGCCCGGGTACCGATCAGCTCGGAGCCGCCTTCTCGTCCACCGCCCCTCCGATGGCGCGGAAGAAGCAGCTCCGCTCCCCGGTGTGGCATGCCCCGGCCCCGTGCTGGTCCACGAGCAGCAGGAGCGCGTCTCCGTCACAGTCGTAGCGGACCTCGCGCACGAACTGCCGATCTCCCGACGTCTCGCCCTTGCACCAGTACTCGCGCCTGCTGCGGCTCCAGAACCAGCTGCGGCCGGTGGCAAGGGTGCGGTGGAGCGCCTCCTCGTCCATGTAGGCAACCATGAGGACCTCGTGCGTCGTCGCCTCCTGCACGACGGCGACGACGAGCCCGTCGGGACCGTATGCCACGCCGGCCAGCTCGTCCGCGCCCGCCTCGATGGCCGACCCGAGCTCGATCGATGCCGCCGCCTCGGGCGTCACAGGTACAGCCCGGTCCCGCCGTCGATGCGCTCGGACGCGACGGCGTGGATGTCACGTTCGCGCAGGATGAGGAAGTCCTCGCCTTGCACTTCGACCTCGAAGCTCTCCTCCGGGTTGAACAGGACCGTGTCACCAGCCCGGATCGTCCGCACGTGCGGGCCGACGGCGGCCACCTCAGCCCAGGCAAGTCGCTTCGAGACCTGCGCCGTCGCCGGTATGAGGATCCCCGCCCGCGAACGGCGCTCTCCCTCGGACTTCGGGATGCTCACGAGGACGCGGTCGTTGAGCATCGTGACGGGTTGCTTCTTCCCGGCTGCCTCAGAGGTCACCGAAGAACGGTACCGCAGGGCCGCGGCGACGCCGGACCGTGGCCGTCAACGGGTCAGGCCGAGTGCCGCCTGATGAGCGTCGGAGATGGTGAGCGCGCCCGTGAGCAGTGCCTTCCCGACGATGACGCCGGCGAGCCCCCGGCCCGACTCCGCGAGGCGGGCAAGGCGGGCGATGTCAGAGGGGGAGGCGATCCCGCCGGAGGCGATGAGCGGGAGGTCGGTCTCCTGGAGCAGGTCACCGAGTTCGGCCAGGTCGGGTCCAGCTCCCGTCCCGTCGCGGTCGATGTCGGTGATGGCGACAGCCGCGATCGGCATGGAAGCGAGGCGCGCGAGGGCCATCTCGAGGGTGACTCCGCTTTGCTCGACCCAGCCCCGCACCGCGAGCTCCCGTCGCGGGCTTTCGCCGCCCCGTTGCGTGCGGTAGTCGAGCCCGACCACGATCCGGCCGGGCCACCGCTCTGCGATCTCGTTCAGGAACGCCTGCTCTCCCATGATCGCCGCTGTGCCGACCACAGCTCGGGCGACGCCATCGTCGAGGAGGCCGGCCGCCGCCTCGGTGGAGCGGACGCCGCCCCCGGCCTGGACCATCAAGCCGGTCCGATGGACGATCCGCAGGATCACGTCGCGGTTCGCCGGTGTGCCCGTGAGGGCGGCGTCGAGGTCGACGACGTGGAGGCGCTTCGCCCCCGCGTCGAGGTATCGGACTGCCACGTCGACCGGGTTCCCGTAGCGTGTCTCGTCGCCGAAGTGGCCTCGCCGGAGCCGGACACAGTGGCCCTGCCAGATGTCGATCGCGGGCCAGACGTCCATGGCGCGCCTACAGGATGCCCTTTGTGGAGGGGATGTCTCCACCCGTGACGGTGAGCGCATCGCGAAGGGCTCGCGCCACGCCCTTGAACGACGCCTCGAGGACGTGGTGGGGGTTGCGCCCGTATCGGAGCGAGATGTGCAGGGTGACGTCGGCCGAGTGGACGAAGGCACGCCAGAATTCCTCGGCCAGCTGAGGTTCGAAGGCTGGGTTCCCGAGCGGGGTGCTGTCCCTCGCGCAGTCGACCGAGTAGTGGAGGAACGGCCTGCCGGAGACGTCGAGCGCGACATCGACGAGGGACTCGTCGAGTGGCAGCGAGAGGGACGCGAAACGTCGGATCCCGGCCTTGTCCCCCATGGCGTCTGCGAGCGTGGCGCCGAGGAGGATCCCGACATCCTCGACCGTGTGATGAGCGTCGACGTCGAGGTCTCCTTCGCCTCGAACGGTGAGGCGGAAGCCGCCATGCTTGCCGAGCTGCTCGAGCATGTGGTCGAAGAACGGGAGGCCCGTGTCCACGACCGGTGCCTCCTGCGAGTCGAGGTCGACCGTGATCTCGATCCGTGTCTCCTTCGTCTCGCGCGAGCGGCTGGCGCGCCGATCGCCCGGAGCAGACACCGGCTGTCCGGCCGCCCCCTGTCCGGTGAGGCTCTGTCTGGTCACGGGTCGTCTCCGCCAGCGCTCAGAGGTAGAAGCGGTAGACGGCCTCGGCCACGCAGCTCGGCTTCTCCTGGCCCTCGACCTCGAACGTCATCGCCGTCACGACCTGTGCTCCCCCCGGGATCTCCTCGATCGACTGCAGGGTCGCACCGAGCCGGACCTTCGATCCCACCGGCACCGGCGAGGGGAAGCGCACCTTGTTCAGGCCGTAGTTCAGGGCCATGCTCAAGTTCAGGGCCATGCTCACCCCGCTCACCGAGTACACCTCGGCGAGCAGCACTGGGGCAAGGGACAGCGTCAGGTAGCCGTGCGCGATCGGACCCCCGAACGGGCTCTCGGCCCGCGCCCGCTCCGGATCCACGTGGATCCACTGGTGGTCGCCCGTCGCGTCGGCGAAGAGGTTGACCTGCTCCTGGGTGACCTCGCGCCAGTCGCTGTAGCCGAGGTGTTCGCCGACCTTCGCTTTCATGGACTCGATGCCGTCGAAATGGGTCGCCATGTCTTGCGACGCTACGCGAGGCGCGCCCCCACTGCCACCCGACGGAGGCCTCCGACGGCTACGCCAGCGGCCAGCTGGCCACAGGCGGCCTCCACGTCCCGGCCCCTCGTGTTGCGGACGGTGACGTTCACACCATGGTCGCTCAGCTCGTCCCGGAAGCGAGCTACCGCCGAGGCCGTGCTCCCGGCGACGGCATAGCCGGGTGTGGGGTTGAGCGGGATCAGGTTCACGTGCGCGCCGAGCGGGCGGGCGAGGCCGGCGAGCTCTCGTGCGTCGCGCGGGCTGTCGTTGACGCCCGCGATGCACGCCCACTCGAACGAGATGCGGCGGTGGGTCGCGTCGACGTAGCGGCGGCAGGCACCCATCAGCGCGTCCAAGTCGTAGCGCCGGTTGACCGGGACGAGCTCGTCGCGCAGCGCGTCGTTGGCGGCGTGCAGCGAGACCGCGAGGTTGACCTGGAGGGGTTCTGCCGCGAGCCGAAGGATGCCGGGCACGATCCCGACCGTGGAGACCGTCATCGACCTGGCCCCGATGCCCAGCTCCTCGTTGCAGCGACGGAGCGCGGCGAGAACGTTGCGGTAGTTGGCGAGCGGCTCGCCCATACCCATGAGGACGACGTTCCCGAGTCGGCCCCGGCCCGCCTGCTCGGTGTGCCTGGCTGCCAGGACGACCTGCTCGACGATCTCCCCGCTCGTGAGGTGCCTGCCGAAGCCGAGTTGGCCTGTCGCGCAGAACGAGCAGCCCATGGCGCAGCCCGCCTGGCTCGAGACGCAGGCGGTCGTTCTTGTCCTGTAGCCCATGACGACCGTCTCGACACGTGCTCCGTCGGGCGCTTCGAGCAACCACTTCCAGGTCGTGTCGCGGTCGCTCGTCGTCTCGGCCACGAGGACCCAGGCCGGCGCCAGCCGAGGGTCGTGGGCGAGCAGGTCGCGGAGCATGCGGGGCAAGGACGTCAACTCGGACGGATCGGCGTGGAGACGGTAGAGGCCGTCCCACACCTGGTCGACCCGGTACGCGGGCTCACCGGCCAGGATCGCGGCGAGCTCCTCACGGCTCAGATCGAAGCGGCTCACCGTGTCTCGACCTCGGTGCCGGCGACCGTCGCGACGCCGGCGCCCGTCGCAACGCCAGTGGCCGGAGCGACGTCGCCGGTGTAGGCACGGTCGACGTGGTCGTCGTGGAAGCCGAGAGCCCGGTAGAGGCCGCGGGCTTCCTCGTTGTCCCGATCGACGTACAGCATCGCCTTCGTCAGGCCGAGCGACGACAGGTGCTCGAGGCCGGCGAGGACGAGCTCTTTGCCGAGACCCCGCCCCTGGAAGTCTGGGTTCACGGCGATCACGTAGATCTCGCCCACCTCTCCCGGCTCGTGCTCGTCCTCCTGCACCTTCGTCCAACAAAAAGCCGCGAGCGCGCTGCCGACCTCGTACAGCAGGAAGCCCGCCGGATCGAACCACGGCTGTGCTTCCCGTTGTGCGAGGTCCCGGCGGGTCCACGAACCCTGCTCGGGGTGGCCGTGGAAGGCGCGGTTGTTCACGTCGAGCCATGCTTCCTCGTCCTCGCCGGGGCGAAACGCCCGCGTCTTCACCGTCGACCGGTGCTCGCTCACGGGAAGCGCCCTGCGCATCTGGTACAGATCGCGACCGCGCTGCAACCCGGTGCTTTCGGCGACCGCGTCGTCGTCCGCGTCCGGCTTCGGGACCCAGAGGTGGACGTGCCCACCTCCCTGCGTCGACACCTCGTCGAGGGCCGCCGCGACGAGATCGGTGCGCAGCTGGGGCTCGGCGCGCCAATCCGGGTGGACGACGTACTCGAGCGCCCAGTCATGACCGCGGCTGAGCTGGGCGTACCCGATCACGCGGCGGCGCCCAGCCGCCTCCCGCGCGACGAATCCGGCGAAGCCCTGCCTCCCGCCTTGCACGAGGTCCAGCCACTTGTGCTCGCCGAGCGCCCGGTGCCCGTCGGCATGCGAGGCAGCCTCGACGAGCCGGGAGAGCTCGGCGATGTCGGCCTCGCCCATCCGGCGCTTGACCTCGACTTCGTGCACGGTGCGAGGGTACTGGCCGGCGCGCAGGCGGCCGCCTTGCAGGCTGCGACGGCTCTGTACGCTGCGAATCGATGCCGAGGGAGTCGCGGGCTACACGGACGACGCGCGCCCGCGAGATCTCGCGGCTGCTGGCGGCCGAGTACCCGGGCAGCGCCCGGAAGCTGTGCGCGTTGCAGCACCAGGGACCATTCCAGCTCCTCGTGGCGACGATCCTCTCGGCCCAGTGCACCGACGAGCGCGTGAACATGGTCACACCTGGGCTCTTCGCCCGCTTCCCGGACGCCGCTTCGCTCGCCGCCGCGCCGCAGGCGGAGCTCGAGGAGATGATCAGGTCGACGGGCTTCTTCCGATCGAAGTCGGCCAGCCTGATCGGTGCCGCGGCCGCGCTGGCGGAACGGCACCCGAGGAAGTTCCCGAGGTCGATGGAGGAGCTGACGTCACTCCCGGGCGTCGGCCGCAAGACTGCGAACGTCGTCAGGTCCGTGGCGCTCGGTCTTCCCGGCCTCCCGGTCGACACCCACGTGACGCGGCTGTCGCGTCGTCTCGGGCTCACGCGCGAGACCGACCCGGTCAAGATCGAGTCGGACCTGTGCGCCATGCTGCCGGAGGGCGAGTGGGGGTCCCTCAGCCTGCGTCTCATCCTCCACGGGAGGCGTGTGTGCCTAGCGCGCAAGCCGAGGTGCGGGGAGTGCCTGCTGGCCGGACTCTGCCCCTCCGCCGGCACCGCCGCGCGGTGACAGGACGATCGCCCCGCGCTATTGTCTATACCGGAACCGGTTCCCGCCACCTGGTTCCAATGAGCGGAGTTTCGGGATCCGCCGCCCGACCCGCTCCGCGACGGCGCCCTTCGGGGCGCCGTCGGCGCGTCAGGCTTCGGTGCCTTTTCTGCTCAGCTCGAGCGCCCTACCATCCTGGCAAGCCGGCGTTGCGCTCCAGCGAGCGCCCGCTCGACGGCGAACAACTCTGAAGCCACATCCTCCTCCTTGGTCTCCCTCGCGCGGTCACCCATCGCGCCGACACGGCGGGCGAGCTGGTCGAGCGTGGTCGAGATGGACGAGAGCTCTGCGAGATCGGTCGGCATGCCGTCATCTTGGCGGCAATTCGGAGGCAACAGGCGCTGCCAGATACGCTGCGCGGGTGCTGCACGTGCTCGACCTCCGACAAGCCACCGGCGACCTGCGCCAGCTGCTGCCGAGGCCGGATCTGGCCGGCGAGGGGCCGATCGCAGAGGTCCGGGCCATCGTGGCCGAGGTGAGGGCGCACGGGGACGCGGCGCTCCGGGAGTACACGCGGCGTTTCGACGGGGTCGACCTCGACGACCTCTCGGTCCCGCTCGAGCACGCCGAGATGGCCCTCGAGCGCATCCCGCCGGAGCTGCGTGAGGCTCTCACCTACGCCCGGGACAACATCGACGCCTTCCATCGTCAGCGCTCCGAGCCGCGGAGCGCCTTTCGCCGCCACGGCTTCACGATCCAGGCACTCGAGATCCCGGTGGAGCGGGCCGGCGTGTACGTGCCGGGAGGACGGGCCAGGTACCCGTCGAGCGTCCTCATGACAGCCATCCCGCCGAAGGTCGCCGGCGTGGGTGCCGTCGTTCTCTGCGTCCCACCCGGCCCGGACGGCAGGCTCCCTGACGAGCTGCTCGCTGCGGCGGCCCTCGCCGACGTCGACGAGATCTACCGGGTGGGCGGCCCGCAGGCGATCGCCGCCATGGCGTACGGCACGAAGAGCGTCCGGAAGGTGGACGTCGTCGTCGGTGCAGGCAGCCGGTGGGTCTCCCTCGCGAAACAGGAGGTCAGAGGCGTGGTCGGTGTCCCGGCCGCGTTCGCCGGACCTTCCGAGGTCGTGGTCGTGGCGGACGACACGGTCCCGTCCGTGTGTGCCGCCGTCGATGTCGTGGTCCAGGCCGAGCACGGCCCCCACGGTCTCTGTTGGCTGGTCACGTGGTCCGAGCTCGCGCTGAAGGAGATCAACCGGGCGATCGGCGAGCTCGTGGCGTCGGCACCCCGTCGCGCTGAGATCGAGTCGACGCTCTCGGGCGGCGGCTACGCGGTGCTCGTCAACGGCCCCGAGCAGGCAATTGCCGTCTCGAACGAGATCGCACCCGAGCACCTCGAGCTCTGCTGCGAGGCGCCGGAGCGGCTCGTCCCGCTCGTGCGGCACGCCGGCGCCGTGTTCCTCGGACCATGGTCCCCGGCGTCGCTCGGCGACTACGTGGCGGGACCGAGTCATGTGCTGCCGACGTTCCGCTCCGCCCGTTTCTCGAGCGTCCTCGGCGTCGAGGATTTCCTCCGCCGGGTGCACGTGATCGAAGCGACCGAGGACGCGCTGATGGCGGCGGCCCCGCACGTGAGGGCGATCGCGAGGGCCGAGGGCCTCGACGCGCACGCGCGCTCCGTGCAGGTGCGCGAGGAGCTGCACGCTGAGCGCGGCTGACCCGTCGCGACCGCCCTCGCCGCGGTCCGGGTTCGCCCTCGGCGCGGGTTATCACTCGCCCCAGGTCGTCGTCGATGCCCGCCTCAACACGAACGAGTCCCCGGAGCCGCCGCCTGCAGAGTTCCTCGACGACCTCGCAACAGCAGTGCGCGATCTCGTGCCGAACCGTTATCCCGACCGTGATGCATCCGGTCTGCGCACGGCGATCGGACGCGAACACGGCGTCGGTCCTCGGGCCGTCTTCTGTGCCAATGGCTCGAACGAGGTGCTGCAGTGCCTGCTCCTCGCCTACGGCGGGCCGGGCCGCTCGGCGCTCGTGTTCGAGCCGACCTACGCCCTGCACTCTCACATCGCCCGGCTGACTTCGACCAAGACGCTCTCGGCGAGCCGCGGGGAGGACTTCGGGATCGACCGCGACAGTGCGCTGGCACTCATCGAAACAGAGTCACCCGACGTCGTCTTCGTCTGCTCACCGAACAACCCGACAGGCAATTGCGAGACCCGGGAGACCGTGGAGGCGATCGCGGCGGCTTCGGAAGGCCTCGTCGTCGTCGACGAGGCCTATGCCCAGTTCTCCCGGTGGAGCGCCGTCGACCTCATCACCGTTCACGCGAACGTCGCCGTCGTGCGGACGTTCTCGAAGACGTGGGCGCTCGCCGGCCTGCGGCTCGGTTACGTGCTGGCTGCGCCCGATGTCGTCGCCGCCTGTTCGAGCGCCGCGCTCCCCTACCACCTCGACGCCTTCAAGCAGGTAGCCGGCCTCGCCGCCCTGCGTTACGGGGCAGAGATGAAGGCGCGGGTGGCTCGTCTCGTCGAGCAGCGCGGGCGCATCGAGGCGGGACTGGCGGCGCTACCGGTCGACGTCTGGCCCTCCGACGCCAACTTCGTGCTCTTTCGACCGCGCGGTCGCGATGCCGCCGAGGTCTGGCAAGGGCTCGTGGAGCGTTCCGTCCTCGTGCGGGATGTCTCCGGTTTCGCTCGTCTCGAAGGATGCCTGAGGGTCAGCATCGGCACGGCCGAGGAGAACGGGCGCTTCCTCGCGGCTCTCGGAGAGATCCTCGCCGGCGGGCCGTCTGTAGGCTCCGTCCGGTGACGAGCGCCCCGCCTCGCGCCGGCAGAACCTCGCTCGGCCGTACACGCGCCACCGCCGCCCTTCCCTCCGGCGAGGCGAAGCGCACCGCCGTCCGCGACATGTTCGACGCCATCGCACCGCGCTACGACTTCGTCAACAAAGTCATGACCCTCGGTCTCGACTCGGCGTGGAGACGGCGCACCGTCGGCCTCCTCGGGCTCCCACGACCCTCCGACGTGCTCGACGTGGCATGCGGTACGGGCGACTTCATCCGGCTGCTGCAACGGATCGGCCATCGCCCGATCGGGATCGACTTCTCGGCCGGCATGCTCGAGAACGCCCGCGCCGGCGGCGCGAGCCTCCTGCGCGCCGACGCTGCGATGATGCCGGTCCGCTCCGCCTCGGTCGACGGGGCCGTGAGCGGCTTCGCCCTCCGCAATTTCGTGGAGATCGGCGCGGTGCTGGCCGAGCTCTCGAGGGTCGTCCGCCCCGGCGGTCGGATCGCGCTGCTCGAAGTGGCGGAGCCGGCGAACCCGTTGCTGAGGGCCGGTTACCGCGTCTGGTTCGAAGGCGCCGTGCCGCGCATCGGTCGCCTGCTCTCTGATGCCTCGGCCTACCGGTACCTCCCGCAGTCGGTCGCATACCTTCCCGCTCCCGAGCACCTGCTCTCGGTGATCGCCGAAGCCGGCTTCGCCGAGGTCCGGCGTCACACCCTCACGGGAGGGTCTGTCCAAGTTCTGACGGGGACGCGCGCATGACGCACCGGCACATCGCCCTCACCCGTCCGATCATCGCGAGCGACCTCGAGGTCCTTCGCGCGCTCGCCTACGAGTCCGGAGCCGTCTTCGAGCGGGACGGCTACAGCGTCTTCGGCCTCGGGAAGGCGGAGACACTGCGGCTTCCCCTCGGCCTGCGTGACACGGGCGCGGTGGAGGAGGTTGCCGAGAGGCTGTCTGCCCTCTCTCGCCAGGACCCCGAGTCTTCGCCGGGGGACCCGGGGCGGGACGGGGCGGTCGTGGTGGGAGCGATGCCGTTCCTTCCCGACGCGCCGGCAGAGCTGCACGTGCCGGAGGTGACCGTCGTCCGCGACGAGACGGGGTCGTACGCGGTCGTCGTCGCCGAGAGAGGCCGACACGAGGAAGTCTGGATGCGAGCGCTTGCGGCGGGCGCGGCACTGGCCGGCGGTGCCGCCGCCGGCTCGGCACCGGCTCCGGACAGCTTCCGACTCGAGTCAGCACGCCCCCATGCCGACTTCCTCTCCCGGGTGGACCATGCCGTTGGGGAGGTGCGAAGCGGGCGGCTCGACAAGGTCGTGCTCGCCCGTGAGGTCGTCGTGGAGGCGAACCGGCCCTTCCGCCAGGCCGACCTCCTCGAGCGCCTGCGCGCGCTTCACCCGTCCTGCCTCACCTTCTGCGTCGACGGCTTCCTCGGGGCGACGCCTGAGCTGCTGCTGCGGCAGGCCGGCACGGAGATCGCGTCCGACCCGCTGGCGGGCACAGCGCCGCGGAGCGGCGATCCCGAGGCGGACCGGCAGTCCGAGCAGGCCTTGCTCTCATCCGACAAGGAGCGCGCCGAGCACAGAGCGGTGGTCGAGTCGATCGTCGCCGGCCTCGGGCCCGTCGTGGAGCAGCTCGACGTCCCGAGCGGTCCGGACATCCTCGGGCTGCGCAACGTCTCCCATCTCCGGACGCGCATCCGGGGGTCGCTTCGGCGGGGGCGGCGAGGAAGCCGGCTCCCGAGCGTGCTCGACGTGCTGGCTCTCATCCACCCGACCCCGGCGGTGTCGGGCTCACCGGTGGACGTGGCGCTCGAGTACCTGGCAAAGAGCGAGGAGCTCGAGCGCGGTCGCTATGCGGGCCCGGTCGGCTGGATGCGCGCAGGCGGCGACGGCGAGTTCCATCTCGGGATCCGCTCCGCCACGGTCGAGGGTGCGGTCGCACGCCTCGTGGCAGGCGTCGGCATCGTGGCGGACTCGGATCCCGCCGCCGAGCTCCGGGAGACCCAGCTCAAGCTCCAGGCGCTCCTCGCCGCGGCGGTGCGCCCCTAGAGACGAGGGCGCCGTAGCGGCGGACCGCCTCGGCCACGACCTCTGGTTGCTCGAAGGGGAGGCGGTGTCCCGCGTTCGGGCGCAGGACGAGCTCAGCCCCCGGGATGGCCGAAGCGAGGAGGGTGGCGGCATGGGGGGACACGATGTGATCGGCCGATCCGTGGATCACGACGACAGGGAGGTGGAGCGTCGCGAGCCGCCTCTCGATGCTCGGCGTCTCGTCGATGAGAGCACGCTGCTCGACGAGAAACGACCGCCGGTCCCTCCCGTCCATCCCCTTGGCGCCTTCCGCCATCACGGCACGGACTGCCGGGAAGCGGTTCGCCCGTTCGAGCAGCGCCTCGGTTCTCCGGTTGCGAGTGAGACGGGTCATCGCCAGCACGGTCCGCTGGAGAGCGACCCCACCTGCGCGGAGGAGCTGGTCCCCCACTACCGGCGAGGCGAGCAGCCTGTCGATGCCGGTCACGGCCGAAGCCACGCCGACCGAGCTCACGAGCACGAGCGCCCCGACGATCTCGGGAGCCGAGAGGGCCAGCTCGAGCGCGATGCCACCACCGAGCGAATGGCCGACGACGACGAGCGGCTCGCGCTCTTCGGATGTGACGCCGCGGTCGTGCAGCATCCTGAGGATCGCTGCGGTGTTGCCGGCGAGCGTCGTGGCTGGTCTCGGATGGGCACCCCAGCCCGGCCGATCGGGAGCGATGACACGGAACTCGTGACACAGCAGATCCACGACGGGCTGCCAACCGGTGCCCATCCCCGGTTGCCCGTGGACGAGAAGCACCGGAGGGCCGTCGCCGACGTCGATCGGGACGGCCGGCGAGGACGCCCCGTCGGGTGCGGTGATCGCAGGCTCAGGTTCGCCGGGCACGCCTCGCCTGCCGCGCGAGCGACTTCAGTGCGCGCTGGACGCCCCACCACGTGACGAGCGCGAATGCTTCGAGCACGGTGTAGGTGGACATCTTGGAGGTGCCGAGGGTCCTGTCGACGAAGGTGATCGGAACCTCCTTGATCCGCGCGCCCGCCGCCAAGGTTCGGTAGGTCATCTCGATCTGGAAGCCGTAGCTGTCCGCTCGGATCGAGTCGAGGTCGATCCGGCGGAGGATGGCCGAGGAGTAGGCGCGGTACCCGGCAGTGGAGTCCTTCACGTCCAAGCCCAGCATGAAGGCCGCGAAGACGTTGCCACCACGCGAGATCAGCCGGCGCGAGAGGCTCCAGTCCGGGATGGCACCGCCTGGCACGTAGCGCGACCCGATCACGACGTCGTGTCCCGTCTGGAGAGGGGCGACGAGGCTCGGCAGCGCCTTCGGGTCGTGCGACAGGTCCGAGTCCATCTCGACGAGCGCCTCGTAGCCGGCCTCGAGCCCGAAGCGGAAGCCGTCGCGGTAGGCGCTCCCGAGACCGGACTTCCCCGGCCGGCGCATGACCTCGATCCGCCCGAGCTGCTCGCCCAACTTCTCCGCCAGGTCTGCGGTGCCGTCCGGGCTGTTGTCGTCGACGACGAGGACGGACGCCTCCGGCAGAGACTCGCGCACCGCCTGGAGCACGTTCTGGATGTTCTCGACCTCGTTGTAGGTGGGCAGGACGACAAGCACTCGCATCCGGGGCAGCCTACTCAGCACATAGCGCGATTCAGATGCGGATCAAGCCTGCGGGGGCCGGGGCGGGCGCCTCCGGCGCCGCCGCTCTCGGTCGCGCTCCCGGTTGCGTCGCACCGCGTCGCCGGCGGCTTCCGGGCTCGGCTCGGGGTCGCCGCCTTCGGCGCCGGGGACAGGGCCGGGCGCGCCGTTCGGCGACTGCCCGCCGTTCGAGTCGATCGGGATCAGCCCCGTGTCGAGAGCCGACGTGCCGTCGGTCGGGACTGCCGTGGCCGGCCGGCTGACCCCGAGGAGCAGGGCCCCCGTGCGGTGCTGCCACAGATCTCGAGCGATGACCTGGATCGCCGACCCGGCCGGGACGGCCAGCAACGCACCGACGAAGGCTCCGGACACCGAGCCCACGACATCGCCCAGAGCTGCCCCGAAGATGACGGAGATGAGCACCCAGAGCGAGTTCAGCTTCACCGTCCGGCTCATGATGATCGGGTAGAGGACGTGGTTCTCGATCTCCTGGTACACGAGGAACACCGCGAGCGTGATGATCCCGGCCGGGAGCGAGTGGAGGGCGGCGATGATCACCGTCGGAACGCCGGCGAGGAGGCCCCCGACGAGCGGCAGGAAATCCACGATGGCGACCCACACGCCGATCACGACCGGATAGGGCACGCCCGTCAGGACGAGGGTCACCGTGATCACGACGCCCGCGATGACCGATGTGGCGAAGTCGCCGGCCATGAACCCCACGACAGAACGCTCGACGTCGTTCACGACCAGCCGGACGCGATCGGCGCGCTCCGGCTGCATCCAGTCGAGGACGCCCGCATATATCCGGGGGGCGTGGATGAGGAGGAAGAAGGTGAGGAAGAGGATGGTGACGAAGGCCACGACTCCGGACAGCACGCCTTTGCCGATGCTGAGCGCCGGCTTCCCGAGCTTGCTGATGAGGCTCTGAGCGCCGCCGTTCTTCGCCGTCACGTACTTGAGGAGGTGAAACCTCGTGACGAAGTGGCCGATCGCCCCGCGCCCCTGCTCGGCCTGGCGGACGATCTTCGGGAGCTCGCTCGCGAAGTGCTCGGCCGCGCTCACGAGCGGGTTGAGCACGGCGAACAGGATCGTCGCCACGACCCCGAAGCCGAAGACGAAGACGACGCCCGTCGCGAAGCTGCGCCGCACGCCGCGCCGCTCGAGGAAGCTCACGAGCGGATGCAGGAGGAGGGTGAGGAAGAGCGAGATGAGGAGGAGGAGCAGGACAGCCCGGAGCTTCCAGGCCACGACCGCGACAAGGAGCGTGAGCACGAGTACTGCGTCGACGATGAGCGTCGCCCGAACCACGCGTCGCTGGAATTCGCGGCGCGCCGACCGCTCGGGATCACTCGCCAGGCCTGGGACCTTGAGGTCCGGACGGGCGGGCGGTCTCGTCCCGCCGTTCTCGTTCATCATCTCCAGTCAACTCCACCGGAGCCGGTCAGGAGCGCAATCCCTCTTTGGCCGACCGTCGGCTGCAAGCATGGAGCGGTGGGTGAGGACCCTGGAACCGTGATCGACGCGCCGGCGAACCCGGACCTTGCGACACGTCGTCGCCGGATCCGGGTGCCTCGCATCCTGCGGCACGGGTTCACGCTCCTCATCCTGGCCCTCGTCCTCGAGTACCTGGTGATTCCCCAGGTGGTCACGGCGCAAAAGTCCCTACATGCCATCCAGCAGGTCAACGTGGCACTCCTCCTGCTCGCGCTCCTCCTCGAGGTCGCCGCGCAGCTGGCCTACGCCAAGCTCTCGCTCGTCGTCCTGCCCCCCGGAGCGCTCAACTTCTCGAAGGTCCTCCGGGTCAACATGTGCGCCAATGCCGCCAGCCACATCCTGCCGGGGGGCACGGCCGGCGGTACCGGGCTCGGCTACCGGCTCATGACGAACGAGGGCGTCGCCGGAGCCGACGTCGCCTTCGCTGCGGCCACCCAGGGGATCGGCTCGGCGGTCGTGCTCAACGCACTGCTGTGGCTCGCCCTCATCATCTCGATCCCGATCGAGATCGTCACCGGCAGCCTGCACCACGAGTCTGCGAGCGTCTACATCGAGATCGCGGCCGTCGGCACGGTCCTTCTCTCGCTCGCGGCGGGTCTCATCTACGCCTTCACGCGGGGCCAGGCGTGGGCGCGGCGCTTCCTCCGCGCGGCCGCCCGGCACCTGCCGTACGTGACCGAGGACGCGATGGAGCGACTCGTGACGCGGGTGAACGCGCGGCTCCGGACGCTCGGGAGCGACCGCCGGCTGCTCTCGAGGGCGATCTTCTGGGCAGCCATGAACTGGCTGTTCGACGCAGCCTGCCTCTGGGTCTGCCTGATCGCGTTCCATCACGTGATCGACCCGATCGTGCTGTTCGTGGCCTACGGCGTGGGCAACGTGCTCGCGGCCATCCCCGTGACACCCGGCGGCCTCGGCCCGGTCGAGGCCGCCACCGCGTTCGTGCTCCGCGGTTTCGGCGTGCCGGCAGCCATCGCCCTTCTCGCCGTGCTGGCGTGGCGCCTCTACAACTTCTGGCTGCCGATCCCGGTCGGCGCCGGGTGCTACGTATCGCTCCGCGTGCAGCGGGGCGCCTCCTACCGAGAGCGCCGGCAGGCGCTCGGCAAGATGACGACGGAGGCACGCGCCGCCATCAAAGAGGAAGAGAGGGCCGAGGAGCGAGCGTTCGACGTGCACTCGCCGAGTGATACAAACACCCCGTGACAAGAGATCGCACGCTCCCGCCCGGCATGGCGGCACAGCTCTCAGGGCCGTCATATGCGGGGCCGGCGACCTTCGCGCAGTGCCCGCTCCTCACCGAGGCCGGCGAGCTCGACAGCTGGGAGCCGGACGTCGCCGTGATCGGAGCGCCCTGGGACGACTCGACGACGAACCGGCCGGGCGCACGTTTCGGCCCGCGGGCGCTGCGGGCGCTCGCCTACGGTCCGGGGACCTACCACCTCGATCTCGGCGTCGAGATCTTCGACGAGCTGTCAGTCGTCGACTTCGGCGACGCGATGTGCCCGCACGGGCTCGTCGAGCCGAGCCACGCGAACATCCGCCTGCGAGTGGGCGAGGTGGCGAGCCGGGGGATCTTCCCCGTCATCCTCGGTGGCGACCACTCGATCACCTGGCCCGCTGCGACTGCGGTGGCCGAGGCGCGTGGGTGGGGCCGGATCGGGATCGTCCACTTCGACGCTCACGCCGACACGGCCGACTCGATCGACGGGAACCTTGCAAGCCACGGCACGCCGATGCGCCGCCTCATCGAGTCCGGAGCCGTGAAGGGCAGCAATTTCGTACAGGTCGGGTTGCGCGGCTACTGGCCACCGGAGGAGACGTTCGCCTGGATGCGCGAACAGGAGATGCGTTGGCATCTCATGCAGGAGGTGTGGGAGCGAGGGCTGCCCGCCGTGATGGAGGACGCCGTCGCCGAGGCGCTCGAAGGCGCCGACGGCGTGTACCTGTCGCTCGACATCGATGTGTTGGACCCGGGCTTTGCTCCGGGGACCGGCACGCCGGAGCCGGGTGGCCTCGCGCCGGCGGACCTGCTGCGCGCCGTGAGGAAACTCGCTCTCGAGACGCCCCTCGTGGCGATGGACGTGGTCGAGGTGGCTCCCGCCTACGACTGGGCTGAGCTGACGGTCAACAACGCGCACCGCGCCGTGCTCGAGGTGTTGGCGGGCCTCGCCGTCCGCCGGGGCGGCGCTCAGCGCCTCGTCACCCCCATCGAGCGCTGACGCCCGAGGAAGCTCTCCGGCGGGCGGCGGCGCGCGTCAAGCGCCCGGCGGCGGCGACGTCGTTGCTCGCGAGGGCGGCGAGAACCATCATGAACCCGCACAGCAAGAACGCTTCCTCGGCTTCATGCCACGCCGGGCGCGCACAGCCGGGCGAGATCCCCCGCGGGAGCCGATCAGCGCGCCACGTCGGCCATCGGCGACGAACGAGTACTCGCCCAGCATGACGGCCCCTT
>JAKCCH010000149.1 GCA_021838945.1 Actinomycetes bacterium
ACCCGCGCCCAGTAGGAGAGGTTGTCCACGACGCTCAGGCGTGGGGCGAGCGCGGCGCGGTGGGCACCGACCCCGATCAGTGCCTTCGCCCCGAGGTCGTCGTGCGGGTCGCGCCCGTCGACGAGGACCTGGCCGGCGCTCGGTGCGAGCACCCCGGTCAAGGTCCGAAACAGCGTGGTCCTGCCGGCCCCGTTCGCCCCCAACACGAGGTGCACACCGGGGTCGAAGGCGACATCGACGCCGTGGAGGACGTCCCGGTCCCGGTAGCCTGCGTGCAGCGCGGTGGCGGCGAGGGTGGTCACGGCGCCGCTTCGGGCACGAGCACGAAGAAGCCCGACACCCGGCCCTCGGCGTCAAAGGCCACCCGGCCGGTGCGGACGGCGCGCTCGAAGACGAGCGGCACGTCGACCACGGTGTGCCCGCCGTGGACCCTGACCGCAGGTTTGCGCTTCCGTATGAGCCGGCCCAGCTCGGCGTCGAGCCTCAAGCGGACCGAGTCGAGCAGCTCCGCCGGGCACGCCGCGGCCATCCGCTCAGAGAAGCCCGAGCGCATCTCGGCCCACTCGCGGGCGAAGAACTGCCCGAGCAGCACCGCTGCGTGTTCCCTGGCCTGCGGCATGGCTGTAGCGGGAGGGTCCATGACGGTCTCTTCGTCTTCGCCGCCGAAGCGTTGGAACGCGGCTTGTCGAGTGACGCACAGGGCCTCTCCGATCGCCGCCCAGGTGCAGCCGGCGGCCCGGGCCTCGACCGCGAGGGTCCGTACGATGTCGTCGAGCAGGATCCGCAGCCGGTGCGTTCCGCCCAGCGACGCCAGCACGGCGTCGGCGTCCCGGCCCTGTGAGCCCCGCAGCCCTGCGGCCACCAGATTGGCGTTCTCCACCAACATGAGCGCCAGGACCTCTCGGTCCACGTCGACGAGGTCAGCGACTACCGGTGGCGCCACAGCTGTAAAGATAGATTTACGGCGACCAGGCGTCAAGCCAGGTTTACGAGGGGCCGTCCTGGTCCCGCAGGATCGCCATCCGCGACCGCAACGGCGCTGTCACGACATGGCTGGTCGGACGGGAGCGACGAACCGCCGCACCTAAAGGCGGGGTTCGCAGGGTCTGGCACCGTGGAACTGCTCTCCTGTGGGAGCGGGGTGGTTGAGCTGCGGAAGGGAGAGTGCAGTGACCGACACGGCTTCGCCACCTCCGTCTGGCTTCAGCGGGTCGGTCGTGGCGGGTGGATGGTCTCACCGCGGGCGAGCATGGCAACGAGCTGCTCGATGCGTCGCGTGCGGGTCTCGGGCCGTTTTGCGGTGGTGACCCGATAGAGCACGGCATAGCGGTTCGCTCGATCGAGCCGAGCGAAGGCCTCCTGGGCGCGTGGTTCGGCGTCCAGCGCCGCCGCGAAGTCGTCGGGCACCTCGATGGTCGCGGCGCCGGGGTACGCCGCCTCCCAGGTGCCGTCGGTTTTGGCCCGTTCGACGGCAGCGAGCCCCGCCGGGCGCATCCGGCCCTCGACGACGAGCCGTTCGGCCAGCGTCGTGTTGCGCTTCGACCAGGCGCTCCCTGCCCGCCGAGGCGTGAACCGTCGCCGGAAGGTGCCCGCGTCGGCCCGGGCGAGCTGCCCGTCGACCCAGCCGTGGCAGAGAGCCTCTTCGAGGGCCTGGTCGTAGGTGAGCGAGGTCGGCCGGGTGGTCCCCTTCTTGGCGAGGACCAACCAGACACCCTTCGAGCCCGACGCGTGCTCCTCCAGCCATCGCCGCCAGCCGGCGAGGTCGGCAACGATGAGCTCAGCTGGGTCTGTAGTCATCGGATGTGACCTCGTAGCTCAGGTGGCAGTCCGTGCGCGAGACCCCAGGCGATGGTCGCAAACGGCGGCGGGTCGGGCTCGGGGAGCTCGAAGCCAACCGTCATCTCCCGGCCCCTGGCCGCCGTCGGGCTTCGGGCTTGGGCGTGTCGCCGGATGCTCCAGCAGCCGGAGACTGCCTCGAAGCGGTGCTCGTCGTCGGAGAGGCTCTCCAGGCAGGGCCGGAGATAGCTTTCGCACTGGTCGGTGAGCCGGGCCAACCCAGGCGGCCGATGCGGCGCGCATCACCGGGCCCGGCGGGTCGCGCCGTGGTCGTTCCGGGCTGGATGGTCGCTGGGGGCTGGGTGATCATTCGGGGATAAGGGTGGTCAGGCAGAACGGGTGGCCGGCCGGGTCGATCATGACCCGCCAGCGATCGGGGCTCGGCTGGGTGGCGGCCGTGGTCGCCCCGGCGTCGAGCGCGACCTGTTGCGCGCCCTCGAGGTCAGCCACGGCGAGGTCGAGGTGGGATTGTTGGGGAACCTCGGGGTCGGGCCAGGTGGGCGGGCGGTAGTCCTCGGCCTTCTGCATCGACAGCCAGGTGCCATCGAGGTCGAGCGCGGCGAAGCTGTCGGTGTCGTAGGCGACCTCGACGCCGAGCAGCGTCGCGTAGAAGCGGGCGAGGGCGGATGGATCGGGGCAGTCGAGCGACACCGAGCCGAGCCGGATGCAAGTGGTCATGGGCACTGGCCTCCTTCTCGTGGTGCCGCCAGGCCGGTCCTGTCGGCACCTGGCGTCCAACGCTAGGAGGTGATCCGGCCAGTTTCCGTCCGCAATCGCGGCAAGGATGGGCACATGGCAGACACCGCCGAGCGCATGCTGCGGCTGCTCGGCTTGCTGCAGGCCCGCGCTCGGTGGTCCGGCGTCGAGCTCGCTGCACGCCTCGGGACGAGCGAGCGGACGCTTCGGCGCGACGTCGAGCGTCTGAGGCGCCTCGACTACCCGGTCGAGGCCGACCCCGGCCCGGGCGGCGGCTACCGCCTCGGTCGGGGAGGGAAGCTCCCGCCGCTGCTTTTCGACGAAAACGAGACCGTCGCGGTCGCCCTCGGCCTCCAGGCCGCGGCAGACGCCGGTGTGGCCGGCATCGAGGTCGCCGTCTCTTCTGCGCTGGCGAAGATCGAGCGGTTCCTCCCCGCCCATCTCGCCGCCCGGGTCCGAGACCTCGACGAGGCGAGCGAGACCCTCTGGGGCCGGGACCCCGACCCGGTGGACTCCGACCTGCTCGTCACGCTGGCGGGCGCCTGTCGGCGGGGCGAGCGGGTCCGCCTCGACTACTGCGACCGCGCCGGCAACGCCACGAGCCGGCTGGTGGACCCCCACCGCCTGGTGCGCGCCGGGCGGCGCTGGTACCTCGTCGCCCGTGACACCAAGCGAGGGGCGTGGCGCACCTTCCGGGTGGACCGTGCCGAGGCAGTTACCCTGAGCGGTATCCGCGTCGAGCTCGACGATCCTCCCGATGCGCTTCGCCTGGTGAGCGAAGCGATGGGGCTCGCCCCTTATGCCGTCAAGGCCCGGGTTCGCCTCCCGCTGTCGGTGGAGGAGGCAGCCAAGGTGGTGCCACGCACCGTCGGGGTCCTGAGCGCCGACGGCGACGGGGCCACGATCGTCGAGCTCGGCGGACCGCACCTGGCGGGGATGGTCGGCTTCCTCGCCGCGCTCTCGGTCCCCTGTGAGGTCCTCGCTCCCGACGAGCTGCGGGCCGCGCTGCGCGCCC
>JAKCCH010000150.1 GCA_021838945.1 Actinomycetes bacterium
CGCCTCGCAGACGAGGAGGCGGCCGCCGAGGGACGGGAGGGACCGCGCAGCCTGAGCCTCGGCGTCCCTGTCGGCTTCCTCGCCCACGGCAAGCCGGACGACATCCTCGAGAGCCTCGGCCTCGACGCCCCCGGCATCGCCGCCTCCCTCTACGAGGCGGCGAGGCGTTACGGGATCGTGGAGGAGAAGCCGGAGGAGGAGCGCTTCGTCGAGGGTGAGCTCGACGACGACAGCAACAACAACGACGACAACGCCGACGACAACGCCGACGACGTCGTCGTCGACAACGCCGACCACGGCACCGACGACGGCGGGGAGGGCGAGCGCGACAGCGACGGTGACAGCAGAGGCCGGGGTGCGGGCAACGGCCGGGCCGAAGGCTTCGGTCAGTCGCTGTTCTCGAGCGGCTCGACGAGCTGAGGCCCCTCCGCCTTCGAGCTCCCGACCGCCGGTCCGACCCGGTAGCACTCGAGGAAGTCGTCGTCGGGCGGCGAGAGGAGGCTGCGTAGCTCGGAGTCATCGAGCTCTCCAGGCTCGAGCCACGTCTTGTAGTCATCCGGCCGTAGCACCACCGGCATTCGGTCGTGGATGGGGCTCATGAGCCCGTTCGCCGTCGTCGTGGTGATGGTGCATGTCACGAGCCAGTCCTCTTCGGGCGAGTCGCGCCACACCTCGTACAGGCCGGCGAACGCCAGCATCGCTCGATCCGCCGCGCGGAAGACCCACGGCTGACGCTTCACGCGGCTCGGACGTCGCGGGCCCGGTCGATCCGTGCGCTTCTGCTCGGCCGGCAGCAGCGGCCTCCCGGTGACTGGGTCGACGCGCTGCCATTCGTAGAAGGCGTCGGCCGGGACGATGCAGCGGCGGAGCGAGAGGGCGTTGCGGAACATCGGCTTGGTCGTGACCGTCTCCGCCCGTGCGTTGAAGGCGTGAGCTCCGACGCTTGGGTCCTTCGCCCACGACGGCACGAGCCCCCAGCGGTACGTACCAAGGCGACGCTCGGCCCCGCCGTCGCCACTCTCGTCTCTCCCGTCCGGCTCACGCCCCTCGTCTGTGTCCGGTCGCCGCACCACCGCACGGATGGCCAAGACCTCGTCGGTCGGTGCCACGTTGAACCGCGGACCCGGCACGAGCTCCTGCGGCACCCGGATGTCGTCCACCTCGAACTGGTCGACGATGTCCTCGATGGGACGCGAGGCGACGAAACGACCGCACATTGCGTGCCCGACCCTACCGAAAAGCCCAGCTCACGCCGAGAGCCGCCGGATCGACGGCATCGGTGCACTCAATCGCGGTGGAGGGCAGCTCGCGTTCGAGCCGCGTGTCGATGCGCTGCCGTACCACCGCGACATCTGCGGACTCGATGCTCACCGCCACAGCGAGCGGCACGACCCCCTCACCTTCGAGCGTGGCGGTCCTCTGCCACGATCTTGCGCACGAGCGGCAGGTCCTCGGGATGGGTGATGCCGATGCATCGTCCCTCGGTCGGCCTGACCCGCACCGAGATCGCTCCGCTCGCGACGAGGTGGCCGACGACCGAGGGCAGGAGCAGCTCCGGCGGCTTGCCCGGAGAGTGCGGCGCCGTGGCGGGATCGAAGGCAGCAAGGGCCGCCTCGAGGTCGTCGAAGATCGACTCGGCGAGCCCCCACAGGTTCATCGAGACGAGAATGTCAGGCTCGAGCGCCTGCCATGGGACGTCGTCGGTCGAGCCGATCGGCCGGCCGGCGAAACCGCTGTCGGACCGCCGGACCTCCTGCTCGACGACGCGCACGAGGTCGCCGGCGGGGGTGGTCTCGCAGACACCACGCGTGACGACGGCGTCGCTGAGGACCGTCTCCGTGAGCCGGTACCCGATGATGGCGTGGGTGCGCTCCCCGAGGGCTCGCAGCTCGGACCCGAGGAGCGACAGCGCAGCGGCGCCGTACAGGTCGTCGGCGTTGACCACTCCGAAGGCGCCCGACACCGCCTCGCGGGCGGACGCGACTGCTTGCGCCGTCCCGGCGATCGGCCCCTGGACCACCGGCACGACCTCGAGCGCGGAGGGCCAGTGCTTGCCGATGTGCTCCATCAGCTCTTCCTGTACCTCTTCGCGAACGATGAGGACGGCACGCTCGAACCCAGCCGCCACGGCGTCCGCTGCCGTGTAGTCCATGAGCGCCTGGCCGTCCGGACCGACCGGCGCGAGCTGCTTCAACCCGCCGAAACGACGTCCATGACCTGCAGCAAGAACGACCAGTTGCACGCAAGGATCGTACGGCTTCCTACACTTCACACGTCAGGAGGTGAGTCGGGTGGATCCCGTAGAGGCGGCGAGAACCGAAGAGGAGCAGGCGAGCGACGAGGTCGCAGCCCCGGCGGCCCCCGCAGCTCCGGCGGCCCCAGCGGCCACCGCGGCTCCGTCAACGGCCACCATCGACGATGCCGAGCGGATGCGACGGGTTGCTGCGCTCGACGAACTGCTCGACCTCATGCGACCGGCCGTTCAGGCAGACGGCGGGGATCTCGTCATCACCGACCTCGACGTCGAGCACGGCATCGTCGAAGTGCAGCTCCAGGGCGCCTGCGGGTCGTGCGCCATCTCCGGGATGACGCTCCAAGGCGGTGTCGAGCGGCTGCTTCGTCAGCGCCTCGACTGGGTGACCGAGGTGCGAGGGACCGTGGACGAGTCCCTCGACTTCTTCGAGAGTGTGGCTCTCGGGCGAGGCGGGTACGTCCCTCGCAGCTGAGACGGTCTCGGCAGAAGAGGCGTCATCCAGTTGAAAGATTCTCCCCAGCGTGCAACGAACGCGCCCCGTCGGGCGTCTCATTCCGTGATGCTCTCCGGCGGGCGGAGGCACGGGCCGACGACAGGGGTCGAGATGCAGTTGGCTGACGACAAACCCTCGTTTCGCCCGGTGTTGTTCGTCCTCGGGATGCTCTTGGCGGCGGCCGCCGCGGCGGTAGGGACGACTGGAGCAGCCGGGTCGCCGAACATACCAGCACACCTCGTGACCACGCACCACCCGCTGGATCCCAGTAGCAGCAGCAGCAATCTGCTGCTCGCTTCGCAGGCACAGGGCCACTAGTGACTCCTCTCCGGCAGGAGAGGCCAACTGACCATCGAGGCGAGGCGCCCGAGGATCCGGCGCCGACGCCGCAGCTCGAGGGACCAAGACCGCGCACTCCCCGCTTCCGCCGAGTGCTCACCTGATCCCTGCCGCCCGGCGCGCCACCGAGCGCGCCGGGCGGCAGCTGGTTAGATGCGAGGCGACCTGAGGCCGGCGCGACCTGAGGCCGAGCGACGTGACCCGACTTGGGACGAGAGGCGGTCGAGGCGGTTCACGAAGCGGAGCGCAGGTGTTCGGGCCTGCGTCGCCGCCACGCCTGCTCCAGGGCCGGTGCCTGCCAACCGGAATCGGCCGGATTGACGGTCTTCCCCGGCGGCACGATCGCGTCGATCTGGTCGAGCACCTCATCTGTCAGCCGGAC
>JAKCCH010000151.1 GCA_021838945.1 Actinomycetes bacterium
GCCGACCGCTTCACCCGCCCGACACGTCCTCCACGCGCTCGCGCCCGACAGAGACGAACGGCATCATCTCCCGCAGCTCCCGCCCCACCTGCTCGATCGGATGCTGCTTCCCCTCCTCGCGCAGCTTCAGGAAGTTCGGCCGGCCGGCCCGGTTCTCTTCGATCCACTCCTCGGCGAACGAGCCGTCGCGGATGTCCGAGAGCAGCCGGCGCATCTCGGCACGGACGCGCTCGTCGATGACGCGCGGCCCGCGGGTGAGGTCGCCGTACTCGGCGGTGTCGGAGATCGAGTAGCGCATGCCGGAGATCCCCTGCTCGTACATCAGGTCGACGATCAGCTTCATCTCGTGCAGGCATTCGAAGTACGCGGACTCCGGCTGGTACCCGGCCTCGACGAGGGTCTCGAACCCTGCCGTGACCAGTGCGGTCATCCCCCCGCAGAGCACTGCCTGCTCGCCGAAGAGGTCGGTCTCGGTCTCCTCGGCGAACGTCGTGTCGAGAACGCCTGCGCGCGTGGCGCCGAGCGCGTGCGCATAGCTGAGGGAAAGCGCGTGGGCCGACCCAGACGCGTCCTGGTGGACGGCCACCAGGCTGGGCACGCCCGCGCCCTCCGTGAACGTGCGCCGGACGAGATGACCCGGTCCTTTTGGCGCGACCATCGTCACGTCGATGTCGGGAGGCGGGACGATCTGGCCGTAGCGGATGTTGAAGCCGTGGGCGAACATGAGGCAGTCGCCGGCGGCGAGGTGCGGCGCGATCTCGGCGTCGTAGACGGCCTTCTGATCGGTGTCGGGTAGGAGCACCATCACGACGTCCGCCTCGGACGCCGCATCGGCGACCGAGGTCACTCGCAAGCCGGCCTCCTCGGCCTTCCTGCGGCTCGTCGAGCCTTCCCGCAGCCCGACGCGGACGTCCACCCCCGAGTCGGCGAGGTTGCACGCATGGGCATGGCCCTGCGAGCCGTAGCCCATCACGGCGACCTTCCGGGCATGGATCAGCGCAGGGTCGGCGTCGGACTCGTAGTACAAGGTCGCCATCCGGTGTTCCTTTCTTTTCTTTCTCGGTCTCGCTCGATTCTCTCTCTTCCCCGGGGGCCGGGGCACCTCGGCGCCTGGGGCGGGGGCCGGGGCACCTCGGCGCCTGGGGCACGCCCCCAGCCGGCCGCGCAACCTGCCTCAGCCGGCCGCGGAAGGCTGGACCGACACGAGCCGCCGCCCGGACGCAGGCTGGACGTCGATGGTGGGCAGCGCCACCCTGCCGGTGCGCTGGAGGTCCACCACCTCGTAGGTCGCGAGCAGCCGCTCGAAGCCGTCGAGCTTGTCAGGGGGTCCCGCCAGCATGACGGTGAGCCGGTCGGCGCCGACGTCGACCACCTCGCCCCCGAAGACGCCGACGAGCTGGATCACCTGCGAGCGCTCCGCTGGCTCGGCGGCCACCGTCGCGAGCAGCAGCTCCCGCTGGACGGCGGAGGCAGGGGCGAGCTCGGAGATCGTCACGACGTTGACCAGCTTGTCGAGCTGGTTCACGACCTGCTCGAGCGGCGCAGACTCCACATCGACCACGATGGTGATGCGGCTGAGGCGGCTGTCGTCGGTCGGGGCCACCGCGAGGGAGAAGATGTTGTAGCCCCGGCGGGAGAAGAGCCCGGCGACGCGAGCGAGCACGCCCGCCTTGTTCTCCACGAGCACCGTCAGGATGTGGTGCCTCTCCACCGGCGCGCCGTCCGCGCTCATTGCCGCTGCTCCGCGGCCAGCCGCTCCCACGCGACCCGCTCGGCGTCCGCCCGATCCGCGTGCTCCGGATGGACGACGATGGCGTCGTTGGACGCCCCCGCAGGGACCATCGGGAACACCTTCTCGAAAGCGTCGGTGCGGAAGTCGACCACGACCGGCCGGTCGTCGACGGCATTCGCCTTCTCGATCGTGGGTGCCACCTCTTCAGGCGTCTCGGCTCGCAAGCCGACGGCTCCCATCGCCTCCGCCCACTTCACGTAGTCGGGAAGGTCGGGGGAGAGGTACACCTCGGAGTAGCGCTCGCCGTAGAACATCTCCTGCCACTGGCGGACCATCCCCAGGTATGCGTTGTTCAAGATCGCGACCTTGATCGGGATGCGCTCCGCGGTCGCCGTGACCAGCTCCTGGGCGGTCATCTGGAAGCAGCCGTCGCCGTCGATCGCCCAGACGGTGCGCTCCGGCCGGCCGGCCTTGGCACCGATGGCGGCGGGCACCGCGAAGCCCATGGTCCCTGCACCGCCGGAGTTGACCCAGGTGTAAGGGTGGTCGAACCGCCAGTACTGCGACGCCCACATCTGGTGCTGGCCGACGCCCGACGCGACGATCGTGTCCGGCGGAGAGAGATCACGCAACGTCTCGACCACCATCTGCGGCTTGATCGGCGGGCCGTCGCTCCGCTCGTAGTGGAGCGGGACCTCCCGCTGCCAGCGGCGCAGGGTGTCCCACCAGGGGCCGATGCAGGACGCCGCGTCCCCCTCGGCGAGCACCGGCGCGGCGGCCTCCAGCAGCGCCTCGATCACGACCTTGCAGTCGCCGGCGATCGCAACGTCCGCGCGGCGCACCTTGTGCAGCTCCGCCGCGTCGATGTCGACGTGCACCACCTTCGCATCCGGCGCGAAGGCGTCCACGCGCCCGGTCACCCGGTCGTCGAACCTTGCGCCGAGCGCGATGAGCAGGTCGGCACGCTGCATCGCGGTGACTGCCGTGTAATTCCCGTGCATGCCAGGCATGCCCAAGCACTGCGGATGCGAGTCCGGAAAGGCCCCACGAGCCATGAGCGTGGTGACCACAGGGAAGCCCGTCCTCTCCGCGAGCGCCCGCAAGGCCTCGGCCGCGCGCGCCTTCAGGATCCCGCCCCCCGCGTAGATCACCGGCCGGCGCGCCGCAGCCATGAGCGCGACCGCCGCGTCCACCTCGGCGCGTCGCGGCGGGCCCGGCACCCGGTACCCGGGGAGGTCGAGGTCGTCCGGCCAGTACCACTCCATCTGGGAGAACGAGACGTCCTTCGGCACGTCGACCAGCACCGGCCCGGGGCGGCCCGTCGTGGCGAGATGGAAGGCGGACGCCACGACCTCTGGGATGTCCTGGGCGGACGTCACCAGCCAGTTGTGCTTCGTGATCCCCATGGTGACGCCGGTGATGTCGCACTCCTGGAAGGCGTCGGTCCCGACCGCTGCCGTCGGCACCTGCCCGGAGATCACCACGAGCGGGGTCGAGTCCATGTAGGCGTTCGAAAGGGGGGTCACGATGTTGGTCGCGCCGGGCCCGCTGGTCACCATCGCCACGCCGGGCCTTCCGGTCGCCAGCGCGTAGCCCTCGGCCATGTGACCCGCGCCCTGTTCGTGCCGGACCAGCACGTGGCGGATCGAGGAGGAGAGGATCGGGTCGTAGACGGGCAGGATCGCCCCGCCCGGCAGGCCGAACATGATCTCCACACCCTCCATCTCGAGGC
>JAKCCH010000152.1 GCA_021838945.1 Actinomycetes bacterium
TGGCGCCACAGGCGGTCCTCCGGGGAGACCCAGCCTTTGAACGCGCCGAGATCGACGTCGTCGTAGGGATCGCCGCCGAGCCCCTCGAGGTCGCCGCCGTAGGGATCGCCGCCGTAGGGATCGCCGTCGAGCCCCCCGAGGTCGCCGCCGTAGGGATCGCCGCCGTAGGGATCGCCGCCGAGCCCCTCGAGGTCGTCGCCGTAGTCAGTGCCCGCGGTCTCGTCGTCGACGCCGGCAGGCCCGGTGGCCTCCGGCTCGGAGAGCTCGGAGAGGTCGTCTGCAGCGGCCGGCTCGGGGCCGGCGCCGGCTCCCGCATCACCGTCGGCGCCGCGACGCTCGTTCCCCTCGTCCCCGGGACCGTGCCCGTAGCGCGCTCCGTCGTCGCCGTCCACTCCGCGAAGGCTACTGACGCAGCGGTCGGCTGCGCGGTCGCCGTGGCGGCTGGCAGCCGGGCCGACGCGGGACGTCCCGCGCCCTACGATGTCGCGGTGGCGCGAGACCTCGCAATCGATCTCGGCACGGCCAACACGCTCGTCTACGCCCGAGGTCGAGGGATCGTGCTCAACCAGCCGACGGTCATCGCCCTCAACACGCGCTCCCACGAGGTCCTCGCCGTCGGCGACGAGGCGTGGCAGATGATCGGGCGCACGCCCGGGTACATCGTGGCCGTCCGACCCTTGCGCGAGGGGGCCATCACCGACTTCGACATCACCGAACGGATGATCCGCCTGTTGCTGCGACGGGCCGGCGTGACCAAGCTCGGGCGCACCCGCGTCCTCATCTGCGTGCCGTCGGCGATCACCTCGGTCGAGCGCCGTGCCGTGCGCGAGGCGGCCCGGCGGGCGGGCGCAGCCTCGGCGCACCTCATCGAACAGCCGATGGCCGCGGCCATCGGTGCGGGACTGCCCGTGCAGGAGCCAGTGGGGAGCATGGTGGTCGACGTGGGTGGCGGCACCACCGAGACGGCCGTCATCTCGTTGGGCGGCCTGGTGGCGTCACGCGCCGTGCGGTGTGGCGGCTTCGACATGGACGCGGCCATCCAGGCCTACGTGCGGGCCGAGCACGGCATCGCCATCGGTGAGCGCACGGGCGAGGAGCTCAAGCTGGCCATCGGATCGGCCCTTCCCTACGCCAACGAGGTCAAGGCCGAGGTGCGGGGGAGGGTCGTGGCTACCGGCATGCCCAAGACCGTCGTCCTCGCCCCGGCCGAGGTGCGGGTGGCGATCAAGGAGCAGGTCGACCTCATCGTCGCGACTGCCATCGACTGCCTGGCCAGCGCCCCACCCGAGCTCGCCCACGACATCATCACCCAGGGCATCCACCTGGTCGGCGGCGGCGCCATGCTGCGGGGGCTGGCCAACCGCCTGGCCGACGAGACCGAAGTAGCGGTCCACCTGGTCGCTACCCCGCTCGAGTGCGTGGTGAACGGGGCCGGGATGTGCCTCGCCACCCTCGACCGTCACCGCCCCGCCTTCGCTGCGACGAGCGCCTGAGGCCGGCGGGTGCACAACCCGTCCGCTCCTAGCGGGAGTTTCCGGGCTATCCCGTGAGAGGTCAATGTTCTCCCAGGTCAGCAGGCATGTTTCGTCGGCGGGCGCGTAGTACCTAACTCACGCCTTCGGAGCGAAGTCGCTGAGTCTGAAGAGGTCGTAGAGGCACTGCTGCGTAGGGTCCATCGAAGTGAGCATCCTCCGGGCCCGCGGCCTGCCTCGCTCCCCTTGGTAGAGCATTACCGACTCCTCGATCCCCGCCAACGTCAAGAGCAGCTCGCGCACGCTCATGTGCATTCCGGCTCCGGCCGCCTCGCGCACCATGAGGCGTGCTGTCATGAGTGCGAGCACGCAGTGGGCGACATGGACACGGATCTTCTGGTCGGTCCAATGGAACATCGGCGAGAAGGAGACGACCTTGGGGTCCTTCATCTGGCGGAAGTCCGCCTCGACGCCTGACTGCGAGCGGTAGCCGGCGACCACCTCGGCGATGCTCCACTCATCGCGGTCAGTGAACAGGATGCGTTTGCCGAACAGCTCCTCGTGGAGCCCAGCGACGGCCTTCGGCTTGGTGCGGAAGGCGAGGCGGAGCTCGGGGGGCTCCTCCCCTGTGAGCGTGGTCGAGATGACGCGGCTCAGCCACCGTGGCTTCAAGATCGTGGCGACCTCGGCCTCGACCTGCTCTTTGGACTTGCGCCCTTTGCCACGCTTGAGGCGGGCCGAGGTCGCAGCGAGCTGGCGGCGGGCCTTGGCCATTGTCTGCTCGAATCCCCGGGCCTGCTTCTCGTGCAGGTTCTCCGAGTGGGTGACTACGACCCGGCGCTGGATGCCGAACACCTCCACACGCGACTCGAAGGCCCGCAGGCCTGGGAAGCGCTCCTCGTCGACCGTGGTGTAGCGGCCCATCGGCACCGCCAGCAGGTCCGGGTGGTCGGACGGCGGCAGGGACCCCACGAAGTGCAGGGGGCTGTCCACCATGAGCTCGTGGTTGCCCGCCGAGTTCTGGCCAGCGTCGTAGACGAGCGTGAGCTCACAGCCGGACTCGGCCATCGGCCCGAACCTGGCCACCAGCTCTGCGACCACCTCGGGGAACTGGGTGACGTCGGGGCGGTTGCCGGCATAGGCGTGGGAGACGAGTGGCACGCCGAAGTCGGTGGACACCACGAGCCCCAGGCCGACGAGCCGCAGGTCGGTTCGCTTCTGCTTCGCATGTCCGCGCTGGGCGATCGGGGCCCGGTCGTTGGCGGAGTCGATATAGGTGGCGAAGTTCGTCATGTCGAGTACGAGCCCCGAGCAGTCCAGGCCAAAGGACTCCACCATGCGCGCCACGATGCGCCGCTCGATCTCGACCAGCTGGTCGTCGGACACGGCGTCCATGGCCTCCCAGAAGCGCCGGTGGTCGAGCGCGGAAGCGGGGAGCTTCACGATGCGCTCCCCGCACGTCGTCGCCCACCAGTCCGAGAAGGCGAGCTTCGAGCACGGTGCAGCCACCCGGTTGGCGATCGCCAGCGCGAAGTACGTCCCCACTGACGCCGATGCGTCCGAACGGCGATGCCCGACGACGTCGTCGACGATCTCGCCCACGCCCAGGCGCTTGAGCATCGACCACACCGCGGCCACATCCCCGAAACGACGGTGCGCAACCGAGTCGGGCATCGCCGTTGAGCCCGCCACAGCCGCCTCGATATCGGCCGCCTTGCCCAGGTAGCGCTCCGAGATCATCTTGGGTTTGCCACCCACCCGGGCCATCTGGCGCAGGTAGTAGTACGTGTTGCCGTTCACCTTCTTGGAGATGATCGAAGCCATGTATTAGGTGATACACCCTCCAGCGACGGAACGCGAGCACCTGACCAGGACAAACGCGCTGGTCACAGGGTTGTTTCGAAGAACGTCCTCAGTGCCTCGAAAACACGCTCAACGGGATAGCCCGGAAACTCCCGCTAGGTGGCTGGTGTCTTGTGGGGTGTTC
>JAKCCH010000060.1 GCA_021838945.1 Actinomycetes bacterium
GATAGTGACGGCGCTGACCGAGCTTGACGGCCCGGGGCGGCTCGTCCCGCTCGGTCGGCTGCACCAAGGCGAAGCCGCGCTCCCTTCGGGGGACGGGAGCGGTGACCACAGAAGCAGCCGCAGGCGCCATCGCGCTCGTGTCGCTTTCGTCCATGGGTCAGCCAACCGTGCGCCACAGTCCCCCATGCCCCGTTGAACACGATGGCGAGCCGGCTGCCGCCCTCTTCGGCGAGCTTCATCTCTTCGAGATCATGTGCTGGAGGAACAGGAAGCTGCCGTCGTTGATCCGGGGAAGCCCGGCGCCGAACCGCCCCGCGAAGCCGCGTGTCTCATGCTCGGCACGGACGACGCCACCTTCTTCCACTCGACGCCGAACGGCGCATTGGCCAGCATGTAGTCGAAACGAGCGTTCCTTGTGCCCGTCCTCGCTGAACGAGTTGCCGGCGACGATGTGGGAGGCGTCCTGGCCCTTGAGCATCATGTCCGAGCGGCAGATGGCGTAGGTTTCGTCGTTCAGCTCTTGGCCGAAGACCTCGAGCCGTGCACTCGGGTTGAGTGCTCGGAGGTGGTCTTCCGCCACCGAGAGCATCCCACCGGTCCCGCAGGCGGGGTCGTAGAGCGCGTCTTGATCACGCCCGGGTCCGTCAGGATCTCGTCGTCGGCGGCAAAGAGCACGTTCACCATGAGGCAGATGACCTCGCGGGGCGTGAGCTGCTCGCCGGCCGTCTAGTTGGACAGTTCGGAGAAGCGCCGGATCAGCTCCTCGTCGAGGTAGCCCATCTCGAGGTTCGAGACGACGTCGGGGTGCAGGTCGATCTCGGCGAAGCGGGAGAGCACGAGATAGAGCAGGTCCGCCCGTGCGAGCCTGGCGATCTGGGTTTCGAAGTCGAACTTGTCGAGCACGTCGCCGGCGCCCGGGATGAACCCGGCGATATAGGCGCGGAGGTTACCTGCGACCTGGGCCGGGTCGCCGAGGAGGCGCGGGAAGTCCAGCGGCGAGGTGTTGTAGAAGCGCTGACCGGCGACTGCGCAGAGCACCGGCTCGACGTTCTCGACCTGCCCCCGCAGCCTCGTCGCCCGGGCGAAGGGGGACTTTGGTGGGGTCGAGGAGGCAGTCGAGGCGGCGAAGCACGGTCAGCAGGAAGATGACCTTGCCGTACTCGGACTGCTTGTAGTCGCCCCGAAGCAGGTCGGCGATCGACCAGATGAAGCCGGCGTGGTTGTTGATCCTGGCTTCAGCCATGCCCCCCGATGAACAGGTCCTCAGGCTCCCGGCAGCCCAAGAGCGCAGCGCCCGGAAGTCCTTCACGCCAGCTTTAGCCGCTGGCCCAGCCTCGCGATCCGTCGGAGGACTGGCCCGGCTCCTGCCGGGGGTGCAAACTGCGGCTCATCGGATTCTGAGGGGTGCAAGTCGTCGACCGGGTCCCAGTGTCGTGTTCACGATCAGCCGGGTACTCACGGTGTGCAGGTCGCCGCCGCGCCCTTCCGGCCCTCGGCGCTCCGTTTGGTATTGACAGCTGAGGACGGGTCCACCATGCTTCGGACACTCGAGCAGTTCTTCCTGGGAGGCGCCCCCATCGGGGTGTGCCGCTTGGTGGAGGCGGCTCGAGGGGTGGCAGTAGGTCTTCGGGGGCGAAGGAGGGCATTGAATGTCGACGAGTCTCTTACGGATGCGCGCGCGCCATCCGGGGCTTCGATCGTGGTCCGGCAAGGCAGCCGCTTGCGCGGTGCTCGTGGCGGGCCTCTCAGCGACGGGGCTCCTCGCTGGCACCGGCGCTCCGGCTGGTGCAGCAGGCGCAGCGACGACCATTCCGTACAGCACAGGCAAGCTCCCGCTGCACGTGGTCGGCACGGTCAACCTCACGCACCTGGCCGGCATGCCGGTGCACCCCGCGACCACGGGACGCAGCACCAACTGGCCGCACCACGTCACACCTCTCGGACTGCTCCATCACGCCGCTGGGACATCTGCCGCCCGCCGCTCGGACACCGTCGCACCCAGCCTGCCCCGTGCCATTCTCGACCGCATCGGCGGGAACGTGAAGGGTCAGGTCGGATTCAACGGGGTCGACGCGCTGATCAACAGCAGCCACAACTCTCCAACTCTGGGGGGCGTCGGTGACGTCACCCCGCCCGACCAGGGACTCGGTGTCGGGCCCAGCCCGCGTGGCACGGCGGTCGTCGAGATGGTCAACGACACCCTCGACATCTACGCGCCGAGCGGCAAGGCACTGATCGCACCACTTGCTACGTTCCAGGTCTTCGACCAGCCGCCGGCCACGTTCATGAGCGACCCCCGCGTCTACTGGGATCCGGCGAGCGGCCACTGGTTCCTCACCATGTTCGCCATCGGTACGCCCGGCGGTTCTGTCGGTGGATACGGCTGCGACAACGGTGGAGCGGTGGAGAACGGCTGCCTGTCAGCGCAGTTCATCGCCGTGAGCGTGACGACGAATCCCCTCGGGTCCTACAAGGTGTTCTGGTTCGACACCAGCGACGGCTCGAACTCCACCAGTGAAGCACCAGGGCCCGGCGGTCACATCGGGGACGACTGCCCGTGCTTCGGCGACTACGACATGGTCGGGATCAACCACAGCGGGCTGTACATCACCACCAACGAATTTTGCTACAACGGCTCCAGCGCATGCAGCAATTCCGTCACGGGCACCTTCAACGGCACGGTCATCTACGCACTGCCCAAGCGTCAGCTGGTCGCCGCAGCCGCGGGCGGAACACCGCCGACCATCGTGAAGTACGGGGTGGACTACTCGAGCGACCCGTTCGCCGCCTACCACTTATCTCCATCAGCGGTCACTCAGGGCTCCGCGGCACCGAACACCGAGTACTTCGTCGAGTCCAACGCCAACCTGCCGAGTGATCCCAGCATGACCACGACGGGACTAGAGGTCTTCGCACTGCTCCGCACCGGGACGCTCGGACAGGGTGGGACGCCGCCGCTCGTCATGACGAAGGTGGCGACCGAGAAGTACACGGCACTACCTCCGAACGCCGCACAGAAGAGTGGCCCGATCCCGTTCGGGAACTTGCTCGGTCAAGGCACCACTCCGGCCCTCCAGACTGACTTCAACGCGGTGCAGGAGGTCACCTACGCGGGTGGCCTCCTCTACGCCGAGCTCGACACCACCCTGGCGCTCGGGCAGCAGATGAACTCCGGTGCGGCCTGGTTCGCGCTCCGCCCGACACCGACGACCTCGTCGATCGGCGTCACGAAGGTGGGCAACGGCTACGTCGAGGCGTCGCAGGACATCCTCTACCCCGACATCGGCGTGAACGCGAACGGTCAGGGCTACATGACCTTCGCGCTCGCCGGACCTGACATGTACCCGAGCGCTGCGTACGTCACCTTCAACGGTGCGCACGGGCCCGTTGGGCACCATGCCTTCGTCGCCGCTGCCGGCGTCAAGCCTCTGGACGACTTCAGCTGCTACCCACCCTTCGGTTCAGCTTGCCGGTACGGCGACTACTCGATGGCACAGGCGTTCAACGGCCACATCTACATGGCTGACGAGTACGTGCCGCCCCTGCGGCGCGACACCTACGCCAACTGGGGCACCCGCGTCTTCTCCGCACCTATTGGCTGAGAGCTAGACGAAGGAGCCCGCGAGCCGGCGTCCCTCCCGTCATGACGGGAGGGACGCCGGTCACTTCACTCGCCCTCCCACAGGCTCGAATCCCGGCTCGTGCGCTCGCGCGTAGCATCGCCAACCATGTCGAGCCTTCGTCCCGGGTTGTCCGTCGCACTCGTCGGCAAAGACGCACGGACAGAGGCGCTCGCGGCCGCCTGCGAGCGAAGCCCGCTCGAGCCGCGCACATACCGGCCGAGTACGACAGACGCCGTGGCGGTGCTGGCCGAGCTCCGGAAGGATCCGCCCGATCTTGTCCTGGTCGGCCCCGAAGCGCCGCTGTGTGCCGGTCTCGCCGACCGGCTCGAGGACGAGCTCGGCGTGCCGTGCTTCGGCCCGCGACAGCGCCACGCCCGGATCGAAGGCAGCAAGGCGTGGGCGCGCGAGCTGCTCGCGAAGCACGGCATCGGAGGAAACCCCGAGCACCGCGTCTTCCGGGATCCCACCGGACTGACCGGCTACCTCCACGCCCTCGGCGAATTCGTCATCAAGCCTGACGGCTTGACGGGTGGCAAGGGCGTGAAGGTCTCGGGCGAGCATCTCGACGAGTCCGAAGGCGCCGAGTACGCCCGGGCGCTCATCGAGAGCGACGGAGTGGTCGTGATCGAGGAGAAGCTCGACGGCGAGGAATTCAGCCTGCAGACGATCACCGACGGGAGGACCACCCGGCACTGCCCGCTCGTCCAGGACCACAAGAGGGCGTTCGAGGGGGATCTCGGACCGAACACCGGGGGGATGGGGAGCTACACGGTGGCCGACCACTCCCTGCCCTTTGTGAATCGCGAGGACATGGCACAGGCACAGGCGATCAACGACGCTGTCGTGAACGCACTGGCGGCGGAGCTCGGCTCGCCGTATCACGGCGTGCTCTACGGAGGCTTCATGGCGACCGGCGAGGGGGTGAAGCTCATCGAGTACAACGCCCGTTTCGGTGATCCGGAGGCGACGAACGTCCTGTCGATCCTCGCCTCAGACCTCGTAGCTGTCAGCTGGGCGGCGACGAGCGAGACGTTGGAGCGCGAAGACGTGTCCTTCGATCAGAGGGCGACTGTCTGCAAGTACGTCGTCCCCGAGGGATATCCGACCGCGCCCGCGTCCGGTGGCTTGATCGACGCGACGGACCTGAAGCCGCTGGTGGGGGAGGGGCGCGTCCGGCTCTACTGGGCAGCAGTCGACGCGGACCCGGGAGGCTGGCGAGCGCGCATGACCGGTTCGCGCGCTCTCGCGGTCGTGGGCGTCGGTGACTCGCTCGAGCAGGCAGAGCAGGCAGCCGAGGAGGCGGCACAACGGGTCGGCGGCGCGGTGCGTCATCGTTCGGACATCGGCACCGCTGCGCTCCTGCACAAGCGCGTCGAGCACATGGAGAAGCTCCGCAGCTGACGCCGGCCGGCTCGGTCGGTCTCCCCGGTGGGCCGAAGCGGTCTCAGAGGCGCAGGTCCGCCATCATGGCGGCGGTGACGAGCTGGGTCGCGACATCAGCAGAACCACCCGGCCGGTGCTCGGCGACCCCGATGTCGAAGGAGAGGCGGAACGGGTAGGGCCGGTCCCGTGAGGCGTTGTGCTGTGCCGTTGCCTTCTGGAGCCGGGAGAGCACCGCCTTGGTCGCCGCGGCGTCGCTTCCGAACAAGAGAACGCCGAACGCGTCCGTCGCGACACGACCGACGAGATCGGATCCCCGCACTGCGGAGCCCATGAGTTGCGCCGTCTCGGTGAGGGCTGCGTCTCCCGCCTCGAAGCCGAACTCCGCCTTTACGGCGCTCAAGCCGCGCACTTCGAGCCTCACCAGGCATGCCGGAAGCCCGCGCGAGTCGGCGAGCTCGAGGAAGCGGTCGCCGAGCCGGCTGAACGTCCTGGTGTTCAGTGCACCGGTGAGCGCGTCGATCGCGAGATGGGGGAGTGCGGAGAGCTCTGCCTCGATGAGCCTGGCGAGCTCGGCGAGCGCACCGACCTCGGCGTCGGAGTACTCACGCGCCTCGACGTCGAGCACCGCCAGGGCACCGACGTGCTCGCCAGTCGGCGCTCGCAGCGGAACGCCGGCGTAGGCCAACACGGCTGGATCGTCGGAGACGACGGCGAGCCGGTCGAAGCGGTCATCGGTCCTGGCGTCGCCGACGACCAGCGGGCGTCCCGCGGCGACGACGTGCGAGCAGAACCAGTACTCGCGATGCGGCGAGCCGAGGTCGACTGCGGTCGTTGCGTCGCGGGAGATCGACTTGAAGAAGATGCGCGTCTCCTCGACGATGCTGACGATGGCGATCGGGCTGCCGGTCATGCGTGCAGCCAGTTGCGTCACCCGATCGAAACGACGCTCGGGCGGGGTGTCCACCAGCTTCAAGTCCCTGAGCGCGATGAGGCGCCCGGTCTCGTCGGGTGCGAAAGGGGCCGGCTGCACGCCCGGGAAGCCTATGCGGCGCCGGCACTTGCTCAGCAGCTTCCATCGGCGCCGCCACCACCGGGAGAAGACGTGGCCACGGCCGTTGGAACGGTGCAGGATGGTGGGATGGACGTACTCGTGGTCGCCGGGCGTGCCGAGCTGCCGCAGTTCCTCTACGAGCGTGCGAACCGTGTCGTGCACCTCGACGGCTCGGAGGTTGCACCGACCGTGCTGGCGGACCTGCGGGCGCGGCTGCCGAGGCGTGTGACCGTCGCAGGTGAAGCCGGCATCGCACCTTCGGTGGCGGCATCGCTCCACCGCGCCGGCCTCCCGGTCCGTCTCCACACCGACGAGGACGTCGGCGGGCGCCGCGACCTGCAGGGCGTCGAGATCCTGCCGCTCACGGATCCCGGCCCGCCGATGGAGGTGGTCGAGTCGCTGCTCGAACTCGTCGGCAACACACCGATGATGCGCCTCGATCGCATCGGGCGGGACATGCCGTGTCCCCTGCTCGCGAAGTTGGAGCTGTTCAACCCGGGCGGATCCGTGAAGGACCGGCCGGCCATCGCGATGATCGAGGCAGCCGAGCGGGACGGCCTCCTCGAGCCCGGCGGCACGATCGTCGAGGGCACCTCGGGGAACACCGGGATCGGCCTCGCCATCGCAGCAGCTCGCCGCCACTACAAGTGCATCTTCGTCATGCCCGACAAGATGGCAGCGGAGAAGATCGCGCTGCTCCGCGCATACGGCGCCCAGGTCGTGGTCTGCCCGACCGCTGTTGCACCGGACCACCCGGACTCCTACTACTCGGTCACGGCACGTCTCGCAAAGGAGATCCCGGGCGCGTTCCACCCGGACCAGTACCACAACCCCGAGAACCCCGCAGCGCACGTGAGGTCCACCGGCCCGGAGATCTGGCGGCAGACAGCCGGTCGCGTCACTCACTTCGTCTGCGGGATCGGGACCGGAGGCACGATCTCGGGCATCGGGCGGTACCTGAAGAGCAAGAACCCTCAGGTCCAGATCATCGGAGCCGACCCGGAAGGTTCGGTGTACTCCGGTGGCTCGGGCCGCCCGTACCTCGTGGAGGGCATCGGCGAGGATTTCTGGCCGACGACCTACGACGGCGACGCCGTCGACCGGGTCATCATGGTGAGCGACGCCGACTCCTTCGAGATGGCGCGGCGCATCAGCGTCGAAGAAGGACTGCTCGTCGGCGGCTCGACGGGGACCACGGTGTGGGCAGCGCTCCAGCTGCAACCGGAGTTGGGGCCGAACGACGTCGTCGTGACGCTCGTCCCCGACTCGGGACGCGGTTACCTGTCGAAGCTCTACAACGACGAGTGGATGGCAGACCACGGTTTCCTGAGGGCGCGAGGACGGACGATCGGCGACCTGCTCGAGCGCAAGGGCAGCACGCTCCCGGAGCTCATCCACGTGCACCCGGACGAGACTGCGCGTCAGGCCATCTCGGTGATGGCGGAATTCGGCGTGAGCCAGCTCGCCGTGGTCCAGGCCGAACCTCCGCTCGTCGAGGCTGAGGTCGTCGGGTCCGTGGTCGAGCGGGACATGATGCACCGGGCGTTCACGGACCCCGGGCTGCTCGACCGTCCCGTCCGCGAGGTGATGGGACCACCCCTGCCGACGGTCGGGAGCGGCGAAGCGATCGACGTGGTCGTGCGCAGCCTCGAGGATGCGGCGGCGGTCGTCGTCCTCGACCACGGCCATCCGGTGGGAGTGGTGACGAGGACGGACGCGCTGGCGTTTCTCGCATCCTTGACCGGCACCGACTCGGACGGACCAGGAGGTGTGGGGCAATGAGCGATGGTGGTGGCCGCCCCCGTCCGGGCTTCGAGACGCTGGCGATCCATGCAGGCCAGGAACCAGACGGCGCAACGGGAGCGGTCGTGCCGCCGATCCACCTCGCGACGACCTATGCCCAGGACGGCGTCGGTGTGCACCGTGGCTTCGAGTACAGCCGGTCGGGCAATCCCACCCGGACGACGCTCGAGACCGCGCTCGCAGCACTCGAGCTTGCGTCGTTCGGCTTCGCGTTCGCGAGCGGCATGGCGGCAGAAGATGCCGTCCTGCGGTTCCTACGGCCGGGCGACCACATCGTCATTCCGAACGATGCCTACGGCGGCACATACCGGCTCGTCGCCCGTGTGCACGCGGACTACGGGATCGCCTTCACGCCGGCCGACCTGACGGACCCGACGGCCGTGGCCGAGGCCTTCCGTGCCGAGACCCGGCTCGTCTGGGTGGAGACGCCGAGCAACCCGATGCTGCGGATCGCGGACATCGCAGCGATCGCCGAGCTCGCCCACCGACAGGGGGCGAGGGTCGTCGTCGACAACACCTTCGCCACTCCCTACCTCCAGCAGCCGCTCGACCTCGGTGCCGACGTCGTCGTGCACTCGACGACGAAGTACCTCGGCGGCCACTCGGACGTCGTCGGCGGGTTCGTCGCGACCGGGGACGGAGAGGTGGCCGATCGGGTGGGCTTCCTGCAGAACGCCACCGGCGCGGTGCCGAGCCCGTTCGACTGCTACCTCGTGCTGCGGGGGGTGAAGACGCTGGCGGTCCGCCTCGACCGCCAGTGTGCGAGCGCCATGGCCGTCGCGCGCTTCCTGGCCGAACACCCCGCCGTCAACCACGTCTCCTACCCGGGGATCGAGACCCATCCCGGTCACGACGTCGCGAAACGGCAGATGCGCGACTACGGCGCCATGCTCTCCTTCACGCTGCGTGGCGGGGAGCCTGCGGCACTCGACGTCGCTGCCTCGACGGGGATCTTCACCCTCGCCGAGTCTCTCGGCGCCGTCGAGTCGCTCATCGAGCACCCGGCGCGCATGACGCATCTCTCCGTCGCAGGGTCCGCCTTGGAGGTGGATCCGTCGCTGCTGCGCCTCTCCATCGGTCTGGAGACGGTCGAGGATCTGATCGCCGACCTCTCGATCGCCCTCGAGCGAGCACCGGCGCGCTGAGGCCTCGTCGAGCCCTCAGCGAGGCTGCCAGGCCTCCGGAAAAGAGATGAGGTGTGCGACCCCGGACGGCATCTCACCTGCCAGCACGTCGGCGAGCGTGACTTCGTCGAGGACGCCGCGCAAGGCCGCACGTACGGCCACCCAGACGTCTTGCAGGTGCTCAGCCGGGCCCTCGTAGGCCGCGTCCTCGGGCCGTTCGTTGCGGACCTCGGCGAGCGGCCCTTCGAGGCGGCGGAACACGTCGCCGAGGGTGATCTCCGAGGCGGGACGGCCCAAGCGGTAGCCGCCCTCGTTCCCGCGCTGGCTGCTCACGATGCTCCCTCGGCGAAGCTCGTTCAGGATCGCGCGCAAGAAACGCACGGGCAGGTCCTGTGCACGAGCGAGCTCCTCGGCCGTCAGCGCCTCTCCGTTGTTCGCTGCGAGGGCGCAGAGGGCGCGGCAGGCGTAATCGACCTTGGCCGAGATGTGCATCGGGCCATTGTGTCACCCGGCACGCGAGTTCGAATCCATGCCACGAACGCTGATGGAGGCGGCCGGTCCCCCCAGGGCGGCTCGGTCAGCTCTCGACGAGCAGGTGCGAGTCGACCATCTCGAGGTAATTGGTCCACGCCGACCGGACGGCCTCTCTGTGGGCGTCCAGCTCACCGTCGACGGCGGCGCGATAGGCCGATCGAGCGTCGTTGACCGTGCGCAAGTACTCCTCGCGCGCGATCGCCATGCTCTCGTTGTACTGCTTGCGGATCTGCGCCGCCGCCTCGTTGTACGTGGCCCGGGCCTGGGCAACGGTGTCACGCCGCATCGTGGACGGGGCGTTCGCCACGGCCAGCTTGTAGGCAGCCCACGCCTCGTCGATGGAGCGTCCGTGGGCCTCCTCGGCCGTGGCCTGGGCGATCTCGTACTGAGCACGGGGAGCTTCCAGGGACTTCTCGTAGGACTCCCACGCCCGCTCGACGGCTTCGCGGTACACCTCCCAGGCATCGTCGATGATGCCCAGGTACTGGTTGCGCGCCTCAAGGTCTGCCGCCCTGCTGTCAGCATCCTTCGGCATGCGCTTCCCCTTCCTTGCCTCGGTAGGCAAGCTACCTCGGCAATCCCGCGGTACCACGACAGTGAGTGAACCCTGGACGTCACCACCACCGTTCGAGAGCTTTCAGTCACCTACCGCGCGCAATCGTATCGCTGCCCACCGCGCTCGGTGGGATGTTCCCGGCTCGCTTCCGGGGCATTCAGCGAACGCGCGTGTCGCCGAGGTGGCGCCTGCTGGTCGCAAGGGCTTCCCGGGCCGTGAGCGCTGAACGCCCTGCCAGCTGCGCGAGCCGCTTCCGGGCCCGCTCGATCGCGGCGAGGTAGGGCGAGGGTTGCCGCGGCGACGGTCGCTCCGATGAGAAACGGCGCTCGCGCGCCCACGAGCAGTGCAGCTCTTCCTCGGCCCGCGTGCAGGCCACATACAGGAGGCGTCGCTCCTCGTCGAGGGCTGCTGCGTCTCGGGCGTGTGCGATCGGCACGAGACCGTCCTCGAGCCCGACGAGGAACACGACCGGCCATTCGAGCCCTTTCGCCCGGTGGAAGGTCATGAGCTCGACGGAGTCGCCGCTTCCCGTGGCTTCGATCGCCCGAGCGTTGGCCTCGACGAACCCCCGAAACCCGTGACCGGAGGCGAACTCGTCGGTGCTCAGGTACTCCTCGATCATCGCCGCGAGGTCGACCAGATCGCCGGCTTCCGCCGGGTCGGCGTCGGTCGAGAGGCGGAGGTCATGGGCGAAGGCGGAGAGGGAGGCGGAGTCGGGAGCCCGCTCGAGGCCGTCGATGGCAGCCGAGACGTGTGGCTTGCGGAGGAACATCCCGTCACCGAGGACCCGGCACGGGATGCCGCGCGCCTGAAGCGCCCCCGCGAACTGCGCCAGCTGGGCATTCGTTCGTGCAAGCACTGCGATCTGAGACCACCGGCGACCCGGCCGGTGTGCCAGCCGGATCCGCTCGGCCACGCCGGTGGCCTCGACCGCATCGCTCTCGTAGGCCACGAGGGTCGGGACCGGACCGTCCGGCACTGGACCGCCGGCGGTGAGCGGCTGGCCGCGGTCGAGGACGGCCGACGCAATCGTGAGGACCTCGCCGGTCGAGCGGTAGTTCGTTCGGAGCTCGAGCACGCGCCCCCCCGGGAATTCCTCGGGAAAGCGGCGGATCGCCTCGGGGTCGGCACCGTTCCATCCGTAGATGGCCTGATCGGGGTCCCCGACCACACAGAGGTCCTGCTCGGAGCCGCACCAGGCTTTCAACAACCCGAGCTGAGCGGCGTTGACGTCCTGGTATTCGTCGACGAAGAGGTGGCGGAACCGCCAGCGGGTGGATGCGGCGAACTCCGGGTCGGAGGCGATCTCCGCTGCGCACATCGTGAGCAGGTCCTCGAAGTCGAGCACCCCCCGCCGTCGACGCTCGGTCTCATAGGCCTCGTACAGCTCGGCCACGGTCGCGTGGGCAAGCGGCACCTCACGGCCGGCCGAGCGCGCCTCGAACCCGTAACAGGCCGGGGTGACGAGGCGCGACTTCGCCCACTCGATCTCTGTCGCGACCTCATAGACAGGCAGCGGGCGCTCACCCCGAGGCGAACCTCGTGCGGGCCTGCGGTCGCGTCCGCCGAGACGGGTGCGGTGCTCCTGGAGCACGGCGTGGACGATCCGTGCCTTCGATGCGAGGACGACGGGCGGTCGCTCTCGTCGCTCGGCCGCGAGGCGCCGGAGCTCGGACAACGCGATCGCGTGGAACGTCCCCGCCGTGACCGCCTCGGGGAGACCGAGAGCGGCGAGGCGGCCTCGTAGCTCGGCAGCGGCTTTGCGAGTGAAGGTGAGTGTCAGCACGTGAGAGGTCGACGCAGACCCGTCGAGCACGCGCCAGGCGATACGCCGGGTGAGGACGCGCGTCTTCCCGGAGCCGGCTCCGGCGAGCACGCAGAGCGGCCGGACCGGGGTCGTGATCGCCTCGACCTGCTCCCGATCGCACCCGACGAGCAGGTCGTCGGGATTCCCAGGGCGCCGGGAGGTGAGCACACCTGGACGGTACAAGGTGGCTGTGTCAGCGTCGACGGCACCGGATGCCCGGTATGGTGCTCGCCGTGCTGACGTCGTTCGACGGCGGCCGGCTGTTCGGTCAAGTTCACGGGACCGGCGCGCCGGCTGTGATCGCCCTGCACGGTTGGGCTCGGGACCACCGGGACTTCGCCCTCGTCCTCGGGGGCGAAGCGACGGCGGTGCCCGCGCACGCTGTCCTGGCACCCGACACGTCGTCGCTGCTCGGCCGTTCCTCGTCGGACCTCGCGCTGCCGGACGGTCCGGTGCCGGCGATCGCCATCGACCTGCCGGGCTTCGGCGGCACGCCGCCGCCCGAAGAGGCCTGGGGCACGCCCAGGTACGCGAAGGCTCTCGAGCCGCTGCTCGACGAGATCGGTGGCACCGTCGTGCTGCTCGGCCATTCGTTCGGCGGCCGGGTCGCGACCCACCTCGCCGCGGCCCGTCCTGACCGTGTCGCGGGTCTCGTGCTCACCGGCGCGCCGCTGTTCTCCAAGAGCTCCGTGCCAGCAGCTCCGACCGGCGGTGCTCGCGGCCGCCGTGGTGAGCCGGCCCGGCGCCGGCGGCCGGGCGCGTCGCCGTTGACCTACCGCGTCGCACGGAAGCTGGCCCGAAGCGGCCTCATCGGCGAGGAGCGGCTCGAGCGCTACCGGCAGCGGTATGGCTCGGCCGATTATCGGGCTGCGACAGGAGTGATGCGGGAGGTGCTCGTGAAAGCCATATTCGAGGAGCGTGAGGAGGAGTACACCGCATCGATCAGAGCGGTCTCGTGCCCCGTCGAGCTCGTCTGGGGGGCGCTCGACACGGCGGCGCCGCCGGCCGTGGCCGATCGCATCGCCTCCACCTTCGCCACGAGCCCACGCCTCGAGGTGGTGCCCGGAGTCGGGCACATGACGCCACTCGTGATACCCGGCCATCTCCGGGCAGCGGTGGACCGGCTCGTCGTCGCCAGATGACTGCTGTCGACGCAGTCGCGCTCCTGCTCGCCGTGGCAGGCACGGTCGCCGGATCGCTCCGTTGGTTGCGCGTGGCGCAACGAGAGCACTACCTGGCGGGGGAGACGTCCCGTTTCGCCTGGAGATGGTGGCGCAGCGCTGCCGACAACGCCGGTCTCGCTCTGCTCGGCCTCGCCGGTGCGGCCGTCGCCGTCGCGGTCCCACCCGTCGCCGTGCTGCCGGCGGCAGTGGCGGGTGCCGCGCCGCTCCGGCTCCCGCTTCGCGGCAGGACCGGGCGTCTTGCCTGGACGAGGCGGCTGTCGACGCTCGCGGTGGTCACCCTCCTGCTCGAGGTGGTCGCGATCGGTGCCGGCTGGATCGGGGGTGGCAACCGGGGAGCGCTCATCGCCGCCGGCTTCACGGCTCTCGCCGTACCGATGGTTGTCGACGTCGCCCTCGTCCTGACACGACCGGCCGAGGACGTGGTGGCTCGAAAGTTCGTCCGGGATGCCCGCGGGCGTCTGGAGCGCGTCCGGCCCCGAGTGGTAGCCGTCACCGGCTCGTATGGCAAGACCACGACGAAGGGCTACATCGCTCATCTCGTCAGCCCCTTCTTGACGACGCTCCCGAGCCCGAAGAGCTTCAACAACCGGGCGGGGCTCGCTCGCACCGTGAACGAGCACCTCGGACCGGCCACCGAGGTCTTCGTGGCCGAGATGGGAACCTACGGGCCCGGCGAGATCGCCGCCATGTGCTCCTGGGTGCGTCCGGAGATCTCCGTGATCACCGCGATCGGGCCGGCGCACCTCGAGAGGTTCAAGTCTCTCGACCGCACCCTCGCGGCCAAGGCGGAGATCTGCGAGACGGCGTCAGTGGTCGTGCTCAACGTGGACGACGCTCGGCTGCTCGGCCTGGTGCCCACGTTGCGCGGCGCCGGCAAGAAGGTCGTCGAGGCGTCGGGCTCGAACGAGGTGGCGGACGTGTCGGTGCTCGCGTCGGAGGAAGGCCTCGAGCTGCGCGTTGGCGGCCACCGGGTCGGAGCGGCGTCGGTGCCCCAGTCCGACCTGCCGACGGCCCTCACGAACGTCGCCTGTGCCGCCGCCGTCGCGATCGAGCTCGGAGTGCCGCCCGAGGACGTGCTCGCGAGGCTGGTGAGCCTCCCCGTCCCGGCGAACCGCCTCCAGCGTTATGTGGCCGACGGCGGCTACGTGGTGTTCGACGACACCTTCAATTCGAACCCCACCGGCGCTCTCATCGGTCTGTCGAGGCTCAAGTCGGAGCCGACCGTGTCGACCGGTGGTCGCCGCGTGGTCGTCACTCCCGGCATGGTGGAGCTCGGGCCGATCCAGCACGAGGAGAACGCCGCGCTCGGTGAGTCCGCCGCTCGGGTGGCTGACCACGTGCTCGTCATCGCACGCACGAACCGTGCCGCACTGCTGGAAGGGGCGGCGGCGGCGGAGGATCCCGGCAGGGTCATGACGGTCGACCGCCTCGATCAGGCCCTCGACTGGGTGCGTGCCAACCTCGGTCCCGGCGACGCCGTGCTGTACGAGAACGATCTCCCGGACCATTTCCCTTGACAGATTCCCTCTTGGTGGGCACGCCAACCTGGCGATGGCGGGGGCGCAGCCTCCGGCGGGAGTCACAACGGTGCCGGCACGAGCAGTAGAGTGAGCGCCGCCATGAAGCCACCGAAAATTCGTGGCCTTTCGTTCGACGACCGGGGGGCACTCGGGATCAGCGGCGCGATCGGCCTTCGAGCCGGCGGGGCACCCGCGCGCGTCGGCGTGATCTTCGGAGGGCCATCACCCGAACATGACGTGTCCATCCTGACCGGGCTGCAGGCTGCCCGCGGCTTGCGGGGCGCGCCGAACATCGGTGAGATCCACTCGCTCTACTGGTCGAAGACAGGTGAGTGGTTCGAGGTGCCGAACGGCCTCGAGGCGGCCGAGTACGCGGACGGGGTGCCGGCGAGCTCGACGCCGCTGCGGCTCAGCGTCGGCGCCGGGGGAGGTTTCGTCGCGAGGCGAGGGGGACGGTTCGGGGCGAAGGACGAGCATCTCGAAATCGACGCCACACTCATCTGTTGCCACGGAGGTCCGGGCGAGGACGGGACGCTGCAAGGAGTGCTCGACCTGTGCGGGATCCCCTACAGCGGGCCCACGCTCGCCGGGGCGCTCATCGGCATGGACAAGCTGGCCTTCTCGGCCCTCGTGGCCTCTGCATTCCTGCAGATGCTGCCGCGGGTCCCGCTCTACGACGGCTCGCCACCACCGAGCTTCCCGGGGCCTTACATCGTGAAGCCGCGCTTCGGAGGGTCGTCCATCGGCATCGAGGTCGTGTCGAACTACGACTCGGCACGGGCACGCCTCAAGGCGAACTCGCACCTGAAGCGCGGTGCGGTGCTCGAGCCGTATCAGCCGGAGCTGTTCGACCTGCAGGTTGCGGTTCGCATGTGGCCGGAAGTGCAGCTGTCCGCGGTGGAGAAGCCGCTGCGCTCAGGGGCGGGCGGCGAGATCCTCGGCTACTCGGACAAGTACGTGGGAAGCGAGGGGATGTCGACGGCTCCGCGCGAACTGCCTGCTCGCATCCAGCCCGAGCTCGAGCGCCAGATCCGCACGGTCGCACCCGAAGTGGCGAACCTGTGCAGCGTTCGGGGCATCGCCCGGATCGACTTCCTCTCCGACGGCGAGGCGCTCTACGTGAACGAGATCAACACGATCCCGGGCTCTCTCGGGCGACACCTCTGGATAGACCCGCCCATGCCGTTCCCCGCGCTGCTCCTCGAGCTGCTCAGCGAAGCCATCGCCCGCCCCTCGGTGGCGTACTCGACGTCGGGCGCGGACGGGTCCGTGCTGCGCGGCGCCGGCTCCATCGGGGGAAAGCTCGCATAGGGCCGCCAGGCCCTGAAGGCAGAGCATCACAGGAGTCGCTGTGAGCTTCCCCCACAAGCTCCTTGCCCCGGGCGAGGAGGTCGTCGTCGAATCGTTCCCGAACTGGTCGGTCCTCGCACGGCCGATCTCCGTCACGATCGTTGTCGTTGCCGCTTGCGTGGCGATCCTCGTGTACTGGGTGTCAGCGCCCGTCTGGGCGCTCTACGTGTTTGCGATCGTGGCCGTGATCACGTTCTGCTGGCTCGCCGCCAAGGTCGTGACGTGGCGGTCCCGACTGCTCGTCATCACCACGAACCGCGTCATCTACCGCTGGGGCGTCGTGCGTCGGACGGGACGCGAGATCCCGCTCGAGCGGGTCCAGGACGTGACCTATCACCAGACCTTGCTGGAGCGCCTCGTCGGGGCCGGGAGCCTCACCATCGAGTCGGCCGGAGCGAGTGGGCAGGAGCCGTTCCCCGACATCCGGCATCCGGCCGAGATGCAGTCGTTGATCAACCGGCTCATGAGCGGGGATCGCGAGTCATACCGGAGAGCCGCCGAGGCGCGTCGCGCGCCACCCGAGACGCCGCCACCCCCGGCTCGCTACGAGCAACCTCCTCCTCCGCCGCGCCGTCCGCCGCCAACTTCTTCTGTTGATCCGGCCGCTCCTCACACTGCCGAGGTCAGTCCGGTGGCTTCGCCCGCGCGAGCTCCGGGTACGGCTCCCATGTCGGCGCCCGGTGGTCAGCTCGGCGACCGCCTACGAGACCTCGAGCGGATGCACGAGCTCGGGGTGATCACCGACGACGAGTTCGACCGCAAACGGAGGGAGCTGCTCGGTCTCGAGTGACGAGACGAGCACCGTCGGCCGCTCGGACCACCCAGTGCCGGCGGTGGTCGAGCATGCCGGTCAGAGCTCCCGGTCGCGTCATGGCGACGGCACAGCCGCCGAAGCCCGCCCCGGTCATCCGAGCACCGAGCACGCCGGGAGCGCCCTGGAGCCACCGGACGAGCGCGTCGAGCTCTGGCAGCGACACCTCGTAGTCCACCGAGAGGCTCCGATGGCTCTCGTTCATGAGGAGCCCGGCCTGTCTCATGTCTTCCTGCCGAAGAGCACCGGCGAACTCGAGGACCCGTGCGTTCTCGCTCACGACGTGCCGCGCCCGGCGTCGGAGCAGAGGATCCTGGATCTGCTCGACGTCCTCGGAGGTAGCGACGCGGAGCGGGCCGATCTCGCGTTCGGCGGCCCGGCACTGCTCCAGCCGCTCGGAGTAGCCGCTCCCGACGACCGTGCGCGGCACGCCGCAGTGGACGACGACGAGATCGATCTCCCGAGCGAGCGGCACCTGGTCGATCTCATTGCTGTGGCAGTCGAGGAGCATGGCGTGGCCATCGATGCCGCACGCGATCGCGAGCTGGAGATCGG
>JAKCCH010000061.1:0-9112 GCA_021838945.1 Actinomycetes bacterium
CTTCTTCTCGGGCTTTGCGGCCTCGTACTCGCCCCAGACTCCAGAGATCTTGAGGATCTTCCTCACCGTCTCCGTCGGCTGAGCTCCCTTGCGCAGCCACTCGAGGGCCTTCTCGTTCTTCACGTTTATCTCGGATGGCTCGGAGCGCGGCGCGTAGGTGCCCACGATCTCGATGAAGCGGCCGTCTCGCGGCGACCGGCTGTCGGCGACGACGATGCGGTACGTCGGCTGCTTCTTCTTGCCCACCCGCATGAGGCGGAGCTTCACACTCACTGGTTGTCTCTCTCTTTCGTGGTGGTCGACTTCATGATGGTCGACGCGGTCGACATGCTCGCGCGCCCTGCTACCGATGGCGCGCAGACGGCGTGACGCGGCCGCCTTTCTTGCCTTTGCGGCTGCCCTGCCGTTTCGAGCGGGCGGCACCCCCGCCGCCGCCGAGCATGCGGCCCATCGGCAGCGACTTCATCACCTTCTGCATCTCCTTGAACTGCCGCAGCAGGTTGTTGACCTCGGTCGTCGTCGTGCCGCTCCCGTTCGCGACGCGAAGGCGCCGGGAGCCGTCGAGCATCGCCGGATCGTCCCGCTCGATCGGTGTCATCGAGTGGATGATCGCCTCGATGCGGCCGACGTCGCGGTCGTCGATCTTGGCGTTCTTCACCTCTTTCGGCACGCCGGGCAGCATTCCGAGCACGCCGCTGAGGGGACCCATCTTCTTCAGCTGCTGGATCTGCTCGAGGAAGTCGTCCAGGGTGAAGCGCCCCGCCTGTAGCCGCTCGACCGCCTTCTCGGCGACCTGCTGGTCGTATTCGCGCTCTGCCTTCTCGATGAGCGAGAGCACATCGCCCATGCCGAGGATGCGGCTGGCGAGTCGATCTGGGTGGAACAGCTCGAAGTCGGCGGCGCGCTCGCCCGTCGACACGAACGCGATCGGGCAACCCACGACCTGCTTGACCGAGAGGGCCGCGCCGCCTCGGGCATCGCCGTCCACCTTCGTGAGGATCACGCCGTCGAGAGAGAGCGCCTCGTTGAACGCCTCGGCCGTGTTGACGGCGTCCTGGCCGGTCATCGCGTCGACGACGAAGAAGGTGTAGCGCGGCTCGATGGCGTCCGAGATGCGCCGCACCTCGTCCATGAGCTCGACGTCGATGTGCAGCCGGCCGGCCGTGTCGACGATCAGCACGTCACGCCCGATCCGCTCGGCCTCGGCCAGGCCAGCCCGGGCGACGGCCACCGCCTCCGTCGGCTCCGAGAACACGGTGACCCCGACGCCACGCCCGAGAACCCGCAGCTGCTCTACGGCGGCGGGACGCTGCAGGTCGGCACCGACGAGGAGCGGATTCCGGCCTTGCTGCTTGAACCAGCGTGCGAGCGATGCCGCGGCGGTCGTCTTCCCCGACCCCTGTAGGCCGGCGAGCAGGATCACGGTCGGTGGCCGGGAGGCGTAGGTGATCTTGAGCGACTCGCCTCCGAGAGTGGCGGTGAGCTCCTCGTTGACGATCTTGATGACCTGCTGGGCAGGCGTGAGGCTCTTCGACAGCTCAGCGCCGGTGCAGCGCTCGCGGATCCGCTCGATGAGGTCGCGGACGACGCCGAGGTTGACGTCGGCCTCGAGCAGGGCGACGCGGATCTCGCGCAGGACCTCGTCGACCTCGGCATCGCCGAGGCGTCCGCGGCTGCGCAGGCGCGTGAGGATTCCCTCGAATCGATCGGTGAGCGTCTCGAACATGAGCTTCACCAGGTTAGTCGCCGGCCGACCCGAGTCATGAATACGGGCGGTGGACGATCAAATCGGGCCGGCGGCACGCGCGGCAGCGCTCCCGCGCCGCCGACGCCAGCTCCTAGCTAGCCGGCGGTCTTGGCGGGCCTGTCCTCAGGTTCGCCGTGCTGCTGGGACGCCTCCTCGGTCTCGCCCCCTGAAGGTGACGACTCCCCGAGAGCACCCGCAGACAAGAGCTCGTCTGCTGCCTCGAACGCATCCTCGAACACCGCGGTCGCCCGCGACATCGCCTCGTCGTGGTCACGCAGGGCCGCCTGCAGCTGTTCCGCGCGCTGCTTCGAGGCGTTCGTGACCGCCTCGCCGTACAGGTTGATCGCCTCTTTCAGGCTGTTCGCCCGCTCCACGCCCGCCCGGTAGATCGACTCGGCTCGCAACCCCCCGGCCTGCTTGATCGCCTGGGCCCGCTCCGAAGCGCTCCTGGCGGCTGCCTCGGCTGCCCTCAGCGCCTCCTCGTAAGCCCTCTGGGCGGCAGCCAGCTCGTCCTGGTAGGCCTGCTCCACTGACCGTGCCGCCACGGTCTCGGCCCGTTGCAACGAGGAGCTGTAGCGCTCCTCGGCGTTCTTGAAGGCCTCGGCACGTTTCGCCTCTGCCTCCCGGAGCTGCTCGTCATGTCGCTGAGTGAGCAGCTTCAGTGCCTCGGCGCGGGTCACCGTCGCTGTGCGCACGATGTCGGCACGAGCGACGGTCGCCCGGTGGATCAGCTCGGAACGGGCCAGCTCCGCCGCGGCCACCTCGTCCGCCGCCCGAAGCGCAGCCTCCCGGGCCTGCTCAGAGGCTTGCATCGCCTCGCTTTCGGCCTCCGCACCGGAGAGGAGAGGGATCACGTTGCTCTTCGGCTCGATGTTCTTCATCTTGACCTCCTCGGTTCGTAGACGACAGAGAACCGGAAGTGAGGGTCTCATCTGATCGTGTTCCGCAGGGAGATGCAAGGGGGGCCGAGCGGCCGCCACGTCACCGCCGGGCTCCGAGGCCGGCGCGAGGGCACCATTCGCCTGGTGAGCGGCTCGGATTTAGTGTTCCGGCCATGGCAGACGACACGACGACCCGTATGGAAGATGTCAGCGTGGGAGACGGGAGCTACGAGGCCCACCTCACACTGCCGGCCAGTGGTGCCGGTCCGGGCATCCTCCTCTTCCAGGAGATCTTCGGCGTCAATGACTTCTTGACACAGAAGGCGCACGATCTCGCCCGCCTCGGATATGTCGTGCTCTGCCCCGATGTGTTCTGGCGGATCCAGCCAGGCGTGTCACTCCCGCACGACCAGGCGAGCCTGCAGGAAGCCTTCGGGCTCGGCGGCCGCTACAGCGCCGAGGTGGACATGGACACGAAGGTCGCCGACCTCCTCGCTGCGCTCACACACCTGAAGGGGCTGCCGGAGGTGGCAGGCCACCAGGTGGGCGTCATGGGCTACTGCCTCGGTGGCTTCCTCGCTTACCTCGTGGCGGCGCACGGTGACCCGGATGCCTGCGTCTCCTACTACGGCTCCGGGATCGCCGACGTGCTCCACCTCGCCGAACGGATCACATGCCCGGTTCTGTTCCACTTCGGCGGGAACGACCCGTACATCCCGAGCGAGCAGATCGACAAGATCGCGACCGAGCTCTCGCGCCGGGACGACGTGACGATCCGGATCGAGCCCGAGGCCGGGCACGCTTTCGAGAACCTGCTGGCGCCGCAGTTCGGGATGGCCGAGCCGGCTGCGAGATCGTGGGCGGCAACCGCGGAGTGGCTCGGCCGTCACCTGCGCTGACCGGGCGGACGCGCTCCTACTGGAAGAGCGCGTCCACGAACTCCTTCGGGTCGAACTCGACGAGATCCTCGACGCCCTCGCCGACACCCACCAGCTTGATCGGGAGACCGAGCTCGCTCCGGACGGCGAGCACCACGCCGCCCTTGGCGGTGCCGTCCAGCTTCGTGAGGACGATCCCGGTCACGCCGACGGCCTCGGTGAACTGACGTGCCTGCATGAGCCCGTTCTGCCCGGTGGTCGCGTCGAGAACGAGGAGCACCTCGGTCAGCTGGCCGGGCGGTCGCTCGGCGACCCTCCGCACCTTCCGCAGCTCGTCCATGAGGTTGACCTTCGTGTGCAGCCGGCCGGCGGTGTCGGCCAGCACGAGGTCTGCTCCCCGGGCGGCGGCGTGCTGCACGGCGTCGAAGATGACCGATGAAGGGTCCGCTCCCTCCGAGCCTCGGATGATGCCCGCCTCGGCACGATCCGCCCAGGTCTCGAGCTGCTCGCCGGCAGCCGCACGAAACGTGTCCCCGGCCGCCAACACCACCTTCGCACCCTCGGCGGATTCGCGGGCGGCCACCTTGCCGATCGTCGTCGTCTTCCCCACGCCGTTCACCCCGATGAAGAGCCAGACGGTGGGGCCGTCACCCGTGCCGTGCCGCAGGTCGGGCGAGTCACCCTCGAACAGAGCCTCGAGGTCCGCCCGCAGGCTGGCGAGGAGGGCGTCGGGCGTGCGCTCGATCTCGCCGGAGCGAACCTTCTCCCGGAGATCGTCGAGCACCTTCGTAGTCGTCCCGATGCCGACGTCCGCGAGGAGCATCGCCTCTTCGAGCTGCTCGAGTGTCGAATCGTCGACAGCGCGCCCACGGATCCCGTCGAGGTAGCCGCCGAGAAGCGCGCGGGCTCGCCCGAGGCGGTCCCTGAGAGCCGGGCGTTCGGCGAGGGCTGGTCCCGGCGGTGCCGGCGATGCGGCCGGCGGCGGTGATGCGGCCGGTGCCGGCGGTGCGAAGGAGGCGGCCTCCGGCGGCGCTTCGACGAGCCTGGGCGGTGCGGCGGCGGTCGCCGTGGAGGTGGCGGTCCCCGCTGTCGGCGCGCTCCTCGCGGTCCCCGCCGACGGCCGGGCGGCACTTGCACGCTGCCCTCGGCGCAGCCGCCGGCGCTCCCGGGTGCCGGCTACGAGACCCACCGCCGCCACGACCACGACGCCGAGCACGATGAGGATGATGATGGCGGCCGACATGGCTCGGGAAGCCTATCTGTGGTGCCTCCGCCGGCCGACTCGGAGTCAGGCCGTGGCCGCCGCTTCCCCTCGAAGCCGCTCGCTCACGACCTTGGAGGCTCCGCCCGCCTGCATCGTGACGCCGTAGATGACGTCGGCGGATTCCATGGTGCGTTTCTGGTGGGAGACGATGACGAGCTGTGCTTCGGAGCGAAACTCGTCGACGAGGTCCAGGAAGCGGTGCAGGTTCACATCGTCGAGTGCCGCCTCCACCTCGTCCATCAGGTAGAAGGGCGACGGTCTGCTCCGGAAGACGGCGAAGAGGAAAGCGAGAGCCACGAGGGAACGCTCACCTCCGGACAGGAGCGAGAGCCGGCGCACGTTGCGCCCGGCCGGTCGGGCTTCGATCTCGATCCCGGTCGACAGCGGATCCTCCGGGTCGATCATCGCCAGCCGGCCGGAACCACCGGGGAACAGCGTTGAGAACAGCTGCTCGAAATGGTCGGCGACATCGGCGAAGGCGTCAGTGAACACCGACACGATCTCCTGGTCGACAGCACGGATGACCCGCCCGAGCTCGCGGCGTGTGTTCCGCACGTCCTCGAGCTGCTCGCCCAAGAAACGGTCCCGCTCCTCCAGACCCGCCAGCTCCTCCAGAGCGAGAGGGTTGATCGGTCCGAGAAGGCGCAGCTCGCGCTCGAGCTCGCGGACGCGGGCGGCAGGCGGCGTGCCGGGTGGCAGCTCCGGGCACTCTGCTGCCAGTGCGTCGGCGACCTCGACGTCGAGGTCGTGCCTGATCGTCTCCAGGGCCGTCTCCAGACGGACCCGCAGCTCGGCCCGCTCCAGCTCCTGGCGTTGTACCTGCTCCCGTGTGGCCGTGAGGTCGCGCTCGGCAGCAGACCGCTCGTGACGGTGGGTGGACAAGCCGACCGAGATCCTCGTGACCGTCTCGTCGTGCTCCCTCTGCCGCTGGCCGAGAGTGTGCACGCCGCGGTCGAGCTCGGTGATCAGACCCTGCACGACGACAGCGATCCTCGCCAGAGCGACGGCGTTGCCCTCGTGCACCTGGCGGCGTTCCGCCGCCTCGGATCGAGCTGACTCGTATCCGGCGAGGCGACTCTCGATCTCGTCCCGGCGCTGTGCCAGCACAGTCGCTCGCTCGCCGATGCTCGCCACCCGCACGTCGAAGTCCGCTCTCAGCCGAGCGAGCTCGCGTGCGCGCTCGTCGAGTGCATGCCGCTCTCGCGCGCGTCCGGAGGCGACCTCCAGCTCGGCCGCTTCGGCCTGCTCGGCTTCCCAGAGCGCTAGCTCGCGGTCAGCGAGCTCCGCCTCGAGGTGCTCGGCTGTTCGAGCAGCCTCAGCCTGGGCTGCGTCCACCTGCTCGGCTTCCGATGCCAACTGCAGGAGCTGGCGCTCCACGTCCTCCAGCTGAGCCTCCGACTGGCGATGCTCCGCACCTGCTGCAGCGGCAGCCCTGCTCGCAACCGCCGCGACCGCTCGAGCGGACGACCACGCACGGCGAGCCTCTTCCGCTCGCTCGCCGGCGGATGCGGCGGAGGCCTCCGCCTGCGCCGCTTCGTCCACTACCGCCACGAGGGCAGCTCTCGTAGCGCCGGCGCGTCCAGCGCCGAGCCGCCAACCGCTCGCGGAGAGGCGGTCTCCGTGCCGGGTGACGACGACTGTGCGCGGGCCGCCCGCGGCGGCGAGGTCGAGCGCTTCCCCGATGCTGCCCTCGCAGAGCACGACACCGGCAAGGAGCCGGTCGAGCAGGGCGTCGGCACCGGGATGCGTGCCGCGGACCCGGGCTCGGAGCGAACCTTCGCCCGCTGTCCCCGCCGCCTCGGTGCCCACCGGATCGCCGCTCGCCGCCTCTGTGCTCGCCAACTCGGTGCTCGTCGCCTCGACGCCCGAGGCGGGCGGCAGCGGGAGCACGGCTCCGTGCAGCTCGTGCTCGTGCAAGTGCTCGATCGCCCGTCGGGCGTCGGCCTCGCCGTCTACGACGACCGCCGAGAGCGCTTCCTCGACGGCGGCCTCGAAGGCCCGCTCGTAGCCGCTGTCGACGTGGACGACGTCGAGCAGCGTGCCGAGAACACCAGGCCGCCCAGCCAGACGCTCGACCCCGGCCCTGGCGTTGGCCTCGTCGAGCGCCTGGCGGAGGGCGTCCGCGCGGGCGTGCAGGCCGTGCGCTCGGCCGGCCGCCGCCCGGGACTCCGCCTCACGCTCGGTCACCTCGTCGGCAGCGGCGCGCTCCCGCTGCTCGGCTTCGATCTGTGCCGCTCTCGCCTCTGCGACTCGTCCCTCCATGGCCGTGAGCGCTCGGCGCTGCGCCGCGAGACGCTGGCCGAGCTCGCTCCGCTGCCGCTCGATCGCCGCCGAGCGCTCATTGGCCCTGGCGAGAGACTCGCGTGCGCGCGACAGCTGCGCGGCCAGCTGGTCTCGGGCCCTCCGGAGATCGCCGGTGCGCGCGGGAGGTCGCAGCGCGCCGTTCGTCCCGGCCGTGCGATCGAACTGCTCTTCCAGACGCTCGAGCTCGGCCACAGCCTGATCGAGGAGGTCTCGCTCGGGGTGAAGCGCCCGCCCGGCTTCGGCGGTGACGGCCAGCTCACGCTCGAGCCGGGCAGACTCGGCCTCGAGCGAGGCCACGAGGTCGGTCTCCGCCGTCGCGGCGAGCGCGGCCTCGACGCGCCGCCGGCGCTCTGCGATCACGTTTCCCACTCCGCGCGCCCGCTCCCTCACCCGCTCCGCGCTCGCCAGCAGGCTTGCGATGTCGCTCGCCTGCTCGGTCGAGAGCGATGCCTCACCGGCGTCGATGAGGGAGTCCAGCCGTGCGAGCGTCGCCTTCAGCCGCTCCTCCTCCTCGCCGAGGGCCGCCCGCTGCGTCTCGTTCTCCGCCAGGCGACGCTGAAGCGAGTCGAGCTCGCGGCCCGCCACGTACAGGCGCAGCAGTCGGAGCTCCTCGGCGAGCGCACCATGGCGCCGGGCCGCCTGCGCCTGCCGTTCGAGGGGTCGCAGCTGCCGGCGCACCTCTCGCAGCAGGTCCTGCAGCCGGAGCAGGTTCGCCTCTGTCGCCTCGAGCCGCCGCTCCGCCCGCTCCCGCCGGCGGCGGAACTTGAGGATGCCTGCCGCCTCCTCGATCACAGCCCGTCGATCCTCGGGCCGCGCGTCGAGGACGGTCGCAAGCTGGCCCTGGCCCATGATCACGTGTTGCTGTCGCCCGACGCCGGCGTCGGAGAGCATCTCCTGGATGTCGAGCAAGCGGCACGCCACGCCGTTCATCGAGTACTCGCTCTCGCCCGTGCGAAACAGAGTCCGCGTGATTGTCACCTCGGCAAGGTCGACGGGAAGCTTGCGAGAGCTGTTGTCGATGGTGAGCGTGACCTCGGCACGGCCGAGCGGCGGACGCGCCGACGTGCCGGCGAAGATGACGTCGTCCATCTTCGAGGACCGGACAACACGCGGACCTTGCGCACCGAGCACCCATGCGACTGCGTCGACGACGTTCGACTTGCCCGATCCGTTCGGTCCGACCACGACGGTGACCCCGGGTTCGAATTCCAGTGTCGTGGGGTCGGCGAACGACTTGAACCCGCGGAGGGTGAGGGACTTCAGGTGCACCGGAACGTCACCCTACTCGGGCGCCCTGCCGGCTCCGGGGTTCTCAGACGGCCTCTGACCTGGGTCGGAACGAGCTACTGCTCTGCTCCGCCGCCACCTGAGCGCGCCTGCTGCGAGAGCCACGCCTGAGACAGACGCGACCGCACCGGTTCGGACAAGTCCTTCGGGAAACGATAGGCGCGATCCCTAGGAGACTTAGCCGTCATTTCGACGGTCAACGCGCCAGGGGTTCGCGCCTATCGATTCCCGAGCGATCCCGCCCGCCGGCGGGAGTCGGCAGCGGCTCGATCACGCCCGCTGTCGGGAGTCGGCAGCGGCTCGATCACGCCCGCCGGCGGGAGTCGGCAGCGGCCCCCACGCCCGCCCCGGCGACCCCTCCCGCGCCGGCACGCCGGATCCGGATCGCCTCCCAGAAGGCGTCGGCACCGAGCAGCACGACGGCGAGCCAGATGAGCGAGGAGGCGAGGCTGAAGTGCGCCGGCCAGCCCCCGCCCGGCAGGAAGCGGTCGACGTGCTCGAGCAGGACGACCGCCGCCGCGGCGACGATCATCACGACAGCGGCCAACGAGGAGAGCAGCGAGCGTGCCCGGGGCACCGTCATCGCAACCAGGGCGACGACCGCCGCCACGGCCCCGACGACAGGTCCTGCCACGAGGATGCCGATCGCCGCCGTGAGAAGAACGCCGACCGCGACGCGTCGCCAGTCGGCCACCGCCCGCCCGCCACCAACGGCCGTCAGCACGTCGAACGAGAGCTCGGGATGTTGGGG
>JAKCCH010000061.1:9122-17200 GCA_021838945.1 Actinomycetes bacterium
CGCCCCGACGCCTCCGGGCGCCCCGACGCCTCCAAGTCGCCGCCCTCCGATCCGACACCCGCTGCTCTCGCTCGACGCCGCCTCGCTCGCACCATCGACCAGATCAGGATCACGAGGCACAGCAGCACGCCGAGCGCCGACAGCACGAGCGAGACGTCGACGCTCTTCTGCGGGGCAAACGACAGATCGATGACGTAGCTCGAGGCCCGCGGGACGCCACCCGTCCCCGGTCTGACGAACCACCCGTTTCCGAAACCATCGACCAGCACATGATCGGTCAAGCCTGCACCACCGGCGATCCCGGCCTCCCAGCCCTTGTTCAGGCTCTCGCCGAGGACGAGGAGGAACGGACCGTGGACGCCGGTCACGCGCAACCGAGCCGACGTGCCGCTCTCGGACAGCACGGTCACCCTTGGTGCGCCGGAGCTGTAGGAGGCACCCGCCGCCGTCACGAGGCCGGTGCCCGGCTCGGACATCGGTGCCCCGCCAGGAGCGGAGTCGAGGACCAGCTGGTCGAGGTTGAGGCCCGTGAGACGCCCCGAGGCCGCCTGCACGAGGTTGGTGCCGGCGGGCAATGGCAGGCCGCGGCCAGCCCCGATGCCGGAAGCAGCCCCGGAGCCGGAAGCGGAGCCGCACTGCTGAACCCGCAGCCCGTCCCCGTTGAGAGCCGCCGCCGTCGAGCCGGTCACGAGCAGGGGCACGGGCCGCCCGTCGACCCGCAGCAGGTTGTCCCGGCAGACCGGCGGGATGCGCGCCGGCGTGTGCTCGAGTGGCACGCCCGGCATGGACACCTCGGCGATGCCGATCGGCAGAGCCGTCAGGAGCGACGTCTCGTAGCTCATCGTGTTCCGAATCGCCACCTTCGCGAACGTCAGCCGGATGACAGAACCGCGCACCGGCGCGAAGTGGAGCGGAACAGTCGTCGTCGTGCCGGCCCGGGGCGTTATCGGGATCGGCGGCAGCGGAACGGCTCGCGTCACCCCGCCCGCCGACACGAGCACCTCGGTCGGGCGCGAGTGCTCGGCGTCCGACGACACCGTCAGGCTGAGATGCGACAGGGTGATCGGCCGACGCAACCGGTACTGCAACCACGACCCGACGTCCGCAACCCTTCCGAGACCCGGCATCCACACGGTGCTCGGCTTGCCGTCGAGCGTGGCGCTCGCCGTCGCTCCCAGGTTCCCCGGCATGCGGCTCGACGAGGTCGCGTCGACGACGAGGGCGTTGTGCCGCCCGAGCAGGCGGTCGAGCACGTCGTCGGGGACGGCGTTCGAGAGCCGCGCGGTCCCGAGGACGGAGAAACGACGCCCTACCGGCAACGAGAACTGCCTCACGATCGCCGTCTCCGGGCTGCTACGGGGTGGCACCGGAGCGACACGATCACGCGTCATGAGGACGAGGAGGCGGTGCCGGATCGACCCTTTCCCCGCAGCCGACAACAGATCGGACGGCATGGCGATGATCTGTGCTGCTCGCAGGTTCCCTACGCGCACCTCGGCGAAGCCGACGAGGCTCGACCCGACCGGCTCCGGCTGATCCGCACGCGAGATGAGGTTCGTCCGGTCGATCGTGACGCGCAGCGTCCGGAATCGCCGCCGCCCGAATGCGACCGTCTCGCCCGCCGGTGTCCGGGACTCCGGACCGAGCGGCACGGTCACGGGGTCATGCCCGTCGAAGGTGAGCGTCACGCGGGTGACGTACTGGTTGGTGAGCCAGGCCTCGTTTCGCTGGGGGAGCGGCTGGACGAGCGTCACGCTGTCTGCACTGACCGGATGCCGCGCCGTCACCTGCCACCATTGTCCGAGCAGCGGCGAGTTCACCGTGCCCTCGGTGGTCCACGCCGTGTGGATGTTGCCGTCGATGGCGTTCGCCGGGCGCCACTCCGATCGGAGCGTGAACGCGGTCCCGTATGAGGAGGCGGTCACCGACGAGATGCCCCGCAACACCGACGTCGTGAGTGCTGCCGTCCCGGCCCGCGGGAACAGGTCGAACCCCGGATCGTTCACCACGAACGCCGAGGGCCGCTCGGAGGCCGTCTCGGTGTAGCCGGTGTTCTCGGAGAGGCTGTTCCACTCGTAGGCGCGCTTGCGGTTCGTGTCGGTGAGGACGAAGACGGCACCGCTCCCGAGAGTCTGACGACGCAAGGCCGGCTGTGTGGCGAGCGTGCCGGAGAAGAGGATCGTCGGGTTGCGGGCGAGCAGCCCGATGCCTGCGGCGTCCACTGCACCGGCGTTGTCGCCCGCGATGACGACGGGGGCGCGGAGACCGTCGGCCCGGATGATCGGCCGCGGGTTGGGGACCTTGTACACGACGACCGGGTGCGTGGAGGGGAGGCCGGGGGGGAGGTCGAAGTACGTTTCGTCGTACATCGGGATGGACGGGCGGTTGACGGTCAGCTTGCCGAAGGAGACCGGGTCGGTCAGCCCCGGCGGTGGCGTCCCCAGTTGGTGAGCGAGCAGCGCCGGCCGCGGCGTGTTGTAGCGCGCATACTGCTCGTCGTACTCGACGAGGACGTTCCCGGCGCTCATGAGCCGCGCGATCGGTGCGAGCGCCCGCCAGTTCATGGTGCCCTGCTGGAGCGGGTTGTCGATGGCATAGAGGAGGTTCGCCGTCGGCATGGAGCCCTGGATGAACTGCTCGTGGGTGACGAACGGCCGCTTCAAGAGGCCCGCCCAGATGGGGTCGACGGTGTCGCCGTAGGTGTAGGCAGCGAAGTTGTTGCCGGGCAGGGCGTAGACGCGCGTGCCCGCGCCGTGGTGGTTGAGATAGCTGGCGGCAGCGGTGACGTAGGACGGCGGGTGCGCCGGCTGTGAGAACTGGACGATGACCGTGTCGCCGGCGAGGAGCGGTGCCGCGGCGGCGAGCGCCGCCGCGAACGAGGCGGCCCCGGCGGCCGTGCCGAGGCGCGGGAGCCTGCGGGCAAGCGCCGTGATGCCGGCGCCGAGAAGCATGGCGATGCCGAGCACGACGAGCGGGGTGGCCCGGTCCGTCGAGCGCAGTGCGTTGCCGGCCGTCGTCTTCGTCATGAACGCCTTGTCGAGCGCGCCGAGCGGTGTCGGCGAGCCGAACGGATGTGGGCCGACCGACAGGATGAGCCCGGCAACGAGGACCATCACGAAGTAGGCGCGCTCCCGCCATCGGACGAGGGCGGCCGAGACGAACGCACCCATCGGGATGAGGTAGCTCGCGAAGAGCAGCTTGACGTTGGTCGTGTAGTCGATGGACGACTGGGTCCAGAGGCTCAGCCGGTCCCCGTTGTAGAAGTACCAGTAGCCGAGGCCCCGCACGACCTCCGAGGCTCCGGCTGCCGAGCTCGCCGCCTCGACGCTCTCGGTGTACTTGAGGATGTCGATTCCGTAGATGCCTTCGATCGAGAGCCCGGCAATCCACCAGAGCGACACGAGGAGGGTCAGTGCTCCCGCCTTGACGAGGACCATGAGCGCGCTGCGCAGACGGAGGTCCCGCTCGACGAACACGGCGTAGGGCACCCAGATGAGTGGAGCCACGATCACGTAGACGACCGAGCTCGCGTTGATGCCGCTCACGGCGAACATGACGAGGGCGAACAGGGCCGGGTACCGCCAACCTCCCCGCCGGCACGCCAGGATCATGAAGGCCACCATCCAGGGGAGCCCGGAGAACGGCAGCAGGATGACCGAGATGCGGCCGGCGTACTGCATGACGTAGGGCGAGAGGGCGTAGGCCGTGGCGGCGACGATCCGCCCGCCACCGGTCACGTTGACGATGCGGCAGAGGTAGAGCACTCCTGCCGCCGCCCCGAAGAGGAGGCTCCCGAGCCACAGGCGCTGGGCCACCCAGATCGGGAGGTGGACCTGGGCCAGAACCCAGTAGAAGGGCCCCATCGGGAAGAGGTAGCCGATGTTCTGGTGAGTGACGGTGCCAAGGGCGACGCCCGGGTCCCACATCGACACGGCACCCCTGAGGAGTCCTCCCGGATCGAGGTAGAGGTACGTCTTCGTGTCGTCGGACACGACACCGGGCCTCGTGAGCAGCATCGGCACGTAGCAGACGAGCGCTAGGAAGATGTGACTCACGAGGCCGGCAAGCCTCGGGCTCAGAATGGCGAGGCCCGTGCCTCTGCTGCCACCGTCGTCCGCGCCGGTGGTCGGCACGGACACGCGGCCGTTGGCGACTCGTCTGCGCCCGCCCGCGATCGTCACAACCGGAGGGCCAGCGGGGTGGACATCGCCCGGACAACCTACTCGTACGGGACTCGGGTACAGCGTCCGCGCCGAGTCTCTGGACCGAGCTACGTGAAGACGCCGGCCGGACCGGCGGCGCCAGGGCGTGCCGCGAGGGTTACGTGTAGATCCCCACCAGGAGCAGCACCACCCAGCAGAGCCCGAGACCCTGCAGCCAATGGTTCTTGAGTGCCAGCTCCTCCGGCTCCCCGCCCCTCCCCTGCTCGAACGCGAGCTCCACGATGAGCATGGCGATCACGAACGGGACGATCGACAACTCGAACCAGATCAGGTGGTGGGCGTGCAGCTGCACGCCCGGCCGCGGCGTGAACGCCCACAGGCAGTACGCGGTGATGGCGATGATGGCGCCGGCCACCCGCACCGACCGCAGGAAGGACGGCGGGTACTCGCCGAGGCTCGCCCGGTGGTCAGCCCGCCCCTCACCCATCACCACGTGCTCGGAGCTGCGCTTGCCTGCAACGATGAAGATCGCCCCGAACGAGGCGACGATGAGGAACCACGGCGAGAGCGGGACGGCGACGGCGACGCCGCCGGCCACGGCGCGCAGGATGAACCCCGACGCGACGCAGCAGAGCTCGATCACCGCCACGTGCTTCAGCCGCAACGAATAGGCGAGTGTGATCCCGGCGTAGATCACGACGACGACAAGCAACTGCCAGGTCAATGCCGCCGCGGCGGCAAAGCCAGCCACGAGGAGGACGGCGGCGAGCGTGACGGCCGCTCGTGGGGTGACGGCACCTGAGGCGATCGGCCGCCGGCTCTTCACGGGGTGGAGCTGGTCGGCCTCCCGGTCCATGACGTCGTTGACGAGGTACATCGCAGCCGACACGGCTGTGAAGACGGCGAAAGCGGCCGTCGCCCGAAGAAACGGCCTCGGATGGTCCACGACACCGGCCGCCGCTGGGGCGGCGTAGACGAGAACGTTCTTGATCCACTGACGCGGTCTCGTCGCCCGGAGGAGCGGTGGTTGGTGGCGACGGGTCGTGCCGGCCGGCTCCCGGCTCGCCTGCCCGGCGATCGTGTGCCCGGCGATCGTGTGCCCGGCAGTCACCGGTTCGGCGACAACCTGCGAGGTGTCGGCCGCCATCGCAGTCGATTGTAGGGGGCGGCAGGCGTGAGATCAGCGGCCAGCTCTCGGGACCGCACCGGCGCGAGCGCCCGAATCAGCTAGTGCTGGCATCCCCGGCAGCAATAGGCCGAGCGGGCACCGATCTCGAGCCGCTCGATCGTCCCGCCGCACCGGCGGCAGCCCTCGCCTGCCCTGCCGTATGCGCGATGCCGCGTCTGGTAGCCGCCGAGGTCCCCCATCAGGTCCCGGTAGCGTGCGTCACGCAGCGACGAGCCTCGAAGGACGATCGCCTCCCGCAGGATCCTGCGGGCAGCCGCCGCGATCCGTCGGATCTCCTCCTCGTCGAGGGTGTCGCAGCGCCTGGTGGGGAGCACCCGGGCGGCGTAGCAGATCTCGTCGGCGTAGAGGTTGCCGATCCCCGCAACGACGTGCTGGTCGGTCAGCGCCACCTTGATCGCGGTCCGCTTCCCGGCGATCCGCTCGCGCAGCACCGGCGCCGTCAGCCCGTCAACGAGCGGGTCCGGGCCGAGCTGGTCGAAGAACGAGGGCAGCCCGTCGTCCCGCACGTCGTCGGTGACGAACCACTCGCCGAACGTGCGCGCATCGACGAAACGCACCTCGCTCCCATCCTCCAACCCCATGACCACGTGCGTGTGAGGTGCGCGGGGACGAGCGTGCGGATCCTTCACCGAGAGCAGCTGGCCGCTCATGCGAAGGTGGATGACGAGCACCTGGTCGTCGTCGAGGACGAGTGCCAAGTACTTCCCGCGCCGTTCGACGAGCACGACCCGCCGGCCGACGACTCGCTCCACGAGCTCGCCGGGACGCTGTCGCCGCACGCTCCTGCGGCCCGTGACCTCGAGACCGGTGATCGTTCGGCCGACGAGGACGCCGTCGAGCCCGCGCCGGACCGTCTCGACCTCGGGGAGCTCAGGCATGCCGCGCGGTCAGGTCGTGTCAGGCCGGATGAGTGCGGCCGACCATGGGGAAGCGGCCGAGGTTGAGGTCGCCGGTGACGGATTCCATTGCGAGCAACGCGTCCTGTGCCGCCTGGCGTTCGGCATCCTTCTTCGACCGCCCCTCGCCGGCGCCGAGGCGGTGGCCGGCGACGATGGCCTCGGCGCGGAAGTGTTTCGCATGGTCGGGACCGCGCTGGGTGAGCTCGTAGAGCGGCGCGCCGAATCCGAGCTGGGCGCACAGCTCCTGGAGGCGGTTCTTCGGGTCGCCGAGGCGCGCCTCCAACGCGGCGGCGACGATCTCGTCGCTCACGATCGTGGTGACGAAGTCCTGCGCCCCCGCATAGCCCGCCGAGAGGTAGACGGCACCGATCACCGCCTCAAGGCAGTCGACGAGGATCGAGTCCTTCTCCCGCCCGCCAGACGCCGCCTCGCCACGCCCGAGCAGGACGGCCTGCCCGAGACCGAGGTCTGCCGCGATCGGAGCCAGGCCGAGACCGGAGACCACCGCTGCCCGAACGCGCGCCAGGTCCCCCTCGGGAAGGTTCGGGTAGGCCCGATAGAGGTGATCGGTGACGACGAGGCCGAGCACCGCGTCACCGAGCAGCTCGAGCCGCTCGTTCGACTCCTGCTCGGGGTGCTCTGCGCAATAGGAGCGGTGTGCCACCGCCTGGCGCAGCAGTCCCGGCGACACCCCGTAGGGTGCCAGCCGATCAGCGATGCCAGCCATCCCGGCGAGCAGGGAGCTCAAGCCCCCTCGAGCTTGGCGGAGACGTAGTCGACGGCATCGCGCACGGTGCGGAGATCCTCGAGGTCCTCGTCGTCGATGCGGAACCCCTCCACCCGGTCGGAGAGCTCCTCCTCGAGCGCCTCGACCAGCTCGATGAGGGCGAGCGAGTCGGCGTTGAGGTCGTCGGAGAAAGACGACGACTCGGTGATCGTCGACGCGTCGATCTCGAGGATCTCGGCGAGCTGGTTGCAGACGAGGTCGAGCACCTCACTCCTCGTCATGATCGAGTCGCTCGTGTCCGGCACCGTCAGCCTCCGTGTCGCGGGCCAATGTCTGGCGATGTCGCCGGCCATGTCGCCGGCAGACCAGGCGGATGATACCGCTGCCGCCCTTGCGGCTCGGATGATGCCGCCTCCACCGGGAGGAGGCGGCTCACGACCGACCCGGCAAGCGGCGACTACGGGCCTTCGACGGCAGCCGCCAGCTTCCCGGCGAGACCGTGGGCAGCCATGTCGTGCCCGACGCGGATCGCGTTGACGATCGCCCGCCGGGACGACGAGCCGTGGCTGATGATGCACACGCCGTCCACCCCGAGGAGCATCGCCCCGCCGGTCTCCTCGGGGTCCAACGGTGCCGCTGCCTCGAGCAGGCCGGGGAGGAGGACCTCGCTCGCCGCCTTTGTGGCCTCGGTCGCCGACATCACCCCGCCGAGGATGCTCATGAACGTCTTGAGCGCTCCCTCGAGCGTCTTCAGGGCGACGTTGCCGGTGAAGCCGTCGGTCACGATGACGTCAGCTTCTCCTGTGAGGAGATCCCTGCCCTCGACGTTGCCGATGAACTCGAACGCACGCAGACCGCCCTCACCGGCCGCGGAGGCCAGCCTCTCGTGCGTCTCCTTGACGAGCTGGTTGCCCTTCGAGGACTCCTCCCCGATGGAGAGGAGAGCGACCTTCGGAAGGCGCTCGGAGGAATAGCGCTCCCGGTAGAAGGCCGCTCCCATCTGTGCGAATTGCATCAGCCAGTCGCTCTGGCAGTCGGCGTTGGCACCGGCATCCACCATGACCGTGGGCGAGCCGCCGGCCACCGGGAGAGGCGTGGCG
>JAKCCH010000153.1 GCA_021838945.1 Actinomycetes bacterium
ACCGAACTGGGCGATCAGATCAGTCAATGTGCCCCGCGGGCCGCCGGTCCGTCGTGAAAATGGGTGCGACCAATCAACCCGCTAGACCGTCACAGCTCCGCGGGGTGGGTCGGTCCGCGTCGACCATATCAGCCACCTGCGACTTTACCCGACGACCCACCCATTTTCGGGCCAGAAGCGGTTCGCCGGCCAAGAGCCGGTAGGTCGTGGCATCTGTGGTGACTTCGACGCCGCATTCGGCGGTGCCGGACCGACAAGGCGATGGCCAGCCGAGTGATGCCCTCGGGCAGACACGGTGAGAAGCTGAGGTTGCCACCACGATCGCGCATGCCGGCCAGTCCGGCGACCAGGGCGACCCACGTGCCTGCGAGAGAGGCGACGCGGAGGCCGTCGCGGAAATTGTGCCCCAGGTCGTCGAGGTCCATGAGGGTGGCCTCAGCCAGGTAGTCGTAGGCGAGGCCCACGTGTCCGACCTCGGTGGGATCACGGTGTTGGGTACAGGCCGACAGCGACGAATCCCATCACGCACGGTGAGGGCTTCGTAGCAGGCGGAGTTGCGGGCCTTCTGCTCTCCGGTGAACTCTTCGCCGCGGACGTGCATCGCCAGCACGAGGTCTGCCTAGCCTATTTCAGGATCTGTTTGCGGAGGGGGTCGAAGTAGGGGAAGTGCAACAGCAGCGGGCTGGTCGGCTGCGGTATCGGCGGGCCGTTTCGGCCACCAGCTCCAATCCAACCCGAAGTCCCTTTCGAGGCGTTCGTCGTCGGTGGCCCCGGCGTAGCGGACCACCGCGTCGCCGATGTCCGCACCAGTGTGGAATGCCGCGGTCCCCGCCGGCCAGTAGCTCGAGCGTGCGCGCCGCTGAACCCCCGCCAGGCCGGCGTGGCCTGCCGTACGCTTGAAGCGCTCGATCCCATGTTGCGCCCGCCTTGTGGCGCCGCGGGAATGGTGGTAGCACTGCACACAGCAGGCGCGGTCGGGCCGATTGGCCCCTGACAGCGACATCGTTGCTCCAGACCCAGGCGATGCAGACCCGAGCGGTGTGCTCGGAGGAAGGGAGTAACGAAGATGGCAGGACCAAGCGACGTTGTACCGCCGTCGCAGCGGCCAGAGCTGCAACCGGGGGGCGTCATGGGCCGGCTCACGGCTGCCGAGCAAGCAAGCGGGCCCGTCGGGACCGGGGTAGAGAGCCTGGGTCTCACCGAGTGGACGATGGGCTCGTCGGTGATCGTCTCGGTCACCGGGGAAGTCGATATCGCCACCGCCGTCCAACTCTCCCAGGCGCTCGGCGCTGCTCTGCGCCGCGGGCCCGAGGGGCTCATCTGCGACCTGAGCGGTGTGGGCTTCTTGGGGGCGGCTGGCCTGACGGTGCTGCTGGTCGCCCGACGGCGGGCCATCGCCTGCCACGCCAGGTTCGACCTCGTGTGCCCGCAGCCGCTGCCGCGCAGGGTCATCACGCTGGTCGGCCTGGACGCCGTGTTCAGCCTCCACGACCATGTGGCCGAAGCGGCCACCGCCCAAGCACGGCGCGAGGGTCGTCCCGTGTTGGCCACCGCAGCGAGGGCCAAATGACCTGCCTCCTCGCACGTCAAGGTGGCCCGCCCGGCACGGACCGGGACCGGCCCGCCGGGGGGGAGCTGGCACGAAATTTCTCGTTCCGGCCCGCATTCCGACCCGCCCTCACGTTCAAGGGCCAGCAGTTCAAGGGCCAGCAGTTCAATGGCCGGCGAGGCTTTTCGGGCAAGCCGCTTAACCCTGACGCGATCGCGCACCCCGAGATCAGCGAAGCGGCCGTCCTGGCCGAGCGGCTGCGCTCATGAGCACCGATCACCCGCTGGGCCTGGCCGGGCATGTCCGAGCCTGCCTGTTCGATCTCGACGGTGTCTTGACCGAGACGGCGAAGGTGCACGCTGCAGCGTGGAAGGAGATGTTCGACGGCTTCTTGGAGGCGAGGTCGGTCACGCATGGTGAGCCCTTCGTCGCTTTCGACGCGGTAGCCGACTACGACACCTATGTCGATGGCAAGCCGAGAGCGGACGGGACCCGGTCGTTCCTCGCGTCGCGCCACATCAGCCTGCCAGAGGGAAGCCCCGATGACCCGCCGGACGCTCGCACCATCAACGGGCTCGGCAACGCCAAGAACGAGCTCGTCTTGGCCAAGATAAAACAGGACGGTGTCGAGGCCTATCCAGGGTCGGTGCGCTACGTGAAGGCCGTGCGCGCCGCCGGCTTGCACCGGGCCGTCGTGTCCTCCAGCGGGAACTGCGCCGACGTGCTCGTCGCCGCCGGCATCGCCGGGCTGTTCGAGGCTCGCGTCGACGGGGTGAGCGTCGAGAAGGACCACCTCGAGGGCAAGCCCGCGCCCGACACCTACCTCGCTGCAGCCCGCGCGCTCGGGGTCGAGCCCGGCGAGGCAGCGGTCTTCGAAGACGCACTGTCTGGGGTCGAGGCGGGCAAGGCTGGTGGGTTCGGTTTCGTCGTCGGAGTGGACCGGGTCGGCCAAGCCGACGCGCTGCGCTCCCACGGCGCCGATGTGGTCGTCGCCGACCTGGCTGAGCTGATCCGCCCGTCGTGATCTCCCATCCCGCCTACCCCGTCGAGCCGTGGTGCGTGAGAGAGACGGCGCTCCACCTCGACATCCTCGCGCAGAGCGAGTCCGTCTTCGCTCTCGCCAACGGCCATATCGGCTTGCGAGGCAACTTGGACGAAGGCGAACCTCACGGCCTGCCAGGCTCGTACCTGAACGGCGCCTACGAGTCCCGCCCGCTGCCCTTCGCCGAGGCGGGTTACGGCTACCCCGAGGCCGGTGAGACGGTGATCAACATCACCAACGCCAAGGTGATCCGCCTTCTCGTCGACGACCAGCCCTTCGACGTCCGCTACGGCGAGGTCCGTGCCCACGAGCGGGTCCTGGACTTCCGCGACGGCCTGCTGGAGCGGAAGGCTGAATGGGTCTCGGCGGGCGGCCGGGCCGTCGCGATGCGCTCGACGCGGCTCGTGTCGTTCGTCCAGCGCTCGGTGGCCGCCGTCTGCTACGAGGTCGCAGCGCTCGACCAAGCGCTGCGGGTGGTCCTCCAGTCTGAGCTGGTGGCCAACGAAGCTCTTCCTGCCGCCGATGGCGATCCCCGGGGGTCGGCCATCCTCGAGGCACCCCTGCGCTCCGAGGAGCACGGCTGCGTCGATGCCAAAGCGGCGCTGGTGCACCGGACCGAGAAGAGCGGCCTGCGGCTATCTGTCGCGATGGACCACCACGTCGAGGGCCCCTCGTCGACGCAGGTGTCCTCGGAGAGTTTTCCCGACCTCGCTCGGGTGACCGTCACGGCGTCGCTGGCACCCGGCGAGCGGCTCCGCCTGGTCAAGTTCGTCGCCTACGGCTGGTCGGCAGAGCGCTCGGAACCCGCCGTGCGCGACCAGGTCGCCGCGGCGCTGACC
>JAKCCH010000062.1 GCA_021838945.1 Actinomycetes bacterium
GTGCCCGAGGTACCGGTCACGGTGAGGGTCACGCCCGGGTCCACCTGGACGAAGCCGCCCGAGGCGCTCACGGTGGCGCCTTCGGCGATCGTCGGCGGGGACGAGGTGTCGGCGAGGATGAGCGAGGACTGGCCCCCGAGGAAGAAGCCCGGGCTGCCGCCGGAGGCCTGCACCGCGGCGGCGCCGTCGAGGACGAGCGAGAACTGGTAGACGCCTTGGCTGGTCTGGGTGTTGATGGTGGTCGCCCCCGAGACCGTCAGCTGGCCGTCGCCCGCGTTGCCGTTGCCGAAGTACCCGCCTGTCCACGACAGCGTCGATGCCGTCGACGAGCCATAGCCGTTGAAGCTGCCCGAGCTGACCGAGAGCGTCGTGATGCTGGCGGGGTTGTCGGCGACGAAGGTGCCGCCGGCGATGCTGAGCGAGGCAATGCTCGAGGTGAAGGAGGGTCCTTCGATCGCGAGGGTGCCACTCGTGACCGCCAGCGTGTCACCTGAGGCCACGGTCACACCGGTGATGGACGACGTCGTCCCGGAGAACGAGATCGTCCCGGCTCCGGTGTTGATGCACGCTGTGTCGAACCGGCCGGGGACGACTCCTGTGGACCAGTTCGCGGCGGTGTTCCAGGAGCCGTTCGTGGCACCGATGTAGTTGTCGCTGCAGGTGACGGTGCCTCCCGCTTCCGGAGACGCAGCGAACAGACACAGGATGGCGAGCAGCGCGCCTCCCCCGGCAGCGAGACCGATCAGGAAGGCCACGACGCGCGCTCGGGTCTGCAGTGGCCAGCCCATATATCCCCCTATGACGTTGTGGTATTCACGCTACTGCCACGTTTTCGGTGTAACAAGAGGAAAGCCCAGGTGATGGTGCCGCGCCGAAGTTGTACGGACACACCCGGACCCCCCTTGCGCTGCGGGGCGAATGGGTACATGATGACTACAGCCGTGTAACTACACGGTTGAGAGTCCACCAGGGGAGGGAGACACCGGTGGCATTGACTTCGTTCATCTTCGAAGGACCGGATCGATCCTGGCAGATACGCGCCAACTGCATGGGCGTCGACCCCGAGCTGTTCTTCCCGGAGCGTGGCGCCTCGACGCGTGAGGCCAAAGAGGTCTGCCGCGGCTGCGTCGTGCGGGAGGACTGCCTCGAGTACGCCATCGCCAACGGCGAGAAGTTCGGGATCTGGGGCGGCATGAGCGAGCGGGAGCGCCGGCGCGTGCGCAGGGCGCGGGTGCTCGCACGACAGACCGAGCACGCGGCGTCCTGACCGGCTGATCAGCTGCGGAGGCGCCCCCGTTCAGGGGACGCCGACGGAGAGGGAGAGGCAGAGCCCGGGGTTGCCAGCCGAGCCAGCCGAGCCAGCCGAGCCTCCACGGTGACCTCCGGCGACAGCCCGAGCTCGGCAAGTCGTTGGCGCGGGATGTCCGCTAGGACCCGCTCGGGGATGAGGCCGACCAGCTCCGCCCGATCGATGCGCGCCAAACGGGCGACGAGGTCGTAGATCTCTGCCGGCCCGATGTTGAGCGGGTCGATGAGGTTGAAGGAGATCTGGGTCTCCGATCCCAACGGGAAGGCGAGAGACCGCACCTGCGGGCCGCGCAGCGTGGCCGCGATCTTGCGGGCTTCCTCGAGGGGGACCTGGACGACCAGGTTGTACGCGACGAGGACTGGCCGCGCTCCGACACACGTGGCACCGGCCGTGGGGTGTGGCTCCGGCGGCCCCGTGTCGGGCGGGAGGACGATGAAGGCGTCGCGCCGGATCTCGGGGGGCGGCCGCTCGGGGCCGTAGAGGAAACAGGGAACGCCGTCACGCCCGAACGCCTCGGCGAAACGGTCCCTCGCCGCCACCGCCACCTCGAACTCCTCGTCCCACGCGACGAACGGGACGACGTCGGCCACGCCCAGACGTGGATGGACGCCCGCGTGCTCGGAGATGTCGAGAAGCTCTACGGCCCGCCGTGCGAGCTCGAGCGCGGCGCGCTCGACGAGTTGCGCGCCGCCCGCCAGGGTGAAGACGCTCCGGTGGTGGTGCTCGTCGGAGTGGACGTCGAGCAGGGTCGTGCCAGCCGCCTCGCCGATCGTCCGGACGAGGGCGGCATCGCGACCTTCCGAGACGTTGACGACCGCCTCTATCACACCACCGTGTCTAGCGGAAGATGCTCAGCGAGCAGCGTCGAGAGCCGCCAGGCGGCGCCGCCTCGCGATGCGCCGACGCTCCCGCTCGGAAGTCCCGCCCCAGACGCCATGGTCGATGTGGTTCTCCATGGCGTACTCGAGGCATGGGCCCTTCACAGGGCAGTCGGCGCAGACGCGACGTGCGATCTCGACGCCGACGCCGTCGCTTGGGAAGAAGAGGTCGGGTGGCTGCTCTCGACAGTTCCCCCGCGCCATCCACGAAGTGTCCATCGGGCTCCATTGTTAGCTCGAGATCTGATGAATTGATGATCGGAGCCTGAGATTTGGCTGAGAAGGTTGGGACAGGGCGGGCTGTACACTCGTCGCCCATGACGATGCCGTCTTCCCAACCGGAGGAGCAGCAGGCGAGCGAGCCCCCACGCGGGCACGTTCGCATGGTCTACCTCGGCCCTGTCGCCCCACACTGGGAGATCGAATCCGAGTTCGGGGACAGGAGCGTGATAGAGGAGTTCCGCCAGCGCGCCCTCGCGCGCCTCGTCCTGCTGCCACCGCACGACCCGCAGTTCAGGCGCAACCGGGAGCGCATCGTCCGCGACGCCGAGCGGGAGAACATCATCCTCGAGTGGGACCTCGGTGTTCCCGAGGACGAGGGCGGCGGCAGCTCGGTCTGAGCGCCGAGACGAGGGGCCTCGGCTCAGACGATCTCGAGCCGGGCGAGCCACAGGCCCGGCGCGTCGACCTCCGCAGGAGTCGGCAACGTCTCCTCGGCGACGAAGAGCCGGGCGAGCTCGGTGTCGCCGGAGCGCTCGAGCACACCGGCGACGAAACGTGCCCCCCGATCCACGTTCTCCTGGTCCAACCGCAGGCCGAACAGCTCCTCGGCCACGCGCTCGCCGGCCCCGCGGCCAACCCGCCGCCGCCGCATCGCTTCGTTGATCGAGGCATGCGGTCCGATGAGCCGCGTGGCGATCGTCGCCGTCACGTGCTCCGCATATCCCGCGATGGTCGCCGTGAGGGCGTCGAGCTGCGCACGGACCTGGCGGACCTCGTCGCTGTCGACCGACGACTGCAGCGCGGCCGGGTCGGAGAACAGGTCCATCATCGAGGAGACGTCGCCGGGATCGGCGCCTGTCATGAGCTGCTGGAGCGCGCCCGGGTCCGGGCGCACGTGCTCGGCGTGGGCGACGATCAGGTCCGCCAGGCGCGCTGCCACATGGGGGCGGGACAGCACGGCGTGGAGCACGATCTCGTGGGTGCAGAGCCACAGCGCGAGGTCGTCCGGGCGCAGGCTCCAGTCCTCGGCTACCGCGGCCATGTTCGAGGAGACGGCCAGGATCTCGTCTCCCTTCGCCGGGGCGACCGGCACGTCGTAGTGCCCGAGCGCACGCTGCGCGAGGTGCCCTACCGCGGAGCCGACCTGCATGGCGATCATCATCGGCATGACGGCGCCGGCCCACCGGTTGAGCAGGCCGGCCACCTTCGGGTCGAGTCCCTGCTCGGCGAGCTGCTCCGGACTGATGTCTCCGGGGCCACCGCTCCCGCCGGCGCCTCCGACGTCACCGCCCCCGCCGCTCGCCGCTCCCGCCGCCCCGCCGTGCCCGGCGCTGAGGCGGTCCAGCACCGGGCGCCACGAGTCGAGGGTGCGGTGTGCCCATTCGGAGCGGCTAGTCGGGACGAGCCGGGGCGCCTGTCCCGAGGGTGAGGGCTGCATGCCCGTGACGTCGGCGACGTGCATGGCGGCCACCCCGCTCAGCTCCTCGAGCCGGATGCGCTCGCGCGGGTCGGGGTTCGGGTCCGGTTCGTCGCCGACCGCGGCGCTAGCGGCCAGCTGGTAGGCGAGCGGCCACTGGAACCCGGATCCGCTCGGCATCAGCCGGAGCAGGTCCCCGAGCATCTTCGTCAGGAAGTCGTCGCCCCCGCCTTCGACAGGGTGGTCGCTCACGCAGCTGGGGCCAGGCGGGCGTGCAGCTCGCACTGTGTGCCCCCTCGCACGACCTCGAGCCGGACACGTGTCGCCGGGGCCATGAGGTAGAGCACGGCCTGCAATCCTCCCATCGACGTGACGGGCTGGCCGTTCACCGCCTCGATGACGTCGCCGCGCTGCAGGCCTGCCTGAGCGGCCGCACTGTTCGCCTTGACCGTCACGACGCGAACGCCGGCGACCGTCTTCGCCTCGCTCGTCATGAGCGAATGGGTCGCGTTCGCACCGACCGCCGGCTTCGTCGGTCGCTCCACCACGAGGTGGTGCGTCCCGGCCCCCTCGATGCCGAGCCACCCATGGGTCACATGGCCGGTCGAGGCGAGCATGCCTTCGATGCGGCCGATCACCCAGCCCGGTGTGGCGAGCGTGCGATGTCCATGATGGACAACGACCATGCCGACCACACGGGCGTTGCTGTCGAGGACTACCGCGCCGGCGGGCGCATCGGCGAGGCGCATCGAGGCCGGGTAGACCTCCAGCAGCGCCGGACCGGTGCCGAGGCTCGCCACGCCCGGAGCCGACCTGAGCGGGGCCACGGCGACGCCGACACGGTTCGTCCACGACGCGACGAGCATCAGGGACGGGATCGGAAGCGACTGAGCGCGCGACATCACGAGGTCAGGCAGGCTCGACTCGTCCACGTGGAGGATGGCGATGCCCGTGGCGGGATCGCTGCCGACGATCTTCGCGATCAGCTCCTCGCCGTCCGAGCGAACGACCGACACGCTCTCGGCCGCCGTGAGGGACGCCGCGGGCACGACCACGTAGCCCTTCTTCGACACGACCACGCCGTCGGCCTTGACGATGCCGCGGTTGCTCACGACCACCACCTGCACGACGGCGGCCTCGATCGAGGCCACCTCGGCACCGAGGGCCTGCCCGACGATCATCGGCATGCTCGTGGTCGTGGCGGCTTCGAGCGCCCCACTCAGGCTCCCCGAGTGGGCGCCGGCGCTTACCGCCGGCCGCGTCAGCCAGGACGTGAGATGCGTCCCGACGAGGACGACTCCGGTCGCGAGGAGAGCTCCGACGATGCCGGCGGTGCCTGCACCGGCACGCGTCGGCGTGCTCGCCAGCCAGCGCCGGCGGGCGACGATGACCTCGCGCTCGCGCTCGGAGAGGATCGCGCCCCCGATCTCGGACGGGTGGCGCCACAGCCGGTCATCTGGCGGGAGAAGAGGTCGAGTCGGTTCTTCGTCTCGCCAGTCGTCGAAGTCCCTCGGCTGTTCGACCACGGCTGCACAGATTACAAATGGACTCGTCGTCATGGGTCGCGAGGCCTGAGATCGTCACGAAACTGCCCGAAACGCGACCTGCGCGCCCGAATACGATGGCGCCCGTGATCGACCCGGTGAACGGCAGCGACTGGCTGGCGCTCACTGACGAGCCGCTGTCCTACGCCGCCGCCCTCGAGTGGGTGGGGGGGCCGGGTTGGGGAGGGGTGGTGGGTTTCTCGGGGTTGGTGCGGGACCACGCCGAGGGCCGCACGGGCGTCACCGCGATCGACTACGAGGCCTACGACGAGCAGGTCCTGCCACGCTTTCGCGAGCTCGCGGACGCAACGCGGGGCCAATGGCCGGCGGTGGGCCGCATCGTCGTGTGGCACCGAGTCGGGCGCGTGGAGACGGGCGAGTCGTCAGTGGTGGTCGCCGTGTCCTCTCCGCATCGCGCCGAGGCCTTCGCAGCATGCCGGTACCTCATCGACGGATTGAAGGAGAGCGCTCCGATCTGGAAGCGCGAGCACTGGCCGGGCGGCAGCGACTGGAGCCCGGCGGCTCGCTCGATCCAACCCGTGCGTGCGGAGGGCCCATGAGCGGCCGGCTCGCAGTGGATCTTGGCACCTCCAAGACGCTCGTCGCCGACTCGTCGGGGCGCGTGCTCGTGGACGAGCAGACCGCGGCGGCCGTGAACCTGCGCGACGGCTCGCTCGTCGCGTTCGGCGCCGCGGCCGTCGACCTTCCGGGCCGGGCTGCGGGCGAGATCAGGTTCGTCCGGCCGGTGGACCACGGGCAGTTGCAGGATCTGGCGCTCACCGATCAGGTGGCCGGAGAGCTTCTGCGCCGGGTGCGGCGCCACGCCGGACGCCGGCCGGAGGTCCTGTGCACGGTCCCGGGATTGGCGAGCGGCGTCCAGCGGCGCGCGCTCGAACGTTCCTTCAAGGAAGCGGGGGCTTCGCAGGTCGACTTCATCGAGCACGCCGTGGCGGCAGGAATCGGCTTCCGGCTCGAGATCGCCGAACCGGTTGCCACGATGGTCGTGGACGTCGGCGCCGGCACGACGGACGTCGCCGTGATGGCCCTCGGCGGTGTCGTGACGAAGGCGTCCCTGCCGCTCGGCGGCGACGATCTCGACCGGGCCATCCACACGATGTGCCTGCGCTCCCACGACCTCGTCCTCAGCCCGTCGGCGACCGAGCAGGTGAAGCTCGCCATCGCAACCGCCTGGCCCGGGCCCGAGCGCAAGGTCGAGGCGTCGGGACGGGACGCGTCGAACGGCATGATCCGCACGGTCGTCCTGTCGAGCTCCGAGGTCGCCGTCGCCGTCGACGACACCCTGCGAGCGATCCTCGCAGCCGCGGTCAGCTGCATCGTCGAGGCCCCGCCGGACCTGGCGAACGATCTGCTGTCACGCGGGCTGCATCTTGCGGGCGAGTGCGGGCTGCTCGACGGCTTCACGAGGCGGCTCGCCACCGCGACCGGCATCCCCGTCCATGTCGCCGATCACCCCAGGGAGGCGGCTGTGCTCGGTGCAGCCCGGTGCCTGCGCGACGTTTCCGGAGGCAGTTGGCGGGGGGCGTCAGGCCACTCGGTCAGCCGTCCGAAGCACGCTCGTCCGTGAGGTCCTCAGCCGCTTGGCGGACCTGCCAGTCGCGATCGGAGAGCGCTTCCGCGAGCGCTGCGTCCACCTCCTGTCCCTCATAGGAGGCGAGGGCGAGCACTGCTCGCCGCCTGATCTGAGGCCTGTCGTCGAGGGCGGCGAGGATCACCGGGAGTGACTCCGGGTCGCCGATGGCCCCGAGGGCCGCGACGGCGGACTCCCGGCAGAGAGGGTCACGGTGGTGCTGGGCCACGTTCGTCAGGGCCTCGCTCGCACGTTCCGGCCGCAGCTCGCCCAAACAGAAACACGCCGCCTCCACCACCTCCGCCTCGTCCCCGAGATGTTGGCTGACGAGTGCCACGAGATCGTCACGTGGGTGGCCGGTCCGCCATGCGAGCTCGGCGACGCGCCGCCGGACGGCAGCGGAGGGATCGTCGAAAGCCCGCCCGAGATCGGCCAGCGTGGCCGCACCGAGGCGCACGAGCGCCCCGAGCGCTGCCTGGCGGACCCCGGCGTCCTCGTCCGACAGCGCCCGGCGGGCAGCGGCCTCGTCGCCCCTGTGACCGGCCGCGGCGGCCGCTCCTTTGCGGCGCGCGGCCTGATCACCGCCTCTTCCGTGCAAGGCTGACGGATCATGGACGGTCATGGCGACGAGAGCCTAGGCACTCTCCCGGCGACAGAAACCAAGCAGTTCCACTGGAAGTGGTGGCACACCGTGGGCAGCGTCGTCGTCGTGCTGCTCGTCGCGGCTCTCATCGCCTCGCTCATCTCGATCCCGTACTACGCCATCACACCCGGCACGGCGCAGTCGGTCGAGCGACTGATCGGAGTGCCGAGCCGGTACCAGCACAGCCACAACGGCCAGGTGGAGCTCGTCGACGTGGAGCTCACGCCGCTCCGGGCGATCGAGTGGCCGTGGTTCGAGCTCGACCCGAACGCGCAGATCGTGAGCTCGCAGGATCTGCTCGGCCCGGCGAACGCCCAGCAGTACCAGATCCAAGGCGAGCTCGACATGAGCAACGCCCAGCAGGCTGCGACCGTCGTGGCGCTGCGGCGGCTCGGCTATCCCGTGCAGGTCCGCCGCACCGGGGCGCTCGTCTACTCGCTGTTCCCCGGCTCGCCGGCTGCGCGCTCGCTTTCCGTCGGTCAGGTGATCGTCGGCATCGACGGCCATGCCGTCACGTCCGAGTCGGAGCTCGGGAAGTGGATCGCGGGCGCCAAGGCGGGCGGGAGCGTTTCGTTGCGGGTGCTCACCTACCCGGCCCACACTGCACGGAGCGTGTCGGTGCAGCTCTCCGAGTGGCGTATCGAGGGAACGGGCAGCCAGGCGCAGCTCGTCTGCCCGATCTGGGGCACGCAGACCAAGCTCCCGCTGTACAAGGCGAGTGCATCGAGCGGTGCCCCGTCGGGGCCGACGAAATGCATCGGCGTCAGCCTGGAGCAGAACTATGCGGTGGGAAAGCTGCCGTTTCGTGTGGACTTGTCCTCCGAGGGCATCATCGGACCCTCCGCCGGCCTGGCCTTCACCCTCGGCCTCATGCAGCGCCTCGATCCGTACGACCTGACGGGGGGGCACAAGGTTGCTGCCACAGGCACGATGTCCATCGACGGTCGTGTCGGCGACGTGGGCGGCGTGGCGCAGAAGACCGTTGCCGTGCGGGACTCGGGCGCTTCGGTGTTCTTCGTGCCGCCGCAGGAGTACAAGGTGGCGCTTGCCCACGCCGGTGGCTCGTTGAAGGTGTACGCCGTGAGCACGGTCGACCAGGCGCTCCACATCCTCGAGACGAGCTACGGAGGGCGCCTGCCCGCCGCGGCGGCCGCTGTTGTCGCCGCTGGTACCGGCGGGTCGAAGTCAGGATGAGGATGACCTGACGCCGCTCCGGCGCACGTGCCCGCGCAAGTGTCCGAGCGCACCTCGGGGCGAGTCCTAGGCTTGCAGCCATGCCAGACGATCCCGTGATGGTCTCGATCAACTCGCAGACCGGTCTGCACCCCGACGAGATCGCTCGCCGCACCTTTCCCTCCGCCCGGCGGGGGGTGGATGGAGATGCTGTTCGGCGTTTCTTGGAGGCGGTGGCGGCCGAGCTCCAGGAGGTGCTCGATCGGGAACAGGTGCTGCGCCGGCGTCTCGCCGAGGCGGAGCGGCGCGCAGCCGAGCCGGAGCTCGACGAGGAGACGCTCATGCAGGCCGTCGGCGCTGAGACGGCGCGGATCCTCCAGACCGCGCACGCCGCCGCCGGCGATGTCGTCTCGAAGGCGGAGGTGCGCGCGTCCGAGATCCTGAGCGCGGCCGAGAACGTCCTCGCCGAACGGACGTCTGTCGCCGAGGAGGAGGCGGCGGCCATCCTGCAAGCCGCGCAGGCCGAGGTCCGGGCGTTGCTCGACGCGGCGGAGTCACAGGCCAAATCGCTGCGCGACGAGGCGGTGACCGAGACCGAGGCCCTGACAGGGCGCGCTCGTGCGGAAGCCATCGCGCTCCTCGACGCCACCCGCTCGGAGTGCCGTCGGATCGTGCGCGAGTCGCGCGAGCTGCGCCAGACGGTGCTCGGAGACCTGGCCGAGAGGCACCGGGGCCTGCGCATCCAGCTCGAGCAGTTGCAGGCCGGCCGCGACTCCCTGGTCGACGTCGTCGATGCCGTCGGCGCTGCCGTGGACCACGTGCGCGATCGCCTCGCCAACGCCGAGCACGAGGCCAGACTGGCGGCGGCGGAGGCGGGCGAGCGTGCCGCGACGGAAGAGGACGAGGCGGGCGAGGAGCTGTTCGCCACGGAGGTGGACATTGCCGTAGACCTCGAAGGCGACCTCGAGGAAGTGCTCGAGGGTGGAGAGGGGCGCGAGGGCGGCAAGGAGGGCGTCCGCGTGTTGCACCTCGAGGAGGTGGCGCTCCTCGTCGACGAAGGGCTGGCTGGGGAGCTCGGCCCCGAGCTGTACGACAACGAGGCGCTCGGCGAGGAGCCGGCAGAGGAGGTGGAGCCCGCCGGTGGCGACGGCGCACAGTCCTCTCACCGGAGTGTGGACGAGTTGTTCGCCCGGATCCGGGCGAGCCGTGGGGACGCGGAAGCGGAGGCGGCGGAGGCGGCGAGCGAGGGTGTGCTCGGCCAGCACAGCGCACACGAAGCCGCCGTGCTCGAGTCGGACGAGGACATCGTGGGTGAGGAGGAGGCCGGGAACCGGGAGGACGTTGCCGGCGAGACCGCGATCGAGGTCGTGCCTCGGGCTGTCGCGGAGCCAGCTGCGAGCGACGCGGAGCAGGCGGCGCAGCCGGCGCAGGCCGATGCCGGGCCGGAAGAGGGAGACGCGGGCGAGGAGGAGGCAGCGGCGGCGGAGGAGTCTGCCGACTCCAAGGCGTTGGCTCGGCGAGCCGAGCGTCTCGATCCGTCCGCCTCGAAGCTCACGCGCTCCCTCAAGCGGGTGCTCCAGGACGACCAGAACCTGTTGCTCGACTCGCTCCGGCATGCGACGGGGACACCGGACCTCGATCGCCTGTTGCCGGAGGACGAGCAGCGGACACGTCTCGCCAACGCGAGCGCCAAGCTGCTCGCCGATGCCTGGACGGTCGGCTACGGCTGGCTCGCCGACAAGTCGCCGAGCCACGCCGAGGCGTCCGAAGCCGGGCTCCGCCTTGCCGGGCAGCTTGCCGTCGACGTCACGAGCCTGCTCCGCCACCGGTTGCGTGAGGCGCTCTCATCCATCACGGACATCGCCGAAGGGGGCGCCGACGCCGCCGGCGCCGCATATCGCGAGTGGAGAGGCGCCCGCGTGGAAGGGACGGCCGGAGACTTCGCCGCGCGGGCGTTCTCCGACGGAGCCGTCAGCGGTGGCGAGGGCGTTCTCGTGCACTGGGTCGTCGACGACACAGGAGGTCCCTGCCCCGACTGCGACGACAACGCCCTCGCGGGTGACGTCGCGGCGGGCGAGGAATTCCCGACCGGACAACGGCATCCGCCGGTCCATCCCGGCTGCCGATGCCTTCTCGTGCCGATTAGCTCGTAGCCTTCTCGACCGTGCGGGTGCCCGAGCACGCGGTCGTCGCGCGGCCCCCTCTGCTGCGCCGATACCAGTTGTGGATACTCCTCGGGATCATCGCGCTCGTCCTCCTTCTCTTCCTCGTCCAGGCGATCGCGGACGCCTACACCAACTACCTCTGGTACCAGTCCATCAACGAAACGATGATCTGGCGCTCCATGGTCGAGACCAAGCTCGGCCTCGCCCTCGTGTTCGCCGGGACGTTCTTCCTCGCCTGCTGGATCAGCCTCTGGGCAGTCGACGCGCTCTCGCCGGCCGACGCGCACGTCATGGCCGACTACGAGATCGTGCGCCGCTACCGGGCGTCGATCGGCCGCTACCCGCTCATGGTGCGGACGGTCGTGTCACTCCTGCTGGCACTTGCGGTCGGTGTCGGAACGAGCTCGCAATGGCAGCACTGGCTGTTGTACGTGAACGGTGGGAACTTCGCCGTCCGTGATCCGCAGTTCGGGAGAAACGTCGGGTACTACGTGTTCCGACTCCCGTTTCTCTCCTTCTTGGTGGATTGGTCGCTCGTCGCCTTGTTGGTGTTGTTCATCATCACGGGGCTTGCCCACTACCTGAACGGCGGGTTGCGCGGCCCCGGAGCATCGCCGCGGGTGAGCGGCCACGTCATCGCCCACATGTCGCTGATCCTCGCCGTGATGGCGCTCGTACGTGCTGCCGGGTACTTCTTCGTCGACCGGTACGCGCTCGACCTCTCGTCGAACGGGGTCGTCGCCGGGGCCGGGTACACCGGCATCCACGTGCGGCTCCCGGCGCTGTCGGTGCTGGCCGTGGTGAGCATGATCGGTTTCGTCCTGCTCGCCTACAACGTGTACCACCGCACGCTCGTGCTGCCCGTCGTCGCCGTGGGGCTCTGGGCCTTTGTCGCCCTCGCCCTCGGGGTCATCTTCCCGGCTTTCGTGCAGTGGCTGGAGGTGAACCCCTCCCAGAGCACCGTCGAGCGGCCGTACATCGAGCGGAACATCTTCTACACGCGCTACGCCTACGGCCTCGCGTCGATCACGCCGCGCAACTTCGCCGGCAACGCCGATCTGAGCGCGAGCGCCGTCAACGCCAACCACGACACGCTCGACGAGCTGCCGCTCTGGTCGCCCTCGGTCGCGAACGCCACGTACCAGAGCCTCGAGGGACTGCACGCCTATTACAAGCTCTCCGGCCTGTCGGTCGATCGGTACGTGCTCGGAACCGGCGCCGACAGGACGCTCACCCCGGTCATCGTGGCGACGAGGGAGATCTCCCAGGCGGACCTGCCGCGCCAGACCTGGGTCAACCAGCACCTCGAGTACACGCACGGCTACGGATTCGTGATGTCCCCGGCGAATTCCGTCTCGTCAGCCGGTCTGCCGAAATTCTCCATCCAAGGCGTGCCGGTGAGGTCAGCCTCCGGGGCACCGGCGTTGCACCAGCCGGACATCTACTTCGGTTCGAGCTCCCCCAGCTACGTCGTCGTCAACACGCGCCAGGCGGAGCTCGACTACGCCGGCACGACCGGGTCGAAGCCGCAGACGAGCCACTATGCCGGCTCGGGGGGCGTGCTCCTGAGCGGCTTCTGGCAGCGCGCCGCCTTCGCCATGCGCTTTCACGACTTCAACCTGCTCGCGTCCAAGCTGATCACGACGAAGTCGCGCATCATGTACCTCCAGAACGTGGTGGCGCGGGTGCAGCACGCGGTGCCGTTTCTCAAGGTCGATTCGCATCCGTACCCGGTCGTGGCCGGGGGACAGGTGTTCTGGATGGTCGACTGCTACACGACCACCGACTACTTCCCCTACTCCGAGAACGCCGCGACGGGCCTCCTGCCGCAGGGGAGCGGGCTGCAGGGCCAGTACAACTACGTGCGGAACTCGGTCCAGGCCGTCGTCAACGCCTACACCGGGCAGATCAAGCTGTACGTGATCGACCCCGGAGACCCGCTGTTGATCGCGTGGGAGCACGCGTACCCCGGGCTCTTCCTCCCGCTGCACTCGATGGCCGCGCTGACGCCGCACTCGCAGAGCACCCTGCTCGACCACATGCGCTACCCGCAGGACCTCCTGACCGTGGTCTCGGAGATGTACGGCCGCTACCACTACAACCCCTCGTCCGACCCGGCGAGCGCGGCGTCGCAGTTCTACGCGCTGCAGGACGCCTGGAGCGTGGCGGCCGGGCCCGATGGCTCTCCCTACGTCCCACAGTACGAGCTCGTCCGGCTGCCGGGTGCTTCCTCGGTGTCCTTCGTGGCCGTCGAGCCTCTCGTGCCGTTCTCCACGACCGGCCGCGGCTCGGACCTTGCAGCGTTCCTCACGGCGTCGTCCGACCCGTCCTCGTACGGATCCTTGACGGCGTTCGAGCTGCCGCACCTGTCCTCGTCGGCGCTCGGGCCGGCGGCCGTCGCGACGAGGATCGAGGACTACCCGAAGGTGTCCCAGACCCAGACCCTTTTGGCCGAGAGCCATACCTCGGTCGTGTTCGGGCCGCCGCTGCTCGTGCCGATGGAGGACTCGTTGGTGTACATCCAGGCGATGTACGTCCAGGGGTCGAATCATTCGATGCCGGTCCTCGGGTATGTCGCCACGGACTTCGGGGGCAACGGCGTCGGCCTGGCGCCGACCTTGGACGGTTCCCTGCAGAAGCTCTTCGGCCCGTCGGTGTCAGGGATCGGGCCACCCGGTTCGCAGAGCCTGTCGTCACGGATCTCACAGGACCTGGCGCTCGCGTACGCGGCCTACCAGCGCTCGGTGGCTGACGGGAAGGCCTTCAGGCTCGGGGCGCTGCAGAACGACCTGCAGGCGATGGGGCAGTACCTGAAAGCAGCGCACCAGCTGCTGCTGCAGGAGCAGGGTGGCGCGGGTTCGGGGGCTGGCTCGAGCTCGGGTTCGGGGTCGGGGAGCCCGCCCTCCTCGTCGACGACGCCGTCGTCGACGCCCTCCTCTGGGTCGACGGGCTCCGGCTCGGGCTCCGGCTCCGGGTCGTCGACGTCGAGCGGGACCGCCACGACGACGACCGTGCCCTCGGCGTAGGCACGCTCAGCGCTTCACCTCGGTCGTGGGCGTGCACGACGCCCGGACCTGACGACGTTTGCTGTTTCGCGTCCCTGCTCCTCGGAGTTGGCCGGCGCTCCCCGAGCTCGGGGTCGAGGCGCCGGCGAGCCTCACAATGCTCGAGCGGCAGATCGTGGCGTGAGCTGTTGGTTCTGCCGCCGGGAATCGATAGGCGCGAACCCGTGGCACGTTGACCGTCGAAACGACGGCTAACGCTCCTAGCGTTCGCGCCTATCGTTTCCCGCCGATTGTTTCGGCGCCCATAAATCGGGCGCCGGAGGTGGTCCGGATGTGATGGGCTAAAGACGTGGCCGCCGTCACCATCTACGGGATCTGCGCCGTCACCTTCATGATGGCGATGTACGCGCTCGAGCCCCGCGGGCGCAGTTTCGTCGCCTTGTTCGGCGTCGGATGCCTGCTGTCGAGCGCATACGGTTTCTGGTCCGGTGCCTGGCCGTTCGGAGTCGTCGAGATCGTCTGGTCCGGGGTGGCGGTGCGGCGCGCCTTGCGGGGTGGGGAATCGACCGGCGGAGGCAAGGGCATGGGATCCGCCGGCGATGGAGGCTGACCACCTGACTCAGGCACGGTGCGGCACCTCGTCGAGCCGGTCTGCCCTGGGGCCGCGAGCCGGCCGGCTGGGTCGCTCCCGCCCGGTGTAGGGACTGCGGCGTCGAGCTGGGTGGTTGGCACCACCCGGGGTGCTGCGTCGAGCGCTGTCCCGCGTGTGGCGGCCAGGCGCTCGGGTGTGACTGCTTCCGTCCCGACATCGACCCGGTCGAGGACGAGGACTTCTGGGATGGGCGGCGCGACGGTTTCGACCTGCCGGAGACGGCATAGCGAGGCGGCCGACCGCCCTGATGGCGTCGCCGGAATTACCGAGCGGCTCGCTCATTGCGTCGGTGCGGCCATCACCGTGCCGTGCAGTCCTCGATGCGGCACCCAACCGTGTGCAGCTCACCGTCAGGCAGGTCGACGACGACATCGAGTCCGAGGCATGCGGTGGCCGCGGCGGCATGGCGAACGTCCGTGTTCCTTTGTCGACGCAACGAGCTTCGTGGTGATGCGACTGACCCGGATCCACGATGCCCTCGCCTTCGACGGCAACTTCACGGGAGCAGGCTTCACAGAGGTGCGCCCGTGAGCCGCGGCCCGGATCACGCGTCAGTGGCCGTGGCGACGGGCCGTGGCGACCGGGTATCATGTTTGCTCCGCCGCGGGGTGGAGCAGTCAGGTAGCTCGTCGGGCTCATAACCCGAAGGTCGTAGGTTCAAATCCTACCCCCGCCACTCGAGGAAGGCCCTGGTCAGGAGCGTGGTTCCGGCCAGGGTCCTTTCGCGTCTGGACCCTGTTCCCGCCCGCATCAAACCTGTGTCAAACGGACCGGCGCGGACGGTTCCGGACTCGGCGTGCCCTGGCGGGACGTGAGTCGTGATCGACGTTCGGCGTCCTTCCGAGGCCAACCGAGTGAGCGCAGCGAGCGAGGGCGGCAGCAAGGCGGCCGAAGGCCGGCTCGTCTCATGCCAGGAAGCAGAACAGCGGACCCTTGCGGGTCCGCTGCTACCGCCCCGGCCCTGCGGGCCGGGTTGGTGTCGGGAAGGATGTGCTAGTCGGAGGTGAGCGAGCCAGCCACCAGGTCCGCGACGAGGCGGGCGGCTTCGGCCTGCATGCCGGGGATTACGTGGGCGTACTGCTTCATGGTGAACGCCGGGTCCTCGTGGCCGAGCCGTTCGCTGATGACCTTGACCGGCACGCCGGCGCGGAGCGCGATGGTGGCGTGTGTATGGCGTAGGTCGTGAAGACGGATGCGTGGTAGCCCGGACTTCCTGACTTCCGCCTCGAAGGCTTGGCTGAAGAGGTCCGGATGTACAGGCGAACCGTCCTCGCGCCGAAAGACGAGTTCGGACTCGACGTAGCCGGGACCCCATGCGCGGCGCTCCACGGCCTGGCGGGTGCGATGGTGGACGAGCTCGGCCACCGTCCCGGGGTCGAGGTCGATCGTGCGCGCCTGGTGAGACTTCGGCGTTGAGTCGTTGATCCGGTAGCCGACGGAGACGAGGGTGCGGCGGACTGCCAGTCGACCAGCGGTCAAGTCGACGTCCTGCCACCGGAGGCCGAGCACTTCGCCTCGCCGCATCCCGGTCATCGCGGCGAGATGCCACGCCGACCGGAGCCTGTGCTCGCCGACGGCGCCGAGGAACATTCCGAGCTGGGCCGGCTCCCAGAACTTCATCTCCGTGTGCGCTGAGGCTCGCAGCCGGGGTGGTTTCGCCCGCTCGGCTGGGTTCGAGGAGATGAGGCCGGCATCGACGGCATCGGCGATCACCTTGTGCACCGTCGTGTGCACGTGACGAACGGTCTTCGGCGAGAGTCCACCGGTGGTCAGGCCTCGACGGTTCCCGGACGCCATCAAATCGGCGTAGAGGCCGTTGAGCATCATCGAGGTCAGCTGGCACAGCGCGCGATGGCCCAGCACCGGGATGACGTGGAGTCGCAGCATGCGTTCGTAGTTGTCCCACGTCGTCGGCTTCACCTGCGTTCGCATCGTCGGGAGCCAGCTGTCGACGATCCAATCTTCGAGCGTCAGCTTCGTTGGCTCGGCGTAGACGCCGGTGTTGATCTGGTTGACCAGCTTCGCTCGAGCGGCTTCCGCTTCCTTCCGAGTGCGATAGCCACCGTGCCACTTCTGGCGTCGCCGACCCTTCGCGTCACGGCCGAGCTCCACGACGACGTACCAGGTCGTCGTGGAGCGTGAAGGGTCCAAGTATCCACGCGCACGTCTTCGCGGTGGGTCCGAGTGACGGAATCGGATTGACCGACTCGTTGCAGGAGAGCGCGAGGTTGCGCTTGGGGTGACGCGCGACCGGACGAAGATGCGTGTAGGTGAACGCCGCGGTCGTCGGAAGCGGAGCGACTGCGAGGAGGGGTTGATCAGGCGGCGAGCTCGTACTCGTGGATGAGCCCACCCAGGATGTCGCGCCTGCGGATCGTGCCGGTGACCGTGGGTTCCAGGGGTGG
>JAKCCH010000063.1 GCA_021838945.1 Actinomycetes bacterium
GGAGGCGCCCATCTCCGCCGGCCTCCTCCTCGCCGACATGCTGAGCGAAGCGGGACTGCCCGACGGCGTGCTCAACGTCGTCACGAACGATCCGGCCGATGCCGCCGACGTCGCCGAGACGCTCATCGGCGACCCCCGCGTGCGCCGTGTGAGCTTCACCGGCTCGACGAGGGTGGGCCGCATCATGGGAGAGATCGCGGCCCGCCACCTGACGCCGGCGATCCTCGAGCTCGGCGGCAAGAACTCCGTCATCGTCCTCGACGACGCCGACCTCGAGTACGCCGTCAACGCCGTGGCCTTCGGCTGCTACATGAATTCGGGGCAGATCTGCATGTCGGCCGACCGCGTCATCGTCCACCGCTCGTTGGCGGACGACTTCATCGAGGCGCTGGCGGCCAAGGCGTCGGCTCTCCCGGCCGGTGACCCGAGCTCGCCCGACACCGTGATCGGCCCGCTCATCCACGAGCGGGCGGCCGCCCGGGTCGAGCAGCTCGTCTCTCACGCTCTCGGCGAAGGGGCGTCACTGCGGGCGGGCAGCTCCAAGGCCGACGGCGCGCTCTTCCCGGCCACGGTGCTGGCCGATGTCACGAGCTCGCTCCCCATCTGGCACGAGGAGGTGTTCGGCCCGGTCTCCGCTGTCGTCACCGTCGACAGCGAGGACGAGGCGGTCGCCCTCGCCAACGACACTCGCTACGGGCTCACGGCGGGGATCATCACCGGCGATGCGGCCCGCGGATTCTCGGTGGCCTCCCGCATCCGCACCGGCATCGCTCACGTGAACGACCAGTCGGTCGACGACGAGCCCCAGGCTCCCTTCGGCGGGGTCGGAGATTCGGGATACGGGCGTTTCGGAGGGCGGGCGGGAATCGACTCGTTCACCGAGCTGCGCTGGATCACGATCCAGCAGGGGCGGCGCCCCTTCCCGTTCTGAGCGACGTGGCCGAGGTCTTCGTCGCAGAGGGGGTCCGGACCCCGATGGGCCGCTACGGCGGCGCGCTCGCACGCGTCCGGCCGGACGACCTTGCCGCTCTGGTCGTGAAGGAAGCCGCCTCCCGGGTCGAAGGGCTCGACCCTGCGCTCGTCGACGACGTGTTCTTCGGTGACGCGAACGGCGCCGGGGAGGACAACCGGAATGTCGCCCGCATGGCTGTGCTCCTCGCCGGGCTGCCCACTTCAGTGCCGGGCGTCACCGTCAACCGCCTCTGCGGATCGGGGCTCGAGGCCGTCGTCGAGGCGTCCCGGGCGATCGCCGTCGGTGACGCGTCGATCTGCCTCGCGGGCGGGGTCGAGTCGATGTCCAGAGCGCCGTACGTGCTCTTGAAACCGGAGATGGCGTTCCCCCGCCAGCACACCGAGCTCTACTCGAGCACCCTCGGCTGGCGGATGGTGAGCTCGCGGATGCCGGGCGAGTGGACGGTCTCGCTCGGAGAGGGTGCCGAGATCCTGGCCGAACGGGGTGGCATCTCCCGCGAGGAACAGGACGCCTTCGCCCTCGCGAGCCATCAGAAGGCGGCCAGGGCGTGGGAGAACGGGGTCTACGCGGCCGAGACGGTCACCGTCCCGGCGACCGACCTCACGCGCGACGAGTCGATCCGGCCCGACTCCAGCCTCGAGGCGCTCGCGAAGCTCCCGCCCGTCTTCCGTGCCGGGGGCAGCGTCACGGCCGGCAACTCCTCGCCGATGAACGACGGCGCCGCCTGCCTCGTGCTTGCCGGCGAGGCAGGGCTCGCCCGCTCGGGGGCGCGACCGCTCGCACGTGTCGTCTCGCGGGCGGTCTCGGCCGTCGAGCCGCAGCTGTTCGGCCTCGGCCCCGTCGAGGCGGCCGTGGCGGCTCTCAAACGTGCCCGGATCGGCTGGCAGGACCTCGTGGCCGTCGAGCTGAACGAGGCCTTCGCGGCCCAGGCGCTTGCTTGCCTGCACAGCTGGCCGGACCTCGACCGAGGGATCGTCAACCAGAACGGCGGGGCCATCGCCCTCGGGCATCCGCTCGGTTGCTCGGGGGCACGGCTGGTCGTGTCGCTCAGCCACGACCTCGCCCGCCGTCACGGTGGCTACGGGCTGGTGGCGATGTGCATCGGCGTGGGCCAGGGGATAGCCATGGTGTTGGAAGGGATGAGCTAGATGAGCGTGTCGGTCGGCCAACAAGAGCCACTCGGCGTCGTCGACGGCGCGACCCTCGACCCGCCGTACTACTTCCCGAGCTACCGCTCGACGCTGCAGCGCGCTCCCTCGATGCCGCTCGTCGCGGCCCGCCCGGAGTCGGCCGGCCGTACCGGGCCCGTCTTCGGCGAGGACCACGTGCGTCACGAGGACTCCGACCTCACACGGAGAGGAGCCGGTGCACCGATCGGCGAGCGCATCATCGTCCACGGTCGGGTGACCGACAGCGAGGGCCATCCCGTCGCCGGTCAGCTCGTCGAGCTCTGGCAGGCGAACGCCGCCGGTCGCTACGCCCATGTCGTCGACCAGCACGATGCGCCGCTCGACCCCAACTTCACCGGGGCGGGGCGCTGCCTCACGTCGAGCGACGGCTCCTACTCCTTCACGACCGTCCGGCCGGGCGAGTACCCCTGGGGGAACCACGCCAACGCCTGGCGGCCGGCTCATCTTCACTTCTCGTTCTTCGGACGGACCTTCACGAGCCGGCTCGTCACCCAGATGTACTTCCCGGGCGACCCGCTCCTCCCACTCGACCCGATGTTCACGTCGATCCGGGACCGAGAGGCGGCCGAGCGGCTCATCGGGGTCTTCGATCTCGACGCCACCGTCGAGTCCTATGCCCTCGGCTACCGCTTCGACGTCGTCCTCGGGCCCGGCCGGGGGGCCACCCCGATCGAGGAGGAGCACTCGTGACCCTTTCGCCGACGCCCTCCCAGACCGCCGGGCCGTACGTCGAGATCGGCGCCGGCTGGAGCTCTGACGGTCATCTCGTCCCGCCCGCCACCGCCGGGGCGATCACCCTCACGGGGACCGTTCTCGACGGGACGGGCGAGCCCGTCACCGACGCCGTCCTCGAGTTCTTCCAGGCCGATCCGGCCGGCAGGTACGCGCCCGAGGCCGGCGGCGAGTGGAGCGGCTTCGCGCGCTCGCTCACGGTCGACGCGGGTCGCTACTCGGTCACGACCCTCAAGCCCGGCCGCGTCGCGATCGCCGGTGCGACCGAGGCGCCGCACGTCTCGATCTCGCTCTTCGCCCGCGGGCTGCTCCAGAGGGCGGTGACCTACGTCTACTTCGATGACGAGCCTGAAGCCAACGCCGCCGACCCGTTCTTCTCCCGCCTCGGATCGCGACGTCAGGAGAGGCTTCTCGCCCGGTCCGAGCCGGGCGGATACTGCTTCGATATCGTGCTGCGAGGCGAGGAGGAGACGCCCTTCTTTGTCCCCTGAGGACGAGACCCGAAAGGATCAGCCCCTGAAGGATCAGCCCAGTGGCGCCCGGCCGCTGGAGCACGGCGGGGTCTTCTCGTCGATCTTCACGAGCGACGAAGCCGCCGCCGTCACGTCGGATCGCGCCTGGCTGCAGGCCTTCCTCGACGTGGAGCTGGCACTCGCGCGTGCGCTCGCGACGGCCGGAGCCCTGCCTGCGGGCTCGGTCGAGCGCCTCGCGAAGACGCTCACCGTAGAAGGACTCGACCCAGTCGAGATCGGGCGGCAGGCGCGCGCCTCGGGCAACCCCGTCGTACCCTTCTTGTCCTGCCTGCGAAGCCGGCTGGCCGAAGAGGAGGCCGCGTGCCTTCATCGAGGTGCCACGAGCCAGGACGTCCTGGACAGCGCGCTGGCACTCGTCGCCCGCAAGGCGGTTGGGCTCACGGTGACTGATCTCGCCCGGGCGACAACGGCGGCTCTTCGTCTCGCGAGACGTCATCGTTCGACGCTCCAGCTTGCCCGCACCCTCATGCAACCTGCACTTCCGAGCACCTTCGGCCTGCAGGCGGCCCGCTGGTCCTCCGCCATCGCCGATGCCTCGGATCACCTCGCACACGCTGTCGGGGAGATGGGCGCCGAGCTCGGTGGGGCGGCGGGGACGCTCGCGAGCTTCGGCGGGGACGGCCTCGGCGGAAGCAGTGCCGGCCTCGAGGTGCGGCGGCTGTTCGCAGCAGAGCTCGGGCTGCCGCTCCCGGACCTGCCGCGGCATTCCGACCGGCAGGCCGTAGCCCGCCTCGCGTCGGCCCTGGCGATCGTCTGCGGTACCTGCGCCAAGGTCGGCCGAGACGTCGCGCTGCTGTCCATGCCCGAGATCGGCGAGCTGGCCGAGGCGGGCGGGGAGGGGCGGGGAGGGTCCTCGACCCTTCCTCAGAAGGCGAACCCGGTCTTCTCGATCCTGCTCGTCGCGAACGGGCGGAGGGCAGCGGGTCTCGCAGCCGGTCTGCTCGGCTCGCTCGACGGGGAGCTCGAGCGATCAGCCGGCGCATGGCACGCCGAGTGGACTGCGGTCGACGACCTCCTCAGGGCGGCCGCCGGCTCGGCACGCGGCGCGGCCGACCTCCTCGAGGGACTGCAGGTCCATCCCGCCAGGATGGAGGCGAACCTGCAAGCGCAACCGGCGGTCTTCGCCGAGCGCCTCCGGCTCGAGCTCGAGGCTCGAGCCGGAAGGCCAAGGGCGCAGGAGCTCCTCGCCGAGGTCGCCGAGGCGTCGAGGCGCGACGGGATCAGCTACCGGCAAGCCGTGGAGGACCTGTTGGCCCGTCATCCCGAGGCCGAGCCGCTCGATCTCGTGGCTCTCTTCGATCCCCGCGGCTATCTCGGGGCAGCGGAGGCCCTCGTCGACTCCGTCGTGCGCCGCCAGGGCCTGCCGGGATAGTCCAGAAGACAGGTTCTCACCCGACAGGCCTCCCGCGAGCTCGCCGGCGACTCTGCTGTCAGCGAGCCGGTTCCGGTCGCGGCATGCCGCCGGGCAGCAGCGTCATGCCGGCGAGGAGGGCATGGACGCGCCCGGTCTGCTCGCCGGCGACGCACACGCTGCCATCAGCCGACAGGTCGACGGCGATGATCCTCCCCTCGCCCGTGAACGTGGCCAGCCGGCGCTCGCCCAACAGGTCCCAGAGCACGACTGCGTGATCCCATCCGCCCGTGACGGCGAGCGGCACAGCGGACGCGAAGGCAAGGGCGGTGACGGCGCCTTCGTGCGCCCTCGCCACGAAACGCGGTCCCAACTTGTCGAGGTCCCAGAGGGTGATCTCGCCATTCGCGGATCCGGTCAACCCGAGCCGGCCGTCAGGCGTGATGGCGGCCCGCGAGACGCGGGCGTCGTGGCGGCCGACACTGCTGCGGCGCGGGTTGGAGCCGGACAGATCGTCGAGGAAGACCTCGCCCGCAGGCGACCCCGACAAGATGCGCCGTCCGTCGGCCGACGCGGCCAGTCCGAAGAGCGGGGTGCCGTCCAGAGCCACCGGGGCTTCCAGCAGCGCACCGGTCGTCGCGTCGAAGCGCGCTCGTGTGCCGTCGGTGGTCATCCCCCACACTTCGCTCCCGTCGGCGGAACAGCCGACGACCTGCACGTGCCCGCCCGGCATCGTCCAGCTGTATAGAGCCTCACAGGTGTCGAGATCCCAGGCCGAGATCTGGCCGTTGCTCCCACCGATGACGGCCCGCCGGCCGTCGCTCGAGACCGCCACCGCCCACAACGGCGAAGTCGCCTGCGGCAACGGCACCCCACCGGTCAGAGGACGGAGGTCCCAGCGCGCGGCAGACCCGTCCGATGCCACGGTGACGGCGCGGTGGCCGCCTTCGGTCACGGCGACCCCGTCCACCTCTCCCGCGGGATGGCGGGAGACGTGCCTGCCGCCCGCACGGCGTGACAGGTCCCACTGGCGGACGGTCCCGTCACGGCCTGCAGTGAGGACCCGCTGCGCGTCGGGCGTCACGCACGTCGTCAGCGCCTGCGTCGTGTGCCCGGAGAGGTGCACGGCCGGTCCCGGGCCGTCGAGCTCCCACACGAGGACGTCGCCGGTCAGCGAGCCCGTCACGGCGAGGGACCCGTCGGGAGAGACGGCGAGCGTCGCCCAGCTGAACTGGTACATGCCCGTTGCCGGAGCGACGTCGGTGCTGCGCCAAGCCGCCTCGCGCCCGCTCGGGTCGTAGACGGTCAGCACCACGCGGTTGAGCTCGCGATCGGGCCGGTCTGCTGTCTCGCCCGCTTCGTGCTCGACGGTCAGGACCCGTCGCGCATCGGGCGTCACAGCCAGCGCGAGGGCATGACGCGCGCCCTCGGCCACCGACGCCTTGCGTGTCAGCGAGCGGGCGTCCCATGAGGCCAGCTCGCCGTCGGCTACGGCGAACAGGAGCCCGTCGGGACCGAAGGCGATCGGCCCCGGACCGGGCAGGCGCCCGATCTCCGCGCGACCGGCGAGGTCCCACATCCGCACGGTCATGTCCTGGGAGCAGGATGCCATCAGGTGCGCGGTCGGAGACAGCGCGACCCGCAAGACGGAGTCGTCATGGCGCCCGACAACTCCGAGGTCGTCCCCGTCCGCGAGGTCGAGCATCCGGATGGTGCCGTCGGAAGCACCCGACACGATGGTGCCGCCCGCCGGGTCCGCAGCGACGCACACGACGCCCGGGTCGTAGGAGCGGGACCACAGAGGAAGCCCGCCGTCGAGCATGATCGCGGAGATCTGGCCGTCCTCGTAGCCGACGACTGCGCTCCGTCCGTCCGGGGCAAGGGTCAACGCCGGCACGACGACGGTGGCGGACCCGCCCGCGGTGCGCGGCGGAGCCAGCACGCCGAGCGACGGGCCTCCGGGAGCATCGAGGCCGGGCAGCAGCGGGAGGAGGACCGGGCGCTCGACGATGGCGGCACGCAGCCGGGCGAGCCCCGGCTCGGGGTGCCCGAGCAGCCGGCCGAGGAGCTGGGAGCCGAGCTGGGAAGGATCGCGGACGAGAACGTGTGCGGAGAGCTCGATCGCGCCAGCGATGCTCTCGAGCTCCCGTCTCTGCTCGGCCGGCTGCGGCGGACTCATCCGGCGCGCTTGGCGGCGGCCAGCGCCGCTGCGGCGCGCGGATCGTCGACATGCTCGAGTGCGTCGACCGCCGCCGCGCGCACACTCTCCTCGTTGTCGCGAAGAGCGGCGACCAGCGCGTCGATGGCGCGCACGTCGCGCAGCATCCCGAGGCTCGTCACGGCGAAGAGGCGCACGTCTGCATCGTGGTCGGCCGCGACCCAGAGCAGAGGCTGAACCGCCCGCGCATCTCGCATGCGCCCGAGCACCACCGCAGCCATGGCCCGCTCCGTCGGGCTCACGCCGGAGAGCGCCTCGATCACCGGCTCGAGTGCCGGCTCGCCCGTCGCCGCGAGCGCCTCCGCCGCGGCCAGGCGCACGAACATCCAATCGTCCCCGAGCGTGGCGACGAGGTGGGGGATGGCCCGAGCGTCCCGGAAACGACCGAGCGACTCGGCTGCGGCCCGGCGCACCGCAGGCGACCACGGGTCACGCATCGCGATGATGAGCGGCTCCACCGCGCGAGGGTCACCGACGTCGCCGAGAGCCGCAGCGGCCCCGGCCCGGATCTGGTCGTCGACGAAGTTGAGCGCCTCGATCAGAGCCGGCACCTTGCGCTTGCGTCGCAGCCGCTCGACGTCAGGGGGTCCGAACAGTGTCACGTCGTCACCCGACCTTGGCCTTCTCCTCCTTGATGGCGACGTCGGCCGTCTTCTCGCCGGAGAGGATGGCCTGCAGCGTCTTCACATCAAGGGTTGCGGCCATGGTCGCGACGAGGTGACGCTCGAACTGCTCGTAGCTGAGCTCGCCGTCAGCCGGGACCCCGCACCTGAAGCTGACCTCGCCGTCGGCAGGGTCGTAGGCCCACTTGCCGAGGACGAGCTCGTAGTTGAGCAGCCCGAGCATCAAGAGCAGGCCGCTCAGCCGGTCGGCCGGCGTCTCGTCGAGTGGAGCCTTGAGCAGCCCCGGCAGCTGGAACATCACCGCGTGCTGCTGCTCGAGGACCTTGATGACCATGGCGTACTGGTCTCCTGTCGGCTCGTGCCACCCTGTGAGGACGGCTCCGACCTGGTCGAGGGCCTGGTGCGCATGCCATCCGTGCCGCTCCAGGTACTTCTCGATGAGCTTCGTGTCAACGTGCTTCTCGAACATGGCATCCGTCTCCTTGCTCCGGGTCCGAGCCCATCGTCCGCGCCGGCGCGAGCCGTGAGCAGAGGCGAAAGTCCCGACATGCCTTCGTGACGTTCGGCCCTATGACCCGACCGTAAGGAGCGAACAATGGAAGAGGTGACGTATGCCCTCGACTCCGAGTCGGTCACGGCGCTCGAGCTCGCGAAGTCCTGCGTCCCCGACGGCGCCGACATCGAGCTCGGCCACCTGCTGAGCGCCTTCTTCCACGGGACCGCCCTCGAGACCCGGCTGCCGGCGCTCGCCGGGCGCATCCCTCCTCCGGAGGTCGTCGCCCCGAACCCGGGGCGGCGCCACCTGGCAGCTCCGGTGCGGGCGGTGCTGGCCCGCTTTCCCGACGAGTCGTCCCCGGCGTCACCCGGCGACGTCGTGTCTGCCCTCGCCTCGTCACCTCCCGGCCGGGAACTGCTCGCAACCCTGGGGCTCGACGCCGGAGAGCAGGCAGCGCTGGCCGCGCTCGGCTCCGGCGAAGCGGCGCCGGAGCCGGCGCTCGGCTGGCGGACGAGCCCCGAGCGGGGCAAGGTCCTCGAGACGCTCGGCGAGTACGGGAGGACACTGACGGGGATCAAGCTCGAGCCACACGCCTATGTCGGCATCGAAGAGACGCTGCGCAAGCTCATGCAAGGCCTCGTGCAGCGCAAGCAGCACAGCGTGATCCTCGTGGGGCCACCGGGTGTGGGGAAGACCGTCGTGGTCCACGAGTTCGCCCGGCGCATCTCGGCCGCAGACCCGCGGGTGCTCCCGCGGTTGCGGGACACGGACGTGTTCGAGCTGTCACCGGCGTTTCTCAAGGCGGGCGCGTCGATGGTCGGCCAGTTCGAGGAGCGCATCAAAGGGCTCATCGAAGTCCTCGCAGCTCACCCGCAGGTGCTCCTCTTCGTGGACGAGGTGCACTCGCTGCTCCAGAGCGAGATGCATGTGCCGACGCCGTGGTCGGGTGCGAGCGCCGAGTTCAAGAAGGCCGTCGGAAGCGGGCAGATCTCGCTCATCGGCTGCACGACGCTCGCCGAGTTCCGCAACTACATCGAACCGGACCACGCCCTCGCGGAGCGCTTCACGCAGGTGCGCATCCCGGCGCCGACAGCGGAGGAGACCGTCGAGATCCTGAGCGCCCGCATGCCGTCGCTCCGCGCCTACTACTCCGAGCTCGTCATCCCCGACGACGTCGTCGCCCTCACGGTGAAGCTCGCCGAGGAGCACCTGCTCGGCCGGGAGGAGCCGCGCAAGTCCATCCGTCTGCTCGACCAGGCCTGCGCCTGGTGCCTCGTGCAGGACCCGCCGGTCTCCGAGGTCACCGAGGAGGCGCTGCGCGGGGCGCTCGACGCCGAGACCGGGCACCGCTTCGTCGAGCCGCGCTCGGTCACCAAGGAGGGTCTCGCCGCCACCCTCAAGGCCTCGATCGTCGGGCAGGACGACCTCGTGGACGAGCTCGCCGAGGCGGTGGTGACCGGGCTCGGCACATGGAGCGACACCGGCAAGGGCCCGCGCGGCAACTTCTTCTTCGCCGGACCGACCGGCACCGGCAAGACCGAGACGGCCAAGATCCTCGCCGAGGCCATCGGCGGTAGCGCACACGCGCTCCTCCGGATCGACTGCAACACCTTGCAGGGCTCGGGTCTCGACAGCCGTGAGGCCATCAGCACGCTCCTCGGCCCACCGCCCGGTTACATCGGATACGTCCGGGGTGAGGGCGGCGTGCTCTCGCGCATCCGCAACACGCCCGACTGCGTCGTGCTGTTCGACGAGATCGAGAAGGCCGACCCGGGTGTCGGCAAGTTGCTGCTCCAGATCCTCGACGAGGGGACGGTCGAGGACACCGATGGCAACCTCCTCGACTTCCGGCGCGCCTTCCTCGTCTTCACCTCCAATGCGGGCAATACGTACGAGGAGCGGTCGGGCCCGATCGGGTTCAGAAAGACCAGCGCGCCGGCAGCCGGCTCCACGGTGAGCGTGAGCGCCGAGTCGGTCATGGACGACCTGCGGCGTGCCGGCTTCCCCCAGGAGTTCCTCGGCAGGGGCTTCCGCTGGTTCGTCTTCCACGCACTCGGGCTTGCCGACGCTCCCGCCATCATCAACCGGCAGCTCGAGGCTCTGCGCGCCGGTGCGGCCGCGCGCCGCCCGCCGATGCAACTCGACTGGGAGCCGGAGGTCGTAGAGCGGTTGGCGGCGGCTTGGGACCCGCAGTTCGGTGCGCGTGGCCTCATCGGGCTGTTGCGCAGGCGGCTCATCGCGCAGCTGAGCCTGGCCGAGAGCGAAGGCCGGCTCGACGGCGTGACGGCCGTCCGGGTCCGGGCTCCCGCGTCCAGCTCGGGGCTCGAGGCGGGCGCAGCCGGGTACGAGCGCCGGGACACGACCCTGTTCGTGGATCTCTACTGACCGGGAGGACGGCACATGTCACTCACGATTGACGGGCTCAAGCGGCTCCTCACAGCCCAGCAGATCAACTTCACCGCACATCCGGAGCGTCCGGCGTTGATCGCAGACTTCACGGGTGAGAACGGCAGGTACGAGGTCCTCTTCGACATCGAGCTCGACGGCGCCTTCCTGCAGCTGCGGACCGTCAATTGGCTGCACTGCCCGGTGGAGCACGCCTCGCTCCCTGCCGTGTTGAGGGTGCTCGGCGAGGTGAACTACGAGCGCCGTTTCGTGAAGCTCGGGTGGGATCCGAGCGACGGCGAGCTCGTCGCGTTCGGCGACGTGTGGATCGAGGACGGGACCCTCACCGCGGCGCAGTTCTCTCGCCTGCTGTCTATCTACCTGCTGGTGGTGGACAGCGCCTACGGGCGCCTCCACACAACCTTCGAGACAGGGAAGGACCCGGGAGACACGCCGTTGAAGGACACGTTCGGCGGCGAGAGGACCGGTCCGGAGGCGCACCCTTCCGGCGGGGACGTGGGTGACAAGGTCCGAAAGCTCCTCGAACAGCTCCGTGGGGCAGCGCCTTCCGGGTCCAAGCCCGGCGAAGCGCCCGAGGACGAGTACGTCTGAGCCACGGTCACGCAGCGTGTCGAGCCCGGCGCAGTGCCTCGGTGTCACCGGCAGGGCCGTCGTGCGCCGTGAAGATGGTGCCCTGTTGCTGCTGCGCCGTGCCGCCGAGGCGGAGTGGGAGCCGGGATGCTGGGACCTGCCCGGCGGCAAGGTGGAGGTCGGGGAGCAGCTCGTCGACGCCGTCGCGCGCGAGACCCGCGAAGAGACGGGGCTCACGGTCGTCCCGGGCGGGGTCATCCTCGTCTCGCACTTCTGGCGGGGCGCAGTCTGGGTCACGTCGGTGACCTTCGCCTCCCGATACCGCAGCGGCGCGGTGCAGCTGTCGCCGGAGCACTCCGACTACCTGTGGGCCCGGCCCGGGTCGCTTCCGCCAGGCTCCTTTGCCACCGGAGCGCTCGAGGCGATCGAGGCACTTAAGGCGATCGAGGTGCTCGATGAGCGCTGACGTCACCCGCGCATGGCTGAACGAGCAGGTCGCCGAGTACGAGCGGTTGCGGCCGGCGTATCAGGACCTTGCGGACGTGGTCGAGCGAGAGCTCCGAGGAGCCGTGGAGCGCCTCGCCCCGCTCGCGATCGTGCAGGTGCGGGTGAAGTCGGTTGCGAGCTTCGCCGAGAAGTGCCTTCGCAAGCGGGCACGCCACCCCGTGCCGGCGCACCAGCTCACCGACCTCTGTGGCGCGCGGGTGATCGTGCAGACCCTCGACGAGCTGGCTGCCGTCGGTGCTGCCGTCCAGTCCCTGTTCGAGGTCGACTGGGAGAACAGCGTCGACGTCGCCTCGCGACTCGAGCCCTCCCAGTTCGGCTACCGATCGGTCCACTACGTGGCGTCGTTGCATCATGACGTGCCCGTGCCTGTGGGTAAGCCGGTTGCCCTCGAGGTCGCCGGTTTCGGCTGCGCCGCGTGCGGCGTGCATCACCGGCTGAAGGCCGAGATCCAGCTGCGCACCACGGTCCAGCATGCCTGGGCCGACTTCGCCCACGACCTGACGTACAAGGATGCAGTGCCGATCCCCGAGCACGTCGAGCGAGAGGTCGCGGTGATCGCGGCAGAGCTCGAGGAGGTGGACCGGGAGTTCGAGCGCCTGCGGGCGGAGATGCGCGCCTACGCGACTGCAGCGGGCCGCTACCTGACCGAAGCCCAACTGCGCGACGAGCGCGCCCTCGTCGACGCAGTCCGAAACGCATGCCCGGACGACCTCGTCCTCGCGAACCGGAGCGCCGAGCTGTCGGCCCGGCTCGAGGACTGGCAGGGCGTCGTGGACGAATTCGAGCCGCTCGTGTCGAGTCGAGCGCCTTCACCCGTGGACCGGGAACTGCGGCGCACGCTCGGCCTTGCCCTCTGCCGCCTGCACGAGGGTGACCGGGCCGGCGGGGCGTACCGCTCCGGTCAGGTGCTGCTGGAGCAGGCGTTGGAGCTCGATCCGGCCGACCGCGACTCCCTGACGCTGCTCGCGCGGACCTGGAGAGGAGTCGACGACGACATCGCGCGCAGCTGGATCCTCCGCGCGCTCGCGCTCGATGCGGCCGACTACGGGGCGCTCGGGGACCTGCTCGACCTCGAGCTCGCGCGGGAGGTGAGCACGGACGCGCTGCCGCTGCTGCAGCCGCTCTGTCGGCCGGCCATGGAACGGTGCCGACTGCACGCTCGCCTCGGCGTGAACCTGCCGGAGGCGCTGTTCCACCTCGGTCGACTCCACCTGCTTGCCGACGAGCCATACGAGGCCTTCGACGCTTTTGCGCTCGGTCTGTGCACGTGCAGCACCGCCGGGCCGCTCGAGGAGACGCTGGCCTCGCTCGAGACGATGCGCCGGTCCGGGCTCGGCGGCGAGGGAGTCGCGTGGGCGCGGGAGCTGCTCGTCCTCGGGCGTGCCGCCCGATTGGCTCCCGACCTGCTCGGTGCCGACCCTTCTCGCAGCACGGTGTCGCAACCCGTTGTGATGCTCGCCGGCGGGACGGCCCCTGATCTCGAAGCTGAGCTGCGAACCTACGAACGTCTGCTCACGACCGGTTTGTGCGGCTTCGGCGGGACCGTCCTGGCCGGTGGGACGCGCCAGGGCGTGAGCGGGCTCGCGGCCGGAGCTCGCAGGAGCGCCGGAGCCCGCTTCTGCCTTGTCGGCTACCTGCCGCGGCAGCTTCCAGCCGGCGCGGAGGTGGACGATCGCTACGACGAGCTGCGCCTCACCGGCGGCGCCTCCTTCAGCCCGTCGGAGTCGTTGCGGGCGTGGAACGACTTGCTCGCTGCCGGCGTCGACCCGGCAGATGTCCGGCTCCTCGGCATCAACGGTGGTCCGGTCGCAGCCGCCGAGTACCGGCTTGCCGCCTCGCTCGGCGCCGCCGTCGGACTCGTGGAGGGCAGCGGCCGAGAGGCGGCGCGCCTCCTCGCCGACCCGTTGTGGGCACGCCACGCACGCGTCATCCCGCTGCCGCCAGACCCCGACGTCGTGCACGCCTTCCTGACCCGCGTCGAAGGTCGCCTCGACGCGAGCACCACCGAGAGTGTGGCGCAGGCGATCCATCAGACGTACCTGCGTGAGACCGCCTATGCCACGACGTCCGACCCGTCGCTTCGAGCGTGGGACGACCTCCCCGCAGATCTGCAGGAGTCGAACCGGGACCAGGCCCGGCACTACGCCGGACTCCTCGCCGTCGCCGGCTACGAGGTGGCAGCGGTGAGGCCCGGGACGGTGTCCGTGGCCGAGCTCCTGCCCGACGAGGTCGAGCGCATGGCTGCAGCCGAGCACGGGCGGTGGGCCTCCGAGCGGCTGCTGGCAGGCTGGCGGTGGGGGAGCGAGCGCGATCCCTCCGTGCGCACGAGCCCCTACCTCGTGGAGTGGGAGCACCTTCCAGAGGAGGTCCGGGACATGGACCGGGTCTTCGTCCGGCGCATGCCCGAGCTGCTCGCGCAGGTTGGCCTCGAGGTCCGGCGCCGTCCGCCTGCCGCTGAGCAGGCGGGCACTGCGGACAAGGCGAAGCGGGCATCGTGAGCGAGGTCGGCCTGAGCTTCCGGGCGGTGGAGGTCCTCGGCCTTCTCGAGCGACGCGTCGGTTCGGCCGCTTCGCTTCACGACTGGGTCGCCGCGCTGGCAGAAGTCGCCAGGGAGGGTCTGGCCGACGTCCACGTCGCGCCGGGCGATCTCGATGCCGTGCTCGACTCGGGTGGGGCGGCGGCGTCGAAGAGCCTGACGCGAGCCGACGTCGTGTCGCTCGCCAGCGTCGAAGCCGTCGAAGAGGGCCACACTCTCGTGGCACCGCGGGACGTCGCACGCGCCCTCCTCGACGCGTCCGCACGCCTGCCGGCGCCGACACCCACTGTGCCGCCCGTGCAGCCGCCCACTGTGCCGCCCGTGCAGCCGCCCACTCGGCACGCCGGTGGTCCGGTCACGACCTTCCGGGTGTTCGTCAACTCCACCTTCGACGACTTCGCCTTCGAACGGGAGGTGCTGCGCAGGGAGGTGTGGCCGTCCCTCCGCACCCTCTGCCTGGCTCACGGCGCCAGGTTCCAGGCGGTCGACCTTCGATGGGGCGTGAGCGAGGAGGCGGCGCTCGACCAGCAGACCGTGCCCATCTGCCTGGAGGAGATCGAGCGGTGCCGTGAGGTGACCCCGCGGCCGAACTTCCTCGTGCTGCTGGGCAACCGGTACGGGTGGCGGCCACCTCCGCCGTCCATACCGGCTTCGACCTACGAGGCGATCGGCAGCGTCCTCGCCGGCCGGGCGCGCTGTGCCGCTCTCGTCGAATCGTGGTACGAGCGCGACGACAACGCCGTGCCGGCCGAGTACCGCCTCCGTCGTCGCTCCGGCCCGTACGTGGATGCAACGAGCTGGGCTTGGGTCGAGTCACGCCTCGCCCGGATCCTCCGCGCCGCGGCGCGGGCGATCGAGTTGACCGATGGCGAGTCGCTGGCCTACACGGCATCAGCCACCGAGCAGGAGATCGCTGCCGGTGCGCTGCAAGCGGCGGCCCCGGACGCCGCGCTGTGCGTCGTCCGCAGCATCACCGAAGCGCCGGGGAGCGCCGCCGATGCCGACTCGGTGCGCCGCAGGTTCTTTGACGAGGACCCGAGGCCAGCGGCTGACCTCGTCGATCGCGTCAGGGCGCGCCTTCCCGGCGCGCAAGTCCTCGACCTGTCGGTGGCTTGGGGGGTGGACGGCCCTCGTCTCGACGAGGCTTACGCCGACGACTTCGCCCGCGCCGTGAGATGCGGGCTCGAGCGCTCGATCACCGAGGAGCTGACGCATCCGACGGCGGCGGCCGGCGCTCCGGACGGTGAAGGGGTGGATGCCGAGGTCGAGGCGCACCGGAGGTTCGCGGCCAAGCGCAGGCGGAGCTTCACCGGTCGCGAGGAGGAGTTGCGGCGAATCGCCGCGTACCTGAACAGCGATGACGCACGCCCGCTTGTCGTGCAGGGTGTGGGTGGGAGCGGCAAGTCGGCGCTGCTGGCGGAGGTGCTCGGGCGGGCTGAGGCAGGCGGCGGGGCGCGGGTGGTGGTCGCTCGTTTCGTCGGCGTCACGCCTCGTTCTTCGGACGGACGGGCGCTGCTCGGCGACCTCTGCCGGGAGCTGGCACGCCGGACGCCGGGTGAATCCGGCGCCGCCCCGAGAGCGCCGGGTGAGCCGGGCGACCTCGGCACGCTCGGTGCCGACTTTCGACGGCACCTTGCCGCCGCCGGGGCGAGCAGTCCGGTCGTGGTCCTGATCGACGCCGTCGATCAGCTCACCGGCTCGGCCCGGCGCCTCGCCTGGGTGCCGCCCCTCCTGCCGCCCGGCGTGCGCATGGTCCTCTCCACCCGCCCGGGCGGCACGCTCGCAGCGCTGGTAGCTCGCGGAGCGGACACGCTGGAACTGGGTGGGCTCAACGGCGACGAAGGTGCGGGCTTGCTCGCCACCTGGTTGGAGGAGGCGCACCGGCAGCTCCGGCCTCGCCAGCACAGCGCAGTGCTTGCTGCATTCGAGCAGTCCGGAGGCAATCCGCTCTACCTGCGCCTCGCCTTCGAGGAGGCGCGCCGGTGGCGCTCCGGCGAGGGGGAGCCTCCCGAGGAGCTCGCCATCGGCGTGCAGGCCCTGGTGGAGCACAACCTGCTCACGCGGCTCGAGGCCGAGAGCGCCCACGGCGGCGTGCTCGTCGCTCATGCCCTCGGCTACCTCGCCGCCTCCCGGCACGGCCTGGCCGAGGACGAGCTCCTCGACCTGTTGTCGCGCGATCCCGAGCTCTACCGGTGGTTCCTCCTCGACGCCTTCCACCTTCCCGGTGACTTCGTCGAGGGTGCCGAGCGCTCTCCGTCGCGCCCGGAGGGAATGGATGCGAGGGAGTGGGTCTCGACGATCCGCGATGCCGCTCGTGAGGCCGAGACGACCGGCATGGAAAGCGGGGGCGATCTCGACGCGCTGATCGGCGAGCTCGTCCCGGCGCGCCTGCCCCGCAGAGGGGATCTGGACCGGCTGACTGCCCGCCCGCGGACCGGGCCGACTCTGCCCGTCGTGCTGTGGTCGCGCCTCGCCTTCGATCTTGCCCCCTATCTCATGACCGTGCGCGGAAATGCAGGCGACCTCCTGACCTTCTTCCATGCGGAGCTCGGCGACGCCTGCCGCGAGCGCTACCTGACGGGGGGACGCGGCGCGGCGCTCCACAGCCGCATGGCCGAGTACTTCCATGCCGAGGCCGATCCCGACGGTGACGGGCGGTGGGCTGGCGGAAACGGGAACCCGAGCATCCGCGGGCTGAGCGAGCTCCCGCATCACCTCGCGCAGGCCGGGCAGTGGGACGAGCTGTACCGGACGCTCGTCGACTTCGCCTTCCTCGAGCAGAAGGCTGAGCACGTGGACGTGAGGGGTGCCGACGAGGCAGGCGAC